>JAAAOG010000075.1 GCA_009909005.1 Alphaproteobacteria bacterium | reverse complement strand
CCCCCAGCCGAATCAGGTGCCCCGATCGATTCAGAACCTCGATTCCCTGTCAATCACCGTTTCACCCGATTGCCCTGATGACCGACATGACTTGGATTTTTGCTCGCGATAAAGGAGAGTACGTGTTTGTGGTCTGTACCTTCACAGACAAGGGCGGGATGGCCGGATGCACAGGCCTTGAGCCGCCATGACCGAAACGGTTTCATGATGGACGTATTCAGACTTAGCGATTGGCTCATTGGCGAGTACGAAGCGTTCTCGCGATCTTTCGTCGATATTCGCTCGGAAGAGATCCGCCAGAAGGTCGATGCGGGCTATGCCAGTCGCCGTTTCTGGCCGGCGCCGCTTTTGCAGATCAATCCTCATTACAAAGGCGGCGAGAGCCTTAAGGAGCTGGTCGGGGCGCCGGGACTGCACCGTGAAACGGCGGCGATCTTTCGGGCGCCTGACGCGCGGCCTGATGATCCGGATCCGTCGCTGAAGCTGCATCGGCACCAGGCACAGGCGATCGAAATCGCGCTGTCGGGCCGAAGCTATGTGGTCACCACCGGAACCGGCTCGGGCAAGTCGCTGTGCTTTTTCATCCCCATCGTCGACGCGATCCTCAAGGCCAAGCAGGCCGATCCCTCGGCGCGGACGCGGGCGATCATCATTTATCCGATGAACGCGCTGGCCAACAGCCAGATGGAAGAGCTGCGGAAGTTCCTGGGGGATGACGGTCCTGTTCGGTTTGCCCGTTATACCGGTCAGGAATCCCCGGAGGATCGAGAGAAGATCCGCGACCGTGCGCCGGACATTCTGCTGACCAACTTCATGATGCTCGAACTGCTGATGACCCGGCAGAGCGAGCTCGACCAAAAAGTCCTGGAGAACTGCCGCGGGCTGGAATTCATCGTCCTCGACGAGCTGCACACTTATCGCGGCCGTCAGGGCGCAGATGTTGCGATGCTGATGCGGCGGTTGAAAGCGCGGGTCTGCGAGAAGCCGCCGATCGCCATCGGCACCTCGGCGACGATGTCGAGCGCGGAGGATGAAGACGAACGGAACCGGGCCGTGGCCGACGTCGCCTCGCGCCTGTTTGGCGTGCCGATCGGCCCCGATGCGGTGATCACCGAGACGCTGAAGCGGAGGACGGACGACACCCGCTCAGCGGATCAGGGCTTGTCCGGCCTGGACGGTGCGGTTCGTAAGGCAGCGCAGCCGGGCGCTTTCGCCGGGCGACGCAATGCGGAGCTGGCTCAGGACGCCTTGGCGATCTGGGTGGAAACCCGGCTGGGCCTCAGGAACGTGGATATGAAGCCGGAACGGGCGCGGCCGATCGCCGTGGAGACGGCGGTCGCCCGCCTGGCCGAAGAGAGTGGCGTTGATCCCGAGACCTGCGCCGCGGCGTTGAAGGAGGCGCTGCTCGCCTACAGCCAGACGGAGACAGATCGTGGCGTCGAGGACGGGGACCATCAGCCGCTGTTCGCCTTTCGCCTGCACCAGCTGATCAGCGGCGCCGGACGGGTCTATGTGACGCTCGATCCGGCAGGCCGGCGCACCGTCACCTTCGACGGTCAGGTCTACGACCCGGATAACCCGGACAAACGGCTCTACGCTGCGCATTTCTGCCGGAAATGCGGCCAGGAACACCATCCGGTGTTCCAAGTGGACAATCAGGGGCAAATCCTCTTCGAGAAGCGTGAGATCGACGACGTTCCGGTCGACACGGAAGATGATCCGGAGCTCGGTGGCAGGCGTTGGGGATTCCTGATGCCCGAGCCGGTGGGAGGCGATTTCGGCTTCGGCGGCGCGCCGGAAGACTATCCGGAGCCGTGGCAGGAAGCGACCAGGCGCGGCGAGGTCCGGCTGAAGGCCAGCTTTCGAAAGTCACAGGCGATCGTGCATGACGTCCGGCCGGACGGAACCGTCGGGCCGGGCGGCGTGCGCGCCTGGTTCATGCCGGGCAAGTTCAAATTCTGCCCTGCCTGCGGCGACTACCACACGGATGCGACGCGTGACATCAACCGGCTGGCGTCCCTGAGCGCGGAAGGGCGGAGTTCCGCCACCACGGTCCTGATCGCCGCCATGCTGCGCTGGATGCATGAGGACGGGGCTGCGGCGATCAAGCCGGCCCGGCGCAAGCTGCTGGCCTTTACCGACAACCGGCAGGACGCCGCGCTGCAGGCGGGCCATTTCAACGATTTCGTCTTCGTGACGCTACTGCGCGGCGCGATCCTGGCGGCGCTGGAGGCGGCGGGCCCGGATGGCCTAAGCCATGACCGCGTCGGGTTGGCGATACAGAATGCCCTTGGCTTCGTGGCGGCGAACGCTACCCGCCGGGTCGAATGGATGGTCGACCCGGAGGTGAAGGGCGCCGGCCGGATGGACGCCGAAAGGGCGATGCGCGAGGGGCTGGCGCACCGCTTCTGGATCGATCAGCGGCGTGGCTGGCGGTTCACCAATCCCAACCTGGAACAGCTGGGGCTGCTGGAAGCCGATTACGTCTCGCTTGATGAGATGTGCGCGGACGAGGATGAGTTCGCCGGCGTCGTCCGGCTGGCGGCGGCAAGTCCGGCAGAACGGGCCGCGGCCGCGCGCACGCTGCTCGACACCATGCGCAGAGGCCTGGCGGTGGAGGCGGATGCGCTAGACCGGACGATGGTCGAAGCGCTTGCGGGCCGCATGCGCACCACGGTCAAGCCGCCCTGGTCGATCGCCGAGGATCGGGTTCGGGGCGCTACGACCCTTGTAGTCAATCCCCCAAAGAGGGCAGAGATCAAGCTCGCCGATGAGGTCTATCTGCTGCGCGGCAGCGCCCGCAGCCTGGTCGGCCGGGAGATCCGCAAGCTTCGCTTCGGGGGCTCGCCGCCTGCCCCAAATGAAGTCAGCGAGATCATCGACGGTCTGATTGCCGCCGCAAAGGCGTACGGCCTGATCACCGCGCGGCCCTCGCCGGTGGGGCGCGGGGACGGATGGCGGCTCAACGCCAATGTCGTGGTCTTCCGCGCCCGCGATGGCCTTGGGCCGGCAGAGCGGACGAACGCATTTTTTTGCGAGCTGTACCGGATGGTCGCCGGCCTGCTGGCGGAAGGCGGGCAGGCCCTGTTCGGGTTCGAGGGCCGGGAGCATACGGCCCAGGTGGACAGCTTCCTGCGAGAAATGCGAGAGGCTCGCTTCCGCTATGGCGCCGACGATCTCAAGAAACTGCAGGAAAACTCGTCCCGCTTAAAAGAAGAGAGTGAAGACTCCCGCTTCCTGCCGACGCTGTTCTGTTCGCCGACGATGGAGCTGGGCGTCGACATTTCGGCGATGAACGTCGTGTATCTGCGCAACATGCCGCCGACGCCGGCCAATTATGTCCAGCGCAGCGGCCGAGCCGGCCGCAGCGGCCAGGCGGCACTGATCGTCACCTATTGCGCGGCGCAAAGCCCGCATGACCAGTACTTCTTTGCCAATCCGGCGGCGATGGTGGCCGGCGTCGTCAAGTCGCCGACCATCGACCTCGCCAACAAGGGCTTGGTCGACAGCCATCTGCATGCGGAATGGCTCGCCGCGTCGGGGCTGGAACTGCAGTCCAACATTCCCCAGAACCTCGACATGACGGCGCCGGGGTGGCCCCTGTCCGCCGCGGTCCAGGCGGTCGCCAAAGCGCCGGACTCGACGGAAGCCGGCACACGCGCCATGGTTCCGGTGCTGACCTCGCTGGTCGAGACCTTGTCCGGCGTCCCCTGGTTTACCGGTGCTGAGGCCTATGCGGCGTCTCTTGCCGGAAGCGCGGCGGACTCCTTCGATCGGGCTTTCAGCCGCTGGCGCGACCTGTTCGCCGCCGCGGAGAAGCAGCGGGACGACGCCGACCGGGTGCTCAAGGACTATTCCATTTCGGAATATGAGCGCCGCAGCGCTCAGACGCGGCTTGCGCAGGCCTTGGGACAGATCAACCTCCTGCTGGGCGGCTCGGCCAATGTCGGCTCGGATTTCTTTGTTTATCGCTTCCTGGCGACCGAAGGCTTTCTGCCCGGCTACAACTTCCCGCGTCTGCCGCTGATGGCTTTTATCCCGGGAGAGTCCGAACAGCGCCGGGACCGCTATCTGCAGCGGGCCCGCTTCCTGGCGATCGCCGAATTCGGCCCGGGCAGCCTCGTTTATCACGAGGGGCGCGCCTACCGCGTCGACAAGGCGATGCTGGGCGCGGGCGGCGGCATTGACGGCCGGCTGATCACCTTCGCCACGATCATCTGCCCGGCCTGTGGGGCGGGGCATGACGAGGAGAACCGGGAATCCTGCCATCTCTGCGGACACCCATTGACCAAGGCGCATGTCACCCGCGATCTCTACCGGATCGACAATGTCGCCACACGGCCCGTAGAGCGGATCACCTCGAATGACGAGGATCGGCGCCGGCAGGGCTTCGACATCCAGACGACCGTGCACATGCCGGCCGACGCCAGCCGCGTCGACGTCGAGCTGGTCGACGCGGAAGGCCATCCGCTGGCCAGCATGACGTTCGCCCCGGCGGCGCGCATCCGTCGGATCAACAGGGGGCTGAGACGGCGCAAGGATGAGGCCGAAGTCGGGTTCCAGATCAACCCGCGCACCGGCCGTTGGCTGGGCAAGTCGTCGGGAGAGGTCAACGATCCCTCCCCGGCCGACCAGCCGCAGCGGATCACGCCGGTCGTCGAGGATCACAAGAACGCCCTGATGATCCGGTTCCCGGCCGCCCTGCGCGGCGAATCGGGCCCCGACGCAGACGCGCTGATGGTGACGCTCCAGCATGCGCTGGCGCGGGGGATTGAGGCCAACTTTCAGCTGGAAGAGGGCGAGATCCTGGGCGAACCGACGCCGAACCGCGGCAACCGGAACGCTTTGCTGTTCTACGAAGCCGCGGAGGGCGGCGCCGGCGCGCTTGGCCGGCTTGTACAGGAGGTGGAGCCTTTCCGCTCGGTCGCATTCGAAGCGCTGCGCGCCATTCACCTGACCGAGGCGAGCATCGAAGCGGCGAAGACGGCGGGGCCGGACTCGCTGGCCGACGCCGTGGACACAAAATGCGTCGCCGGGTGCTATCAGTGCCTGCTCTCCTACTATAACCAGCCTGACCAGGCCGATATCGACCGCCGGCTGCCGGCGTTGCGTCAGTTCCTTCTGCGCCTGCTGACGGCCGAATTCGGCGCCGCACGCGACCCCGCAGCGCCGGCAGGGGCTGACGGACTGCCGCCGCCGGACGCCGAGCCGATCCACCTTGACGGCGTCGATATCCCGCTGGTCTGGCGGCGGCATCGTCTGGTCGCCGTTGAGGCGGCGGGGCCGGCGGCCGCTCTGGCCGGCGACCTCGAAGACAGCGGCTTCGAGGTTGTCCTGCTGCCGGCCGAACCGGCGGCGCGGGCGGCGGCCTGCCAAGACCTGACCCGACGGCTGGAGGACGGATCATGAGCGCAGCGGCGCAGCAATTCTCGCCCGGCCAGCTGGTGCGGGCGCGCGGGCGGGAATGGGTGGTGCTCGGCGCCGATGGCGGCCTGCGGGTGCGGCCGCTGACCGGCGCGGAAACCGAGGTCGAGCTGCTTCAGCCGGCGCTGGAGCTGGAGCCCATCGCCGAAGCCGCTTTCCCGGCGCCCGACGGCAAGCGGACGGGCGGGCGCGAGGCTGCGCAGCTGCTCCGCGACGCGCTGCGGCTGTCGCTGCGCCGCGGCGCCGGGCCGTTCCGCAGCGCCGGCCGTCTCGCCTTCGAGCCGCGCGCCTATCAGCTCGCGCCGCTGCTGATGGCGCTGCGGCAGGAAACGGCGCGGCTGCTGATCGCCGACGATGTCGGCATCGGCAAGACCATCGAGGCCGGGCTGATCGTCCGGGAGTTCCTCGACCGCGGCGAGATCGAACGTTTCGCCGTGCTGTGCCCGCCGCATCTGGTGGAGCAATGGACGGCAGAGCTGGACTCGAAATTCGCCCTGTCGGCGATGGCGGTCACCGCCGCGCAGGCGGCGCGGCTCGAACGCGACCTGCCCGACACGGTCAGCGTCTTCGATGCCTATCCCCACACCGTCGTCAGCCTGGATTTCATCAAGAGCGACCGTCGGCGGGACGATTTCCTGCGCGCCTGCCCCGAGCTGGTGGTCGTCGACGAGGCGCATGCCTGCGTCACCGGCGGCCGCGCCCGGCACCAGCGCTATCGGCTGCTCAAGGACCTGGCGGAAGACCGCGAGAAACCGAAGCATCTCGTGCTGCTCACCGCCACGCCGCATTCCGGCGACGAAGAGGCGTTCCACAATCTCCTCGGCCTTCTCGACCCTGCCTTCGCCGGCATCGATGAGGCCGTCGAAGGCGAACGGCGGCGGTTGCGCGAGCGGCTCGCCACTCACTTCATCCAGCGCCGTCGCGCCGACATCGCGGACTGGCGCGAGCCCGGCCTGTTCCCGACCCGCGAGTCCAGCGATCTGCCCTATCGTCTGTCGGGCCCGCACGAACGGTTGTTCAACGAGGCGCTCGCCTATTGCGCCGATGTGGTGAAGGCGGCCGACGGCGAACGCCGCCGGCGCCTGGCCTTCTGGGGCACGCTGGCGCTGATGCGATGCGTCGGCTCCAGCCCCGCCGCCGCCGCTCAGGCGCTGCGCACCCGCGCCGCGACCGATGTCGACGCCGAGGAGGAGGCGGAGATCGCCGCCCGCGCGCTCGACGACGAGGAAGTCGCCGAAGACGATGTGGAGCCGGGCGCCGCGATCGAGGATCCGCGGCTCGCCGGGCTGATCGCCGAAGCCGACCGCCTCGCCGCCGAGCCCCGACGCGACCCGAAATACGCCTGCCTGCGAAAACTCGCCGGCGAGCTGATCGGGGAGGGGTTCCGCCCCGTCGTCTTCTGCCGCTATATCGCCACCGCGCGCGCCGTCGCTGCGGCGCTGGCCCGCGACTTCGGCGACGTCACGGTCGAGGCCGTCACCGGCGAGCTGCCATCGGACGAGCGCGAGGCGCGGGTCGAGGCCCTGGCCGCCGCCGCGGAACGGCGCCTGCTGGTCGCCACCGACTGCCTGTCGGAAGGGATCAACCTTCAGGCCTGGTTCGACGCGGCGATCCATTACGACCTCTCCTGGAACCCGACCCGGCATCAGCAGCGGGAAGGGCGGATCGACCGCTTCGGCCAGCCCTCGCCGCTTGTACGCACGGTGCTGATCTTCGGGGAGAACAACCCGATCGACGGCGCGGTGCTGGAGGTGATCCTCCGCAAGGCCAAGGAGATCGAGCGGGAAACCGGCGTGCGCGTGCCGCTGCCCGATCGCGACGGCAGCCTGACCCAGGCGCTGATGTCCAAGGTGCTGCTGCATGCAGACACGCGGCAATACACGCTCGACCTCTTCAAACCGGAAGCGCGGGACTTCGACGTCGCCTGGACCAACGCCTCGGAGCGGGAAAAGCGGTCGCGGACCATTTTCGCCCAGCGCACCCTAAAGCCGGAAGAGGTCGCCCCGGAATGGGACGCCACAAGGCTGGCGCTGGGCGGGTTCGAAGACGCAGAGCGCTTCGTCACCCGCGCCCTGATCCGCCTCGGCCGCGCGCCCACACAGAGACCGGACGGCGCCTGGAAGGCCTCGCTGGCGGTCGACAGCCCGCTTCTGCGGGAGCGGCTGATCGCCGAAGGCCTGCTCGACGACACGCCGGAGCCCAAGCCCCTGCTGCTCGCCTTCGGTCCCAGGGCCGGGGCCCGGGCGATCGCCGTCCACCGCACCCACCCGCTGCCGGGCGTGCTGGCCGAAACTTTCCTGGAAGAGGCGCTGGAGGCCGAGTCCGACCGCGCCGACCCGGCGGTGCTGCCGCGCATGGGCGTCTGGGACTCGCCGGCGGTCAAGAAAGCGACGCATCTCTTCGTGCTGCGCCTGCGTCACCGGCTCGACAGCCGCGGCCGGCTGGGCGCGCCGCGTTTCCAGATGGCGGAGGAAGCGCAGGCCCTGGCCCTGGCCAAGCGCGACGGCGCGACCCTGGCCGTCGGTCCGGAGGCCTTCGCCCTGCTCGACGCCGACAGCGGCGACCTGGCCGAGAGCGTTCGCGCCCGGGAGATCGCCGCCGCGCTGGAGGCGCTGCCCGACCGCATGGCGACGGTCAGTGCCTTCGCCGCCGAACGGGCCGCCAGCCTGGCGGAGGATCACGGCCGGGTGCGCCGCGCACTCGGCTCCCAGGCGCAGGTGACGGTGACGCCTGTCGAGCCGGTCGACGTGATCGGCCTGTATGTGCTGCTGCCGAGGCTCTGACATGGCCCGGACCGCACGCCCCCGCCCGACCCGGCGCGCCCGGCAGCTATCCTTCCCGGCCATCGAGGTCGCCGGCGGCCTTCTGACCCCCGACATGGTCGCCCGCATCGCCGAGCCGGCCGGCGACGCCGCAGACCGCCGCGCCTATGGCATCCCGGAAGGGCTGGAGTTGCGCGACGAGATCGCCCGCGCCTTCCGCATGGCCGAAGCCCAATGGGCCCGGTTCGACGCCGGCCACGCCGCCGATCCCGAGATGGCCCGCGCCGTCCTGCCGGGCCTGCTCCGCGACGTGTTCGGCTTCGCCGATATCGCCCCCGTCGCGCCGGTCCACAACAATGACCGCGTCTTCCCGATCGGCCATGCCGCCGGCGATGGCCGTGTCCCGGTGGTGATTGCGCCCGCGGTCGATCCGGGGCGGCAGCGCACCGGGCTCGACGTGCTGCACGAACGCTTTGCCGATGGCGGCCGCCGGCGGTCGGCCACGCAGCTGCTCCAGGAGTACCTGAACAATGAGGAGCGCTGCCTGTGGGGCCTGGCGACGGACGGGCGGACGCTGCGCCTGCTGCGCGACAATCTCAGCCTGACCCGCCCGGCCTGGATCGAGGCCGACCTCGCCAAGATCTTCCATGACCGGCTTTATGCCGACTTCTCCGCCCTGTGGCTGCTGGTCCACCGCAGCCGCTTCGGCGCCGCGCCGGCCCTGCCGTCGGACTGCCCGCTGGAGCGTTGGCGGGAGCAGGGCAAGCAGGACGGCGTCGCCGCCCGCGACAAGCTCCGCGCCGGCGTCGAGACGGCTCTGGCGCTGCTCGGCCAGGGGGCGATCAGCCATCCCGCCAACGCCGCCCTGCGCGAGGCGCTGGCGAGCGGCACGCTGACGCCGCAAGGCTTCCATGAGGAGCTGCTCGGCGCCGTCTATCGCCTGATCTTCCTGTTCGCCGCCGAGGACCGCGACCTCTTGCACCCGTCCGGCACGCCGGCGACGGCCCGGCGCGCCTATGCCGAGGGCTATGGCGTCGGCCGGCTGCGGGAGCGGGCCATTCATCGCACCGCCTGGAACCGCCATCACGATGCCTGGGACGGGCTGCGCGCCCTGTTCCGCGCCCTTATCCGCGGCGCGCCGGCGCTCGGCCTGCCTGGGCTGGGCGGGCTGTTCGACCCGGGCCGCACGCCCTGGCTGGACGCGGCCCGCATCGGCAACCGGCAGATCATGGAGGCGATCTTCCGCCTTGCCTGGATCCGTCCGCCCGGCCAATCCCTGTCCCGCGTCAACTGGCGCGACATGGAGACCGAGGAGCTGGGCTCGGTCTATGAGGGCCTGCTGGAGCTGATCCCCGAGGTCAATGTCGAGGCCCGGACCTTCGGCTTCCGCGACCAGACCGGCGCCGCCGGGTCGGAGCGCAAGAGCACCGGCAGCTATTACACCCCCGACGCCCTGGTCCGCCTGGTCCTCGACAAGACGCTCGACCCGCTGCTCGACCGCGCCGAGGCGACGGCCGACCCGGCCGCCGCGCTGCTCAAACTGACCCTGCTCGACCCTGCCTGCGGTTCCGGGCACTTTCTGCTCGGCGCGGCGCGGCGCATGGCCGCCCGCCTCGCCGCCCTGCGCAGTCCCGGCGCGCCCGGCCGCGAGGAGTTCCAGCATGCGCTGCGGGAGGTCGTCTCCCACTGCATCTACGGCGTCGACCGCAACCCCCTGGCGGTCGAGCTGTGCAAGGTCGCGCTGTGGATCGAGGCGCTGGAGCCCGGCAAGCCGCTCAGCTTCCTCGACGCCCGCATCCTCTGCGGCGACAGCCTGATCGGAATCATGGACCTCGCCGCCCTGACCGAGGGCGTGCCGGATGCCGCCTATGAAGGGCTGACCGGCGACGACAAGGACGCGGCGAAGACATGGCGCAAATGGAACAAGGAGCAGCGCGAGGGCAAGGCCGCCACCGGCCTCTTATCCGAGCTGCGCCCGCCGGCGGCGCTGGTCGACGAGGCCCGCGCCGCCGCCGCCCTGCCCGAGGACAGCGTCGAGGCGATCGCCGCCAAGCGCCGCGCCTTCCGGAAGCTGACCGAGGGCGAAGGCTGGCGGCGCCGCAAGCAGGCCTGCGACCTGTTTATCGCTGCCTTCTTCGCCCGCAAGCCGGCGCTGCCGACCGGCACCGAGGCGCGGCGGGAGGCGCTGGCCCGGCCGGCCGTGCCGCTGACCGGCCATGTCTGGGCGGCCGCCCGCGGCGAGCCGGTCTATGGCCCGCTGCTCGCCGCCGCCGACGGCCTCGCCTGGGACCTCCGCGCCCTGCACTGGCCGATCGCCTTCCCGGCCGAAATGGCCGCCGGCGGCTTCGACGCGGTGATCGGCAACCCGCCCTGGGAGCGCATCAAGCTCCAGGAGCAGGAGTATTTCGCCGGCCGCGCCCCGGAGATCGCCAAGGCCCGCAACGCCGCCGAACGCCAGCGCATGATCGCCGCGCTCGGCCAGGCAGAGGAGGGCAGCGCCGACCGCCGGCTGTTCGAGGCCTTCCAGGCCGCCAGGCGCGAGGCCGAAGCCGCCAGCGCCTTTGCCCGCTCGGGCGTGCGCTTTCCGTTGACCGGAACCGGCGACGTCAACACCTACGCCCTCTTCGCCGAATCCTTCGCGATGCTCATCGGCGATCGCGGCCGCGCCGGTGTGATCGTCCCAACCGGCATCGCCACCGACAGTTCTACGGCGGCGTTTTTCGGCAGTCTGATCGACGGGCGGCGTCTTGCCGCGCTGATCGATTTCGAAAACCGGCAAGGCATTTTCCCCGGCGTCCACCGCAGCTTCAAATTCTCGATCCTCTCGCTTGGGCCGGCTGATCTGGCCGAATTCGCCTTCTTCCTGCTGTCGACTGGCGAGCTGGAAGACGGCCGTCGGCGCTTCACCCTGACGCCGCCGCAGATCGCCCGCATCAACCCCAACACCAAGACCGCGCCGATCTTTCGCTCCCAGGCCGACGCCGCCCTGACCGCGAGCATCTACGACCGCGTGCCGGTGCTGATAGCGGAGCGGCCGGAGGACCAGGGAGGCGATGTCAATCCCTGGGGCGTCGTCTTTCAGGCCATGTTCCACATGTCGAATGACAGCGGCCTCTTTCGCGGCGCAGACACGCTTTCGGCCGGCGGGTGGGAGCGGGACGGGACGGATTGGGTCAAGGCTGACGGCGAGGAGCGGTATGTGCCGCTCTATGAAGCCAAGATGATTCATCATTTCGACCATCGCTGGGCGACCTATGGCGACGGCGCGTCGGCGGACGAGGAGGGCGCGCGCGATGTGACCCTGGCCGAAAAGGCCGACCCGGCTTTCGAGCCCGTGCCCCGCTATTGGGTCCCGGCGACGGAGGTGCGGCTGCGCGCCGCCCGGGTCTCGTCCGGCCTGAAAGGCGCCGCGCGGGCCGAAGACCCGGCCAAGGCGCTGAAGGCGCTGGCCGACCATGTCGCCGCCGCCTGGCCCGCCGTCCATGGCCGCCCGGCCCGCGGCGACGATCTGCTGCGCACCCTCGGCCGCGGCCACCCCTGGACCGAAGCGCTGGGCACGACGCCCGACCGCTGGCTCGCCAAGCCGGCCGTCCGCAAGGCCTGGCCGGCGCTGCAGCGCAAGGCCCCGCTCGATGCCGAAGACCTTCGGGCCCTCGCCGATGCTCCACCTGACCCGCTGGACAAGGCCGCCCTGCTCATCGACCGCAAACAACCCCGCTGGCTGATGGGCTGGCGCGACATCTGCCGCTCGACCGACGAACGGACGGTTATCGCCACGGTGTTTCCGCGCGTGGGGACTGGGGACACGCTTTTGCTGAAGTACCCAATCGGCGTCCCAGCACGACAGGCAGCCTGTCTCGCTGGCTGTATGGCTTCCTTGGCGCTCGATTTCGCTGCAAGACAAAAGGTCGGGGGAACGCATCTGAAGTATAATGTCTTCAAACAGCTAGCCGTCGTCCCGCCCTCTGCCTTCAGCGCCGCCGATCTCGACTTCATCGCCCCGCGCGTCCTCGAACTCACCTATACCAGCCACGCCATGCGCCCCTGGGCCGAGGATCTGGGCCATGCCGGCCCGCCCTTTCCCTGGGACCCGGAGCGCCGCGCCCGGCTCCGCGCCGAGCTGGACGGCTTCTTCGCCCGCAAATACGGCCTCAGCCGCGACGAGCTGCGCTATGTCCTCGATCCCACGGACACGCACGGCCCCGACTACCCGTCCGAAACCTTCCGCGGTCTCCGCGACAAGGAAATCGCCCAGCACGGCGAATACCGCACAAGCCGCCTCGTCCTCGCCGCCTATGACGCGCTGGAGGGGGTGACGCCATGACCGAACCAAAGACCCAGCGCGTCCGCGATCCGATCCACAATCTGATCGTTTTCGACGAAAATGACGATGTCGACCAGTTGGCCTGGCGGCTGATCAACACGCCGGAATTCCAGCGCCTGCGCCGCATCCGTCAGCTCGGCGTCAGCGAGTTCATCTTCCCCGGCGCCACCCACACCCGCTTCGCCCACTCCCTCGGCGTCTATCACAACGCCCGCCGCCTGCTGCGCATCATCGAGAAGCTGAATGGAGGTCTGGACGAGCGCAGGGCCAAAGTCATACGCCTCGCCGCTCTGCTGCACGATATCGGGCACGGTCCGTTCAGCCACACCTTCGAAGGCGCCCGCCGAGCGTTGCTGACCCAGAAAAGCCGGGAAGCGGATTATAGGAAGCATGAATATTACAGCGCGGAGATCATCAAGAACCCGGCTGGCGCCATCTCGCCGCTGCTATCTGACGACCCGGGTCTGCCGGATGAAATTGCCGCCGTGATTGAGGCCGACGATCCGAGCGACATCTATCACGCGGTGATCTCCAGCTCCTTCGATGCCGACCGGCTGGATTACCTCGCCCGGGACAGGTACATGACCGGCACTCATGCGGGGGCATTCGACAGCGAGTGGCTGTTCGACAGCGAGTGGCTGTTCGACAGCCTGATTATCGAGGACATTCCACTCAGCGGCGAGGATGAGAACGGTGAACTTTCGACAGTTTCGACCTTTGCCTTCTCGGAGAAGGGACGCGCCGCCGCAGAGGATTTCCTGCTTGCCCGATATCGCCTGTACAGCAACGTTTACATGCATAAGACGACGCGCGGCTTCGAGCAGGTGCTGGGCGCTCTGCTATGCTGGCTGGGAAAACCGGAAAATGCCGCAGAAAGCGGCATCGAAGCCGATCATCCACTGATGAGACTCTTGACCGCCGATGGCGTCGGTGAAGTCCAAGATTATGTACAGCTGGACGACGTCATGGTCTGGGGCGTTATCGAGAGACTGCACCGAAAAGGTGCTGGCTATCCGCGGGGGTTGGCACAGCGGCTGCTGCATCGGCAGCGGTTGCGGTGTTTGGACGTTTCGGCGCACCATCCAGCGGACGCGACCATGGTCGGTAGCACGGATAAAAAGCTCCAGCAGGCCTTCAAGGAGCAGCTCGAGGTTACCGTGTTCCGCGACGCAGCGCCGATCAGTTTCTATTCGGCGCTGGACGGCAAGCCTGCGAAAGAGCATAAAGTCATAAGGGTTCGTACGACCGAAGGACTGCGGGAAATTACGCGGTTTCCCGACACCCTTATCAGCAAAGGGTTCGAAAGACCCAAGATCTTGGTCCGATATTATTTTTTGGAGGAAAAGGACCACGACAGGGCGGAGCGCATCGCAAGAACCGGACGGTGAAACCCATGAGCGCCGAAGAGCACCTAGCCGAACTGTTCAGTGCCGCCGACGGCGACATAGTCGGTCGCATCCGGCTCCAGAAGATCGCCTATCTGCTCCAGCAAAAGGCCGGCTGCCGCGATCTTTCCTTCGTGTACCACCATTATGGCCCTTTCTGCCGCGATCTGGCCGACGCGTTGGATTTTGGCGTCGTCTTCTCCGACCGGATCGAGGAAGAAATCCGCGAGACGGGACGGGGCACGACCTACAGCGCCTTTCGTTGGAAGGGCTTAGAGCCACCGGCCAAGTCCGAAACTCTTCTGGGACTGCCGGCGGCCGATGCTCAGCAAGAGGTTGCGCGTCTCAAGAAAGAGCCTTCGGTGATTCTGGAACTGGCGGCGACCATCCATTGGTTGCGCCATGCGGAAAAGGCGCCAGACTGGAAGGCGACTCTCAAGGCTCGCAAGACGATCAAGGCCACCGATCAGAACATTGCCCGGGCGGAACAGGTGCTGGCCGATCTGGGCCTTGCCGCCTGACGGGGATGCTTCAGCCCCTCACCACCCTGCAGTGTCTGGAGCTGGAGCGGCTGACCGAGGACAATGGCTTCGGCCTGCCGCAGGGGGAAGAGGATGGCTGGGCGGCCTTCACCGGGCTGGCCTGCCCCTGGCGGCTCTGGGTCGCGCGTGCCGACGGGCAGTGGCTGGTCGGCTTCGCCCATGAGGGGGCGATGGCGGAGGTCGCGGCCGAGCTCGGCGCCGCGTCCCTGCGCCGGCCTGATGGCGGCACAGCCGTGGCGGTGGCGGAGCTGGGGCCGATCATCCGCCGGCTGTTCCGCCTCGCCCGCAGCCTGCCGACCGCGCCGCTGGACAGCTTCCGCGACCGCACCCGGGCGCTGCCGAAAGCCACCGAGGCCGAACGCCTGGTCGTCCAGCGGGTCGGTCAGGACATTTTCCGTGCCGCGCTTTTGGAATATTGGGGCGGCGCCTGCCCGCTGACCGGGATCACCCATCCCCGCCTGCTGCGCGCCAGCCACATGAAGCCCTGGGCCGCCTGCGAGACCGACGCAGAGCGGCTTGACATCCACAACGGCCTGCTCCTCGCCGCCCATCTCGACGCCGCCTTCGACGCCGGCCTGATCACTTTCGCCGACAACGGCGCCCTGATCGTCTCCCCTGGCCTTGCCCCCGCCGACCGCGCCGCCCTGCGCCTCAACGCCCTGCCGCCGCTGACCGGCCTCAAGACGGCGCATCGGCCTTACTTGGCCAGTCACAGGGCGGGGGTGTTTGATGCGCGCAATTAAAGTAGATTTTTAAGCCGCTAATACTCAAAAATCGGTTTTTGCAAACTGGAAAAGGTCGTGTTTCTTTGGGTCATAATTATCAGTTTTCCGAACGAATTCAAGTATTCCTGCTGTATTCATGCCTTCGCGCCATTTGCGGCGATTCCAATAGAAGCCATCACATTTATCAAAGTTTGCATTCTCAAAACAGAGTGAGGCGGCTCCAAAGTGCTCACTTTCGTCTGATTGCCTTGGATCTGGGGTTTTCTGCTTATAGAGATAGGTTAGTCGTATGTCTTTATCCGTCGGGTATCTATCAAGAGCAAATGTTATAGATCGTGAATTCCCAGACGTACTAGCCACATACGCTTTTATATTAACCCGAAAAAGGTTTGCATCAATGATAAGCGCCATACCATTTTCCTGAAGCGGAACATCATGGGAATCTTTTACGCTCAAGACTTCGCCCTTGGCCGCGTCCAAAAGGTTTCTAATTACAGGCCAATTTGATCTTGTTGTCCCGACCCATACTCCATTTAGATCCGGAAACAATGCTTTGTTGAGTATCGGCATTTTTCGCCAGAGCCAGCGCCATGGACTATGGTAGTTTGACGATCCGAAAGCGACTGCGAGCAACCCCAGAACCAAGATCGCAAGAGCCGCTGCCACTTGATAAGGCGACATCGCAAGACCGAACCATTCGGGGACACCCATCGCACAAATCGCCAAAACGCCGAAAAGCGTTAGGGCGGTGGTGCGCCAGGTGGCCGGTATGAGCTGATACATGGTGTCTCGAACTTTTCGTAAACACTGCCTTGCGCCTCTCGCGAGCAGCTCCCACCTAGATGGTCTTGTTTCGGAGGACCGCAAGATGTATGATCATTCCAGAGAAGTGAGGCGCTTTCACGATCAGCATGTGACGCTGACTCGCGAGCAGCAGAAGCAGATGAGGGATCGCAGGGATCTGAATCGCAATAGGATTAAGGATGGGCTGAATGATCTTTGCAAGCCGCTGCCCGTAGACTGGATCAACCAAGGGGGCTATGCGCAGAAAACGATGACCCAACCTCCGGAGGGGGATGAAGAAAGTCGTTACGACATCGATATGGGCGTCGTTTTCGAAGCAGACGATGCGAAGACGCCGAAGACGACCAAAGGATGGGTCAGGGACGCAATCGCCAAGAAAGCGGCAAATCTGAAGAACGATCCTGAGGTAAAATCCAAGTGCGTGCGCGTCGCGTACGCTGACGGGTATCAGTGTGATTTCCCGGTTATAAAAAGATCTATAAACGGTGATGCCTACCTTTATGAGATCGCCGCCGAGAGTGACTGGATATCGTCTGACCCTGGCTCGATGAATAGATGGATTGAGAAGCAGATAGCCGATAAGAGCCCTCAAGATAACGGGCCCAACCAACTCCGGCGTATAATTCGGTTCGTAAAGTACTTTGCCAAAGTTCATTCTTTTCGAAAGAACAAGAAATTCCCTGGAGGACTATTGGCCACAGCGCTAGCAATTGAGTGCTATGTGCCGGTCGAAGGACGTGATGACGAGTCTGTATACGAGACCTTGAGGGGGCTTAGTCATCGGTCAAAAAACCAGCTAATTATGGCTAACGGGAGCGTCGTTGGGCGCAAAAAAGATGTCGAGAGAATTGGACGTTTGATCGAAGCAGCCGAGAAGGCAGTCGACGACCTCGATCCACTTACGAAAGACGATGATTCGATAACCGGTGAAGATGCCCAGAAGGCATGGAAGATGGTATTTCGGCATTCCTTCTTTGATAAGTCTGCAAAATCAGGGCAACCTGCTCCACAGAATAGCGCCACTATCGCTGGCTCGGGCAAATCGGCGGATACCTTGGCATCGCTGGTCGGAGGACTTTCTGCGGAGGAGAAATTGAGGCGGGCAGAAGCGGCGGCAACGGAGATCCGCTATAGCGGTCGTGGGGCAAGACCGTGGTCGGGCTTGCAGATCCGCTAGACGCAACGAATCAGACGGGCTTTCTGACCGAAATTGATGAAGCTCTACAGGACCGCCCACACAGGCTAGAGGTTCGCAGCCTTGAAAAGGGCTTTGCTCTAAAAGGGCAGTTTGTATGCAGTGGCCCTGAGGGGCCATTTGATTTTTTTGAAATCCTCATCGTCATTGAATGGGGTTTTCCATTCGTAGAGCCTCTCGTCTGGGAAACAGCGAAACGTATACCAAGAGACCCTGACCGACATATCTATTCTGCGAGTGGGCAATGCTGTATTTGTATATGGGAAGAGTGGCTATGGACGACTGATTGCGCTAATTTCCAGTCTTTTGTTGATGGGCCGTTGAATTCTTACTTTGTAAGCCAGTCTCTTTTTGAATTGAAAGGACAATGGGTATTTGGTGAAAGGAGACACGGAAAAGATGGGATAATAGATGCATACCGTCGGATACTAAAATTAGGTGATCAGGAGGATGTATCCCCTTATGTTTGCCTGCTGCGACATAAAAAGATAAAGGGCCATAATATTTGCCCGTGCGGAAGCGGAAAGAAACTCCGCCATTGCCATCATCAATTTATGCTTGATTTAAAGGAGCAGATTCCCGCTTTTCTTTTGGAGCGCATGATGCAGCGTATTAAGGGGTATAGCGAACCAGAGGCCTCAAAAGGGCAAGCGCAGCGAACGTCTCGCTCGAAAAGGTGATTACGCATCAGCTCGCCTCCCCCGCCCGGCCCAACTCCTCCGCTCTCGGCAGGCGATAGCTGGTGCTGCGGCCGGCGGCGGGGTTCTGGATGAGAAGCCCCTCGGCTGACAGGTCTCGGATATCCCTGAGCGCCGTATCGGCTGAGCATTTGGCGATCTTGGCGTATTTCGCATTTGTCATGTCGCCTTTGAAGCCGTCGAGCATCCGGTTGAGCGCCCGGCGTTGCCGGTCGTTGAGGGGCTGACGGTTCGCCTTGTCCCAGAAGCGCGCTTTGAACAGGACGGCGGCCAGGGCAGCTTCGGCGTTGTCGATCGCCCTGCCCAGACAGCCGAGAAACCAGGCCAGCCAGTCGGTGATGTCGACCGAGGCGCGCTGTTGGCGTTCGAGATGGCGGTAATAGGCCTTCCGCTCGGCTTCGATCTGCGCCGACATGCTGTAGAAGCGCTCCTTTGTGCCATCGCCCCGGGCCAGGGCCATGTCGGCGATCGCCCGGGCGATGCGGCCATTGCCGTCCTCAAACGGATGGATGGTGACGAACCACAGATGCGCGACCCCGGCCTTGAGGATCGGGTCGATATCCGGGCCGGCTTCGAACCAGGTCAGGAATACGGCCATCTCATCGTCGAGCCGCGAGGCTGCAGGGGCTTCGAAGTGAACTTTCTCCTTGCCGATCGGACCCGAGACCACCTGCATCGGGCCGGCGGCGTCCGGCCGCCACCCGCCGACGGTGATCCGGTGCATGCCGCTGCGCGCCGTAGGGAACAGCGCGGCGTGCCAGTCGAACAGGCGTTCGGCCGTGAGGGGCGTGGCGTGGTTCTGGGTCGCGTCGAGCATCATCTCCACCACGCCGTCCACCTCGCGCCCGACCGGGACCAGGCCGCCGATATCGATCCCCAGCCGGCGGGCGATCGAGGATCGGACTTCCTCCGGGTTCAGGAACTCGTTCTCGATCGCCGACGATTTGACGACATCGGCGGTGAGCATCTGAAGGCTCGCCTCTCGACGCAGCTCGAAACCAAGCGCCTCCATGCGCCCGAGCAGCCGGCCCTGTCGGCGTCCGAGATCGGCAAGGACGGGAGAGAGGGCCGCATCATCCCAAAAGAATTGCGGCCAGTCTTTATGTTCGTGGATCCAGGCCATAATCACCGCATGATCTGCGGCGATTATGGCCTTCTTTCGCCGCACGGGGCAAGGGCGATCGCGAGGACGGATAGGGGCGATCGGAAGCAATGGTTTGCGTTGGCAATGGCACCCGCCGCGAGCTTTCTTGCGGCGGGTGGTAGGTCGGCACTCTCGGGAGAAGGGCCGTCAGCGGTGTCGCTTGACTTGGCGCAGCGGGCCGCCGGCCGGGCGGGCGGGCGGCCCGTTGTGCTTTGCGTGTTACGCCTTGGCGAGGGCGACGCGGACCAGCGTGTCGAAATAGGCGTCGAAATTGGCGAAGGAGCGGGCGGTGACCAGGTCGTCGTCGACCACCACTTCGCTCTTGTCCGGCACGAAGGTCGCGCCGGCATTGATGATGTCGGCCAAAACCACGGTGTGGCAGATCACCTTGCGGCCCTTCATCAGCTCGGGATGCGGGGTGAGGATCCACAGGCCATGGCACATGGCGCCCTTGACGATGCGCGTGTTGCGCATGGCCTCGGCGAAGAAGCGCACCGCCGGCGGCTTCGTCACCTCCTCCGGGCTGCCGAGGCTGTGCATCGGCGGGATCTCGCGCAGCCGCACGGCGGTGTAATTGGCCGACTGGATGATGATGGCGTAGTCCTCGGCCCGGGCGTCGGCCACCTCCCGATCGACCCAGAGCGTGTGCAGGGACGAGACCGGGCGGTCGGGGCTGTCGATGTCGCAGACCAGGTGCAGCCTCTCCTTGCCCCAGAGATGCGCCATCAGGTGCACCTCGGCACCCAGGGCGGCGAAGCGGGTGAGATAGCCCTCGATCTCGTCGGCGATGTATTCGGTCTCGACGAGGACGGCGACCTTCTTCCCGGCCAGCGGCTGATCGGCGGTCATGAGCGCTCTCCCTGTTCTGGGTTCGTCAATGGATGCGGCTGAAGGTGACGACATAGCTGCTCTCACCCGGTCCCGAGCGGTCGCGGTCGATCATCCCGCGATAGACATAGGGGTTGATGGTGCGGCGGACCGCCGGGTCGTCCAGGTCGGGCTCGGTGACAAAGGCGAAATGCAAGGTGACCGCAAGGCCGTGCAGCTGCTGGCCGGTGAGATAGCCGATCAGCGCGTGCTCGAAGCTGTGCAGGGCGTTCTTCCAGGAATGCTGCTTGGGGAAGCGAAGACCCGGCTCGTTGGTCTCGGCCTCGACCCAGTGCCAGATGCCGCCATGATCGTGGTCGAGCATGTACTCGAACCAATAGTCATAGGTCTGCGGCAGGTAGCGGGCATAGGCCGGATCGATCAGCGCCAGGGTGGCGGCGACCTGATCGAGCTCGGCCAGGATCCACCATTCCTTGTCCTCGTCGATGGTGCCGTCAAGCAGCGGCCGCCGCGCCCAGCTGCCGGTCTCCTCCAGATAGGCGCGCTCGAGGATCGCCGCGGCATTGTTGCGGCCGAACTCGACCATGGCGAGATCGCCGGTCATCCGCCCGATGGTGTAGATCATCCACATGGTCTTGACCGAATGGCCGAAATCGACGTGGTCGGTTTCCAGCCGCATCCCGGAGGGGTCGGTCACCGCTCCCCAGAACAGCCCGACCCGCGGGCTGTAGAAGCGCTGCATGATGTCGCTGGCCATGGTGTGGAGGTCGCCCTCCCACTCGGCCCGCAGGTCGGCCGGCAGCGCCGGGGTCAGCCACAGCATATAGGCGTAGATCTGGTCGAGATAGGCGACGAGCTCGATCTGGTCCGGCTGGTCGCCGTCGGGCGAGGGTTCGATCACCCAGCGCATCAGTTCCAGATAGTCTTCGTAATAGGTCTCGAAGATATAGTCCTTGACGGTGACGATATAGGGCAGGATCTCGGGATCGCGCGTCAGGTAGTAATAGAAGCCGAGCCCGGTCAGGGCATAGGCGAGATCCTGGCTGCGCCGCTCCAGCCGCGCCGGCGACGGCGCGCGGTCCTCGCCGAGGAGATAGGAATAGGCGCCGCCATTGCCCTGATCGTCGAGCAGCGTGGTGACGATGTAATCGACCCCGGCCCGCGCATAGTCCAGATAGTCCGGATTGCCGGTCATGTGAAAGGCGATGCCGTAGCCGTAGACCTGGCGGGAGGCGGAGCGGGTGAACTCCCGGTCGAGCCAGACAATGCCGGGAATCGGGTTTTCCAGTTCCGGGCACGGCGCGGCGGGTTCGAACAGGCTGCCGTCATTGCAGCGATAGGTCGGGAAATGGCCGATCGGGTCGCCGAGCGCGGTCTCCATCGCCCAGAAGCGCATCAGGTCGTTTTCCAGATGGTCGATCCAGCGCTGGCCGGTGGGCAGCTGGCTCAGCACCCGGTTGCTGTCGATCTGCGGCGCCTCGCCCTCGAAAGCGGCGGCCGGGCCGGCCGGGCCGGCCAAGGCGATCATGCCGGACGTCAGTGCCGCCAGTAGCAGGCCGACAAGCCTGTTCCCTGTCATTGTTGAACCTCCCGTTGAAAAGCATGCCGGCGGCGTGCTCCGGGCTGCGACTCGACGCCCGGTGACCACCGATTGCCCTGTTGCGTGCTTCCGGCGCGTCTTGACCCGCAGCCTTCGCGATTCGTCCCGGATTATGGCACCATCGCAGCTTTTGTGCGAGTCGGATAGGAAGGGACTCTCAATAGATCGAACACACTTAAAATATTCGATAAATACGGGAAGCGTGGCCGTGTTGGTTAGTCGATGGGGACGTCGAGGCGGCAGGAAAGGCCATCGGGTTCAAGCCCGATCTCCGCCGTGCCGTCCAGATCGTGCTTGACGGCATTGCGGATGAACCGCATGCCGAAGCCCTCCTCATACTCGGCCCGGTCCTCGCGGGCATCGGTCATTTCGCGCCATTCCAGCGTGACGCGCCGACCCTCCGCCACCCGCATGACCGACCAGCTCAGCCGCACCGTGCCCTCGGGCACCGCCAGGGCGCCGTATTTGGCGGCATTGGTCGACAATTCATGGAGCACCAGTCCCAGCGTCACGCTCTTCTTGTGAGGCAGATGAACCGACTCTCCCGCGATGGAGACAGCCTCGGAGCGGCTGCCCATATGCGGCCGCAGGATATCCGTCGCCAGCCGCTGCAGGTCGATGCTGTCGCCGCCATCGCCCTCGGCCAGCAATCCCTGCGAGCGGGCCAGGGCGTTGAGGCGGCCGAGCAGGGCGTCGCGGTATTCCTCCGCCGTCCGGTCCCGGGTCGCCGTCTGCATGGCCAGCGATTGCACCAGGGTCAACACGTTGCGCAGCCGGTGGTTGAGGTCCTCGACCAGCCGCTCCTTCTGCTCCCGGGCGCGCCGTTCCCCGGTCAGGTCCTGGATCGACAGCAGGATTCTGATCTCGCTGCCGCCGGTGCCGACGATCCGCCGGGCATTGACCACCAGGGTTCGCGGCCCGACGTCCGGCACCTCCTCCTCGACCTCGAAGCCTTCGATCGCCGCGGCGCGCGGCAGCGTCTTCACCAGCAGGTCGCGCAGGTCGGGGATATCCCAGCGGCCGCCGTCGATCTCGAACAAGCTGCGCTCGACCGTGTTTTCGCTGTCGGTGTTGAAGGTTTCGTAATAGCTGGGATTGGCGGTGACGACCCGGAGCGCCCCGTCGAGCACCATCAGCGGCGCCCGGACGGTATCGACGATACCCTGGGCAAGGATGTGCGACTTGCGCAGATGGCGGTACAGGTCATCCAGCGTCATGGCCGTAACCCGGGACGGTGTTTCTCTGTCATGGTCATTCTTTCGCTGCGAGGTCGGCCGCGGATTGCTGCCGGCCGATCAGCGTTGCCATGGCCCGGCCGATCTGGAGGAAGTCGCAGGGTTTGCGGAAGCGCGGCACGGCCCGGTGCCGTCGCGGCAAGTCGCCGGCGCCGGCATGGGCCGAAAAGAAGGCGAAGGGGATGTCGCGCGCGGCCAGCCTGTCGGCCAGGGGGCAGACCGATTCGCCATCGATATCGATGTCGAGGATCGCCGCGTCGATCGGCTCGCTCTCCGCCGCCCGCAGGGCCGGCCCGACCCGGCTGAAGGGCCCGATCACGGCATATCCCTCGGCCCGCAGCTGGTCGCTCAGGCTTTCCGCAAGGAGAAACTGGTCGTCCACGACAAGGATCTGGCAGGTCATCGGCGCTCCCGTCCGTCGGACGCATCGCACAAGGGCGACACAACGAAGGTGGTAACCAGGGACGTCGGGGCGCTGTTCCGAAAGACGCAACGCTGGCCATGACGATCAGAGGGGCTGGAGCCGCGGCACATCCTTGCCGGTCAGGTCCTTCAGCTTGGCCAGCAGCTTCTCGCGGTGCTCGGTGGCGATCTCCGGTGAATCGTACATCGCCAGCACATGCGCGATGGTGACCTTCAGCCGTTCGGGGTCGAAGGGCTTGGCGACCACGAAGGCCGGCTCGGTCCGGCCGCCGCTCAGCAGCCGCTCGGGATAGCCGGTGACGAAGATGACCGGCACCTCCAGGCTGCCCAGGATCTCCTGCACGGCGTCGATGCCGCTTTCGGATTCCTCCAGTTCGATGTCCGACAGCACCAGGCCCGGTTTGCGCGCGATGGCGATGTCGACCGCTTCCCCGACATGGCTGGCCGTACCGACGACATGGTGCCCCATATCCTTGAGGATCGCCTCAAGCTCCATCGCCACCAGGCCCTCATCCTCGATGATCAGCGTCTCGGCCGCGGTCCAGTGCGAGAGGCGATCGCGCGCCCGTGCCAGGCTCTCATCCAGAATCTCCAGGTCGATATTGAGAATGTCGGCCGTTTCTTTCCGGCTGAACCCTTCGAGCGCGGTCAGCAGCAGGGCGCGCCGGTCGACCGGCGCCAGTTCCAGCAAGCCGTGCGCCAGCCGGCTGGTGAGATCGGCGTGCCTGTACGGCGAGTCGGGGTCGAGCTTGACATTGACGGCGGTCCAGATGGTGTGGAAGACGCGGTACAGGGATTTGCGCAAATCCTCGCCGGCGATCTGCTCGGGTTCCTCCAGGACGGCTTCCAGGCAGAGGCGGACATACTCATCGCCGACATCCTGCGAGCCGCTGAGCAGCCGCGCATGCCGCCTCAGATGCGGCATCAGGGCAAGAATACGATCGGCGGGATCGGTCATCGGCGGCGTCTCCTGCTCCCGGAAGCGAGTTCACGAGATTAACGCGTTGTTTCTTATCAGCAAAGCGCCGGCGCTTGCCAGCCCCTTATGGCTGTGCGCGGGCCGGTGATGTCAAGTACCATCGGCTTTCCTTGAAATCGCTCTAAAAAACCGGTTGCCAGGGCCGCGGCTTTCGACATATCAGGGAGAGGTCGCGGGGCGCCGCCCAACTGGCGTACCCGGATCGGATAGGGGACCGAAAGCCGTGCAGAGCTTCCTGCACAGACGCGATCGCGACGACACCCGGATGGGTTTGCCGGGCCGGCCTGCCGGCACCGCGCCGCGTGGTGCGCCTGCTTTCGTCCTGCCCTCCCTCCTCCTCCTTCGACTTAGCGGCCCCTGGGCGTCGTAAGCCGCGGCCGCGGCACGCGTTCAGGGGACTGAAAACCGCTTGCCGTGCGCGGCAACCGCGCGCACCCACCCCGTCGAACGGAGACACAGGAACCATGACCACCGAGACCATGACCACCGCCGCTGCCGCCGGCGCCTCCCCCGACGCCCCCCGCCCCGAGAGCGATCGCGTCGTGATCTTCGATACCACCCTGCGCGACGGCGAGCAGTCGCCCGGCGCCTCCATGAACCTGGAGGAAAAGCTGCGCATCGCCCGCGTGCTGGAGCAGATGGGCGTCGACATTATCGAGGCCGGCTTTCCCATCGCCTCGACCGGCGATTTCGAAGCCGTGCACGGCGTCGCCGAACTCGTCCGGAATTCCGTGGTGGCGGCGCTCGCCCGCGCCAAGCGGGCCGACATCGACCGCGCGGCGGAGTCGCTGCAGCCGGCCGCCCGGCGCCGCATCCACACCTTCATCTCGACCAGCCCGCTGCACATGAAATACAAGCTGCAGATGGAGCCCGAGGCGGTGCTGGAGGCGGTAACGGAAAGCGTCACCCATGCCCGCCGCTTCACCGACGACGTCGAATGGAGCGCCGAGGACGGCTCGCGCACCGAGCATGACTTCCTCTGCCGCTGCGTCGAGGCCGCCATCAAGGCCGGCGCGACCACCATCAACATTCCCGACACGGTCGGCTATTCGGTCCCGGCCGAGCTGGCCGCCCTCTTCGGCATGCTGCGCGCGCGGGTGCCGGGGGCGGAGGAGATCGTCTTCTCCACCCATTGCCACAACGATCTGGGCCTGGCCGTGGCGAACTCGCTGGCCGCCGTCGGAGCGGGGGCGCGGCAGGTCGAGTGCACCATCAATGGGCTGGGCGAGCGGGCCGGCAATGCCGCGCTCGAGGAAATCGTCATGGCGATGCGCACCCGCCATGACGTCATGCCCTGGTACACCACCATCGACGCGACGAAAATCACCGAGGCCTCGCGGCTGGTCTCGACCATCACCGGCTTCGATGTGCAGCGCAACAAGGCGGTGGTCGGCGCCAATGCCTTCGCGCATGAAAGCGGCATCCACCAGGCCGGCATGCTGCGCCACGCCGAGACCTACGAGATCATGACCCCGGACTCGGTCGGGCTGGTCAAGACGACCCTGGTCATGGGCAAGCATTCCGGCCGCGCCGCCTTCCGCGCCAAGCTGGACGAGCTGGGCATCGGCGCTCTGGGCGACAACGCCTTCGAGGATGCCTTCCAGCGCTTCAAGGACTTGGCCGACCGCAAGCGCGAGGTCTATGACGAGGACATCCACGGCCTGATCGACGACGCCCTGATGCGCGACACGCGGCGCGTCCGGCTGATCAGTGCCCGCGGCAATTTCGGCACCGACCACCCGCAGATGGCGGCGGTGGAGCTGGAGATCGACGGCCAGCGGGTGTGCGAGGCCGGGGTCGGCGATGGCGGCGTCGATGCGGCCTTCAATGCGATAAAAAAGGTGCTGCCCTTCCGGCCGCGGCTTGCCGACTACAAGGTGCGGGCGCTGACCCGCGGCACCGATGCCCAGGCCGAGGTGACGGTCTGGCTGACGGAGGGCGACCATACGGTGATCGGCCAGGGCACCCATACCGACACGGTGACGGCCTCGGTCCGGGCCTATGTCCACGCCCTCAACAAGCTGTTCATGAAGCGCGAGCGCGACACGGGACCGGAAGCCGATGCCCTGAGCGCGTGACGCCGCGCGCCCCGGCGCCGGTCACGGCACGGGCCCTGCCACGGGCGGGGCCCGTTGGTTGCCGCGGCGGACGGCGCCACGCGCGCCCCTATTCCTCGGAGACTCCCTCCTCCTCCGCGAAAAGGTCGGCGGGCGGGACCTCGCCGGCCAGCACCGCCGCCACCCGGGCATAGCCGCGCCGGTGATGCGGCGTCAGGCCCAGCTTGAGCAGCGCCTCGCAATGCTCGCGGGTCGCATAGCCGACATTGCGCTCCCAGCCATAGCCGGGATAGAGCGGCGCCAGCCGCGTCATGATCCGGTCGCGGGTGACCTTGGCGACGATCGAGGCCGCGGCGATCGAGGCGCAAATGGCGTCGCCGCCGACCACCGCCTCGCCCGGGCACTCGAGGTCCGCCGGAAGGCGGTTGCCGTCGACCAGGACATGCGCCGCCGGCACCGGCAGGGCACGCAAGGCCCGGCGCATGGCGAGCAGGCTGGCGTACAGGATGTTGAGCCGCTGGATTTCGCCGATGCAGGCCGCACCGACACCGACCATGGCGGATTTGCGGATATCGCGGGCCAGGGCTTGGCGCGCGGCGGCGGTCAGCACCTTGCTGTCGGCCACCGCCCCGGCCAGCGTCTTGCGCCCGCGACCGCCGGGCAGGATGACGGCGGCGGCGACGACCGGCCCGGCCAGCGGCCCGCGGCCGACTTCGTCGACGCCGGCAACCAGCACTTTCGGGGCGCCGGCGGCCTTTTCAAGCACCAGGGTCGGTCGCGGGGACGGGCATTTGGCCATGGGGCAGGCTGACCGGTCGGGGGCGGATGGAGCGGTTGGGGGGCATGGCAAGCCGGGCCGTGGTGCCCTGGCCCGGTCTGCTCTCCAGGGTTAATGCGCCCTCATGCAGGGCGGCCAGCTTGGCCGAGAGCGGCAGGCCGAGCCCGGTGCCCTCATGCTGCCGGCCCAGCCCGGTGTCGAGCTGGACGAAGGGCTCGAAGGCGCGGGGAACGTCTTCCGGCGCGATGCCGATGCCGCTATCGGCAACGGACAGGGTGACGCTGCCGTCGGGCCGCTCGGCCGCCGAGACCCGGACGGTCCCACCCGATCGGGTGAACTTGATGGCATTGGACAGGAGGTTGAGCAGGATCTGCCGCATCTTGCGTTCGTCGGCGCGCAGCTGCGGCAGCCTCTCGTCGATATCGACCGAGAGAGTCAGGCCGTTCCGGGCGGCGTGCTCCCGGACCATGCGCAGGGCCGAGTTGATGAGGTCGCCGATATCGAGCAGCGAGTCGCGCACCTCGTCCTTCCCGGCGTCGGCCTTGGCGAAATCGAGGATCTCCTCGATCAGGCGCTGCAGATGCGTGGCGCTGGAATGAATGTCCCGGCTGTATTCGAGATAGCGCGCCGAGCCGAGCGGCCCGAAGGCCTGATCGATCATCAGGTCGGCGAAGCCGACAATCGCATGCAGCGGCGTGCGCAGTTCGTGGCTGACATTGGCGAGGAACTGCGTCTTGGCGCGATCGGCCAGGATGGCGCTGTCGGTGGCGTCCTGCAGCAGCCTTTCGCGGGTCTTTTCCGCCGTGACGTCGAGGATGAAGCCGTCATAGCAGGGACCGCCATCATGGTCGTGGCCGGCGTAGGACTGTTCGCGCAGCCACACCGTCCGGCCGGTGAGCGGGTTGGTGTAGCGGAACTCCAGGCCATAGGCCTCGCCGGTCTCGCACAGCCGGCGCTGGGCGGCCATGTAGGACGGCAGGTCCTCCTCCGCGATCGCCCGGCGCCAGGCATCGCAGTCGGCCGTGCCGTCGGGTTTCAAAACGCCGGTGATCGCCTGGGCATCGAAGCCGAAGAGCCGGGTGGGGGCGCCGTCCCGCCGGCGGAAAAGGGCGATGCCGCGCATATTGCCGACAAGGGATTGCGCGGGGTCGTCGACCGGATCGGCGCAGGTCGGAGCGGCCGGCGCCTGCAGGGCCGCCGCTTTGTCTTCGGCTGCGGCAAGCCGCGCCTCCAGTTCGGCGAGGCGCTGTCGCAGGCGCTGAAGCTCCGCCTGCGCGGCGTCGGGGGCCGTGGGCACGTCCGAAGATGACGTCACGCGTCGCACCGTAATCCTTGGGGCCGTCGGGGCCGCATCGCCCGCCGGGGGGCCGGCCTTGAGGAGGAGTTTAGGCATCGCGGCCGCTGCCGAAAACCTTATCGCATTATGCGTATCGATCAATGCGGCTTCTCAAAACAGGCTGAGCTGGGCGCCTGTCCTATTAGGCGGACGGAAGCGGCGCGTATCGCACGAGAAGTGCCGGCCGCCAAGCCCGAGACGCCGGCAGACGGCAGCGAAGCGTTGCGACAGCAATTGCGCGAACGGGCCGTCGCCGCGCATCCGCGTCCCGAATTCCGAGTCGTAGAGCCGGCCGCCGCGGCTCTGCCGCATCAGGCTCAACACCCGGCCGGCGCGATCGGGATAATGGGCCTCCAGCCATTCCGTGAACAGATCGGCGATTTCGAGAGGCAGGCGGAGGAGGATGGTATTGGCGCTGACCGCCCCCGCCGCGGCACCCGCCTCCAGAATGCGCTCCAGCTCGTGATCGGTGAGCCCGGGGATCATCGGCGAGGCGAGGATGGCGACCGGCACCCCGGCTTCGGACAGCCGGGCGATGGTCTCCAGCCGGCGCGCCGGCGTCGGCGCCCGCGGCTCCAGGCGTCGCGCCAGCGTGCGGTCGAGCGTCGTCACCGAGACGCAGACCATGGCCAGCTTTTCCGCCGCCATCGGTGCCAGAATGTCGAGGTCGCGGGCGATCAGCCCCGACTTGGTGACGACACCGACCGGATGGCGGCAGGCCTGCAGCACCTGCAGGATTGCGCGGGTGAGGCCGGTGCGGCGCTCCACCGGCTGATAGGGGTCGGTGTTGGCGCCCAGCGCCAGCGTGCCGACCCGATAGCCGGGCCGGGCAAGCTCCGCCTCCAGCAGGGCCGGCGCATCGGGCTTGTAGAACAGGCGGGTCTCGAAATCCCGGCCGGCCGACAGCCCCAGCCAGGCATGGGTGGGGCGGGCGAAGCAATAGACGCAGCCATGCTCGCAGCCGCGATAGGGATTGATCGAGGCCTCGAAGGGCACGTCCGGCGACTGGTTGCGGCTGATGATGGTTTTCGCCCGATCGACCGCCAGAACCGTATCGTCGGCCGGCGGCACATCCGGGTCGTCCCACGAGCCCCAGCCGTCGTCGACCGTCTCGCGGCTATAGGCCTCGAACCGGCCGCTACGATTGCTGACCGCGCCGCGCCCCTTGACGAGCCGGTCGGGGATGGGGGAATCGGCCATGAGAGCAACCGGCCTCAGTCCTCGTCCAAAAGCTGCGCCTCGACCAGTCGGGCCAGAAACTCTTCCATTTCGCTGAAGTCTAAGTGCCCGTCGTCCCAGGCGGCATCGGCGGCGACCAGTGCAGAGACATAGTCTGATCTGTTGTCCTTGATCCGTTCGGGCAGGATCTTTCTTCCCGGCAACAAAGCACCCGAGCGCACGCAAAGAAGATAATAGCATGTCGCGCGGGCGGTCCGTCCATTGCCCTCAATAAAGGGATGAATCCAGTTCAGACGCCAGAGACCATAAGCTGCGAGTTCGGTCTCGGTCCATATATACCAGTTTTCCTGGACTGTTGAAATGAACCGGTCCATCCACTCGTCCACGTCTTTAAAATGCGGTGGGCGGTGGTCCCCGATGTAAATCGGCTCTCTTCGAAATCTTCCACCGAACTGCGAGATGTTAGCGACCGCAACATGATTTAGGGCCCAGAGCAAATACTTGTCGAATGCAATGGCCCCCTTCTTCAACCCGATCTCGATGCAATTTGTGAGCAGCTCATATTGTCTGTTCAGGTTTTGTTCCTGTATGCGGTTATACAAGACCTTGTCTTCTTCCTCAAGAATAAACATAGAAGAATCCTTTATTTTTCTTGATCAGCGTCTTCGCTGAGACGCGTCCTATTTGCCGCTCTAATCGCGGATTCTTTCGTGATTTTGGACGTGTAAGGTGCATTGCCATAAACGAAGCTGGCTCTCTGCTCCTGCAGTTGATCCTCGGTCAAGACAATCGACTTGGCACGATCCAGGAGCCGCCGCAGTTCCGGACGCTCGGGAGCGCGCTTCAGGGCTGATTTGCGTTCCGCCATCTGCCTCTCCAAACCTGCCGATCAGACCCAGGATCAACGAATCCCCTGCGATATGTAGACATCCCCATAAGCCAATGCCAAGCTCAAAAGGCGTTCATGACACGTCCTGAAGAGTGTCGTTCGTCAGCACACTGTTGCGTCCCGCCGCGACCATTTCGATGACGGCCGTCTCGACGGGCTCGACGGGGATGGCCGCCATGGTCTCGGTGCCGCCATAGTCCTGAGCCCGGATCGACCGAACCGGCTCGACCCAGGGCAGGAAGCGGGCCGGATCGGTGGGGCCGGAGAGGCTGACCACCGGCGTCCCGGCCACCGCCAGCAAATGGCCGATGCCGGTGCAATTGGCCACGCCGACCGCGAGGCGCTGCCCGAGCGCCAGAGCGAGAGCCGGGCCCTTGATCTCCGGGTGCGGGTCGCTGCGGTCGAGTTCCGGGAACAGGGCGTCCGGCAAGGCCTCGCGCAGGGCCGGCACCATCTCCCGCTCGTCCGGGCCGATCATGAACACCGGGGTCCAGCCGCGCGCCGCGACGCGCCGGCCGAGGTCGATGAAGCGGTCGAGCGGCCAGACCTTGTAGGCGCCGGCGGCACCGGGGCAGAGGCCGACATAGACCGCCCCCGCCGGCAGCAGATGCGCCGCCGCCGCGTGCGCCGCCTCGGGCAGCGGCACCTCCCCCCGCCAATCGGGCGGCGTCCCCGTCGCCACCTCCAGCATCGCCATCAGCCGGCCGACCCAATGGCGCGGCCGGGCCGCCTTGCCGCGGCGCCGCGAGGTCAGGAGATAGCCGGGCAGCATCGACACGAACGCGCCATGCCGCAGGAACAGCTTCGCCCACAGCACCCGCAGGCCCTTGGTGCGGGCGTCGAACACGATGTCGTAGCGCGGCAGCCCCCGGAGATTGCGGGCCGCCGCGATCAGCGGCTTCTCGATCCGCGCCTGGTCGCGCACCTCGTCGACATAGGGCCGCATCACCTCGCGCAGGGCGGTGGCGACAACCGTCTTCTTGGCCGAGATCAGGGTGATATGAGCGCCGGGCCAGGTCCGCTTGACGGCACGGTAGAACGGGATTTTCCAGATGGCGATGCCGAGCGATTCCTGCGACTCGAGCACGGCAATGCGGGGGCCTTGGTGCTGCACAGGGCTCTACCTTCTGTCCCGGTCACGGCGGACTGCCGCCTCGGGCATGGACGTCCGGGGTGCGCCGCTCGTGACCATTGCGGGGCCGAGGAAAGGGTGTCAAGCGGGCCCTTGGCTGCGCTATACCGTGCCCGATACGAAGGCGGGAGATTTCATGGCGATTATGGTGCCGGTGTCTTGGGGCGAGCTGCTCGACAAGATCACCATTCTGGAAATCAAGAGCGAGCGGCTGGCCGACCCGGCCAAGCTGGTCAATGTCCGGGCCGAGCTGGACGCGCTGACGACCGTTCGCGACGAGGCCGCGACGCTGCCGGAGGCGGCACAGCCGCTGATCGCCGAACTGCACGCGGTCAACGCCCAGCTCTGGGACATCGAGGATGCCATCCGGGTCTGCGAGGCGGGCGGGGACTTCGGCGACCGCTTCGTCGCTCTCGCCCGCTCGGTGTACTTCACCAATGACCGCCGTGCCGCACTGAAGCGGGCGCTGAACATGCTGCTCGACTCGGCGCTGGTGGAAGAGAAGTCCTATGAGGATTACAGCGGCGGCCGCACCCCGGCCCCGTAAACACCGCCATGGCGGCCGCGAGCCGGCCTATTCGTTCAGCTTGTCGGGGGTCGGCTCGATGACCAGGCCGTTGCTCTCGGTGCGGCGGGGGATGGGAATGCCGATGGCGTGATAGCCGCAATCGACATGGTGGACCTCGCCGGTCACCGCACCGGACAGCGGGCTGAGCAGATAGAGCGCCGCACCGCCGACCTCCTCGGCCAGCACGCTGCGGCGCAAGGGGGCATTGTCCTGCGAAAACTTGTAGACATAGCGGGCGTCGGCGATGGCGCTGCCGGCGAGGGTGCGCATCGGTCCGGCGGAGATGGCGTTGACCCGGATGCCCTGCGGCCCGAGATCGACGGCGAGATAGCGCACGCTGGCCTCCAGCGCCGCCTTGGCGACGCCCATGACGTTGTAGTTCGGGGTCACCCGCTCCGCCCCGAGATAGGACATGGTGACGAGGGACCCGCCGCCGTTCATCAGCGGCACGGCACGTTGCGCCATGGCGGTGAAGGAGTAGCAGGAGATTTTCAGCGTGCGGCAGAAATTCGCTTCTGTCGTGTCGAGATAGCGGCCTTTCAACTCGTCCCGGTCGGAAAAGGCGATGGCATGGACCAGGAAGTCCATGCCGCCCCATTCATTGGCGATGCGGTCGAAGACCGCGTCCAGGCTGTCCTCCTCCTCGACATCGCAGTGCATGACGATGGGGGCGCCGACGCTCTCCGCCAGCGGCTCGACCCGGCGGCGAAAATTTTCGCCCTGATAGGTGATCGCCAGCTCGGCCCCGTGCCGGTGCAGCATCTGCGCTGCGGCCCAGGCGATGGAATAGCTGTTGGCGACGCCGACGATCAGGCCTTTCTTGCCGGCCATCAGCTCTCGAGTCGTGGTCATGGGCGCATTGCCTTGCTCCGTCCCCACGGCGCGGGAGCCGAGGACCTGGCCGGGGGCCGACTTATCCATGGTATCGCGTGAAGGCCAGGGTTGCGTTTGTGCCGCCGAACCCGAAGCTGTTCGACATCACGCATTCGAGCCCGGCATTGTCGCGCCGCTCCCGCAGGATCGGCATGCCGTCCGCCGCCGGATCGAGCGTTTCGATATTGGCGGACAGGCAGGCGAAATCGTGCTTCAGCATCAGCAGCGAGAAGATCGCCTCGTGCACGCCGGCCGCCCCGAGGGCGTGGCCGGTCAGCGACTTGGTCGAGCTGATCAGCGGGATGTCGTCGCCGAAGACATCGCGGATCGCCTCCAGCTCCTTGATGTCGCCGGCCGGGGTCGAGGTCCCGTGCGCGTTGATGTAGTCGACCCTGCGGTCCAGCGTTTCGAGGCTGATCCGCATGCAGCGTGCCGCGCCTTCTCCCGAGGGCTGGACCATGTCGAAGCCGTCGGAATTGGCGCCGTAGCCGGCCAGCTCGCCGTAGATCTTGGCGCCCCGCGCCTTGGCGTGCTCCAGCTCTTCCAAAACCACGACGCCGCCGCCGCCGGCGATGACGAAGCCGTCGCGGTTTTCGTCATAGGCGCGCGAGGCGCTTTCCGGCGTCCCGTTGAAGTGTGACGAGAGCGCTCCCATGGCATCGAACAGCACGGTCATGGTCCAGTGCAGCTCTTCCCCGCCGCCGGCGAAGACGATGTCCTGCTTGCCCCACTGGATCAATTCGGCGCCGTGGCCGATGCAATGGGCGCTGGTCGAACAGGCCGACGTCATCGAGTAATTGACCCCGCGAATCCGGAAGGGCGTTGCCAGCGTCGCCGAATTGGTGCTCGACATGGTGCGCGGCACCATATAGGGCCCGACGCGCTTGGGCCCCTTTTCGCGCGTGGTATCGGCCGCGGCGACGATGTTCTCGACCGAGGGGCCGCCGGAGCCCATGACCAGGCCGGTGCGGTCGTGCGAGACCTCCGCCTCGGTCAGCCCGGCATCGTCGATCGCCTGCTTCATGGCCAGGTAATTGAAGGCCGCGCCGTCACCCATGAAGCGGCGCAGCTTCCGGTCGACATGCTCGGCGAGATCGATGGCGAGGGACCCGTGCACCTGGCTCTTGAACCCGAGTTCCCGATACTGGTCGCAATACGTAATGCCCGAGCGGCCGGATCGCAGGCTGTCCAGCACCTCCCCCTGGTCGAGGCCGATGCTGCAGAGAATACCAAGGCCGGTGACAACGACGCGTCGCATGGCGCGCTCCGTTAAAAGACGTCGGTCGAGGTGAAGAGGCCGACCCGCAGGTCCTTGCACTCATAGATCGGCGCATCGTCGACGACCATACGCCCGTCTGCAATACCCAGGACGACCTGGCGATTGACGATCCGCCGGATATCCAGCTGGTAGCGGACCAGCTGCGCGCTCGGCAGGACCTGGCCGGTCAGCTTGACCTCCCCGACGCCGAGCGCCCGGCCGCGCCCCGGCGCGCCGGTCCAGCCGAGGTAGAAGCCGAGCAGCTGCCAAAGGCCATCGAGGCCGAGGCAGCCCGGCATCACGGGGTCGCCCTCGAAATGGCAGGCGAAGAACCACAGGTCGGACCGGACCTCCAGCGCCGCCTCGGCCATGCCGCGGCCGTAATGGCCGCCCTCTTCGGCGATGCGGGTGATGCGGTCGAACATCAGCATCGGCGGCAGCGGAAGCCGCGCATTGCCCGGCCCGAACAGTTCGCCGTGGGCGCACTGCAGGAGCTCTTCGTACGCGTAACTGGATTTGCCTGTCACTACGGAATGACCTGCCTGGGCTCGCGATCAAGCGTCCGGACTCTAATCAATTTGGCACGTCGCACAAGGTTTCTCGACAGGCCGGCCGCTCACGATGTGCGGCAGCCCCGGGGGTCCGGTGTCGACCCCAGAAAGGCCCAGTCGGTTGCAGCTGTCAAGAATTTGCGGGACATGGCTGCCAAGCCCATGTTATACATTAATCGGGGTATTGTTGCACCAATCCCCCGTCTCGGCTGCCCCCCGTCTCGGGACGAACGGATCGATATGCGCGAACGCCCGTACAAGCACGCCCTCGACCTGCTTCAGCGCGCCGGCCTGCGGCCGACCAAGCAACGACTCGCCCTGGCCCGCTTCCTCTTCGACGGCCATGACCGGCACGTGACGGCCGAGCAGCTGCATGCCCGGGCCCTGGAAGACCGGGTCAGCGTCTCTCTGGCCACCGTCTACAACACGCTTCACCAGTTCACCCGGGCGGGTCTGCTACGGGAAGTCGTGGTTGACGCCAACCGTTCGTATTTCGATACGAACACCTCCGAACACCACCATTTTTTCCACGAGAAAACCGGGGAGCTGCAGGACATCCGGGACGTGGTCGTGGCCAATCTGCCGCAGCCGCCGGCCGGTGCCCGCATCGCCCGCGTCGACGTTGTGGTGCGCCTCGATGACACCGATGAGTCGGGTGACGTGGTGACGCATAGCGGCCCGGCCGACCGCGCGGACATCTGACCGCGGTTTCTTTAGAACGATTCTAAACTGTTGACAGGGTGGACCCGTCTGTGCGATATGGTCGACACAGGCGAGGAACCGTCTCGCACGTCTGGCGTCTGAACAGCAAAACCGAAAAGGCGGAGAACACCCATGTCGCTCAAGGGCACGAAGACCGAAGAAAACCTGAAAGAGGCGTTCGCCGGCGAAAGCCAGGCCAATCGACGCTACCTCTATTTCGCCCAAAAGGCCGATGTCGAAGGTCATAACGATGTCTCGGCCGTGTTCCGCTCGACGGCGGAAGGCGAGACCGGCCATGCCTTCGGCCATCTGGAGTTCCTGGAAGATGTCGGCGATCCCGCGACCGGTGAGCCGATCGGCGCCACCGACGCCAATCTGAAGTCGGCCATTGCCGGCGAGACGCACGAGTACACGGACATGTACCCGGGCATGGCCAAGACCGCCCGCGAGGAGGGCTTCGACGAGATCGCCGACTGGTTCGAGACGCTCGCCAAGGCGGAGCGCTCGCATGCCGGCCGTTTCCAGAAGGCCCTCGACCAGATGGGCTGAGGCTTCGGCCGATGGAACAAAGCGGCGGGGGGCGGTCCGGCGCTCCCCGTCCCGTCCCGCGGGTCTCCGGCCCCGCCCCTGACCGCCGCCGGCCCGCGTCCTTGCCGGCGCACGGCGCGGCCGGGTCATTTTCAAATCGGCGCGAGAACGACCAATGACCATGCGTGAGGGCAGCCTGGAGGCGCCCGTTCGCCACCCGATCGACTGGCAGAGCCCCGAATTCTACGACGAAGCCAGGCTGGACGCCGAGCTCCGGCGGGTCTTCGACATCTGTCATGGCTGCCGGCGCTGCTTTAACCTGTGCGACAGTTTCCCGCGCCTGTTCGACCTGATCGACGAGACCGCAACCGGCGAGCTCGACGAGGTGAAATCGGCCGATTTCAAGCCGGTGGTCGATGCCTGTACGCTCTGCGACATGTGCTTCATGTCGAAGTGTCCGTACGTGCCGCCGCACGAGTTCGACCTGGACTTCCCGCACCTCATGCTGCGCTACCGGGCGATCGAAGCGAAGAAGGGGCAGATCCCGGCCGGCCAGCAGGTGCTGGCACGCACCGACCGCAACGGCCGGCTCGGCACCCTGGCCTCGGGTCTGACCAATTGGGCGGCGAAGCGCGGCAACAGCGTCACCCGGCCCTTTCTGGACGAGACGCTGGGCGTACACCCCGATGCCGTGCTGCCCGACTATGCCAAGCTGACCCTGACCGTCCAGGCCGCGCAGGAGCCGGTGGAAATCAACACCGCGGCGCCGGCCTATGGCCGCCGGGCCGTCCTGTACGCCACCTGCTTCGGCAATTACAACATGCCGGCGATCGGCATGGCGGCGCGCGCCGTGCTCGCCCGCAACGGCATCGCAAGCGACGTGGTGCACCCCCGCTGCTGCGGCATGCCGCAGCTGGAAGGCGGCCATATCGACAAGGTGGCCGAGACGGCGCGCAAGACCGCGGCCGAGCTCAGGCCCTATGTCGATGACGGCCGGGACATCATCGCCCTGGTGCCCAGCTGCGCCCTGATGCTGAAATTCGAATGGCCGCTGATCCTGCCGGATGACGAGAACGTCCAGGCCCTGGCGCGGGCGACCTTCGATGTTGCCGACTATCTCGTCACCCTGTCGCGCCGGACCGGCCTTGCCGACGGCCTGCAGCCGCTCGACGGCGACGTGGTCGTCCACATCGCCTGCCATGCCCGGGCCCAGAATGTCGGCCAGAAGGCGGCCGAGCTGCTAAGGTTGATCCCGGACACGAAAATTACGGTGATCGAGCGCTGCTCCGGCCATGGCGGCACCTGGGGCGTGATGCGGGAAAACCACGACACGGCACTCAAGGTCGGCAAGCCGGTCTTCCGCCAGGCGGTCAAGTCCGGCGCCCCGCATGTCGTCTCGGAATGCCCGCTGGCCGGCCTGCACATCCTGGAAGGCATGGAGCGGACCGATCCCAAGGCCGCCGTGCCGCAAAGCGCGCCCCATCCGGTGCAGCTGTTCGCCCGCGCCTATGGCTATGATTACTGAGCCCCGGGCCGCAAGACCCCGCCCCCGGCCGACCCCTCTCCCCTGCAGCTGACGGACCCCCGCATGAGCCAGCCGCACGAAATCAGCCGCGCCGACATCATGGAGATGGACGCGTACGGCACCATCCGCGACACCAAGCGCCGCGAGTTGCGGCCGATGAAGGACCGGCGCCGCGTGCCGGTCGGGCCGTACGCCACCTTCTTCTTCGAGAGCTACGAGACGATGTGGCACCAGATCCACGAGATGCTGTTCGTCGAGCGCGGCGGCGAAGCGCAGATCGCCGACGAGCTGGAGGCGTACAACCCGCTCGTGCCGAAGGGCGACGAGCTGGTCGCCACCGTGATGTTCGAGATCGACGATCCGGTGCGGCGCAAGGCGGTCCTCGGCTCGCTCGGCGGCGTCGAGGAGACCATGTCGCTGGAGTTCGCCGGGGAGGTGGTGCCCTCCGACCCCGAGACCGACGTCGACCGGACCACGGCGGAGGGCAAGGCGTCCTCGGTGCAGTTCGTGCACTTCCGCATGAGCCCGGCACAGGCGGCGAAGTTCAAGGAGCCCGGGACCCGCGTGGTGCTCGCCATCAACCACCCCGACTATTCGCATATGGCGGTGCTGTCCGAGCAGAGCCGCGTCGAGCTGGCCCGCGACCTCGCTTGACGGCGGCTTTGCGCACGGCGCCGGGCCGCGACCGCGCGGGCCGATGTTGATTCTCGTCCTGATCGACGGGCTGAGCGCCGATTATGTCGCCGCCCACCGCGCCCGGCTGCCCCATCTGACCGGCCTGGCGGACGAGGGGCTGTCGGTCGCACGCCTCGCCGCGTCGGTTCCCGGCACCTCGATGCCCGGCCGCGCCTCGATTCTCACCGGCGTCGGGGCGGACCGGCACGGCATCTACGGCAACCACATCCTCGACGGCGACAGCTTCCGGCCGGTCCATCCCGAGGATCTGCGGGTGCCCGGCCTGCTCGGGCGTGCCGCAGCCGCCGGGCTGGACGCTGCCGGCATCGGCTTCGCCCTGGCCCGCCCGCAGGATGTGCGCACCTATGTCGGGCCCTGGTGGATCCGCGGCTTCATCGGCGGCAGCCGCTTCGCCAAGCAGGCGGCGCGGCGCGACTGGCGGGCGGTGGAGACCCGGCGGGACCCGGGCGGGCGCCTGGCGGCCATGGCCGGCGTCGGGCTGCCTTATCGCCCGGGGCCGGAGGACGGCCCCTTCGACGCGGCCCGCGATTTGATGCTGGGCATGGCGAGCGACCGCGCCCTGGCCGACTGGGTGGCGGGTCTCGCCTGCACCGATTCGCCGCCCGACCTCATCGTCACCGAGATCGACATGCCGGACTATGTCCAGCATGGCTGGGGCTATGAGAGCGATCCGGCCCATTGGGCCCTGGCCACCGCCGACCTGCTGGTCGGGGCATTGCTCGCGCGGCTGGCAGCGGCCGGCCGCCGCGACGACACGGTGATTGCGGTGACCAGCGACCACGGCCATGCGCCGATCCGCCGCGCCATCCACCCGGAGGCGCTGCTGCCCGGCGCGGTCTGGGAGGCCGAAGGCGCCCTGCTCAACGTCATCCTCGACGGTCGCTGGACCGAAGCGGCGGCCACACGGGAGCTGGCCGAATCGGGCGCCGTGCCGCTGGGCCCGGCGCATCTGCCGGCGGATGTCCGCGGCCGGATGGCGAGCTTCGCCGCGCCCGACGGCCACAGCTTCGAGCCGGCCATGCCGGGCGACGGGGCGCCCGACCTGTTCGGCCCGCCGATGATGGTGTCGAGCCACGGCCTCCGGCCCGGCCATCCGGCCGACGAGCGGATCTGCCTGCTGGCCGGCCCCGGCGTGCCGCGCCGCCGGCTCGATGTCGCAGCGGCAGAGACCCTCGCCCCGACGCTCGCCCGGCTGCTGGGTCTGCCCCCAACCGCCACCGACGGCCCCACCCTCCTCGACCTCCCCGCCGCGCCCGGCTGAACAGCTGCCGCTCTTCTTGCCGAACAGGGTGCCGAAAAGGGTGTCGAACAGCGCGCCGCCGCGCGCCAAGCCCACGGCGGGAGGACCATCATTTCCTGCGTACCCTCGGGACTCCCGATCATGCCCTTTTCGTCGCGACAGCCTCAGGACTCGGTCAAATGTGAGGCCCTTTCATGGCAAACATAAGACATTACATAATATATCATTTTTTCGGTTGATTCGACGAAATTTATCAAACATAAAGTCACGCCTGCCTTACGAGAGAAATCACTGGTCAAGGCAGAACGTGACATGCCAGTCCATTGTCACTGGCAGCGGAAAGGACATTCGTGTCCGCAAGAGGAGGCAGCCTGATGAAACGCGGCATTATCCTGTCGGCAATATTGCTGACGACCGTTCTGAATGTCTCAACAACCAATGCTCAGAAAGGCACTGTCGATTTGGGGGCTTTCTCCGTGAAACAAGGGCGTGCGGACGCTCCCCTGTGCTCCGAGCTTCCGCCCGGGTCTACCGTACAGTGCCGGCAGGATTTGCAGCTTGACCTGGGTGGCGGCGCGCAACAGCCGGCCAACCCGACCGCCCCGGCTCAGGGCCAGCCGCCGGCCGCGCAGCAGCAGCTGACGCCGGAAGAATTGGAGCAGATCACCACGCCGAGCACGGCACGCACGAACATCTTCCCGGCCTGCGCCGAGGTCGATTCCCATAATTTCTGCTACTGCGCCGATCAGCTTGCCGCCGGGCGTCTGAACGATCTCCAGGTTCAGGTGATCGTCGCCGACATCGCCGAGGACAATGCGGCCCTCGACCGGCTTGAGCCGCAGCTGACTGACCAGGACATCGCCGCCATCGATCAGTTCTACAATGACCTGGAAAACCAGTGCGGTCATCTCTGAGGACCGAATGGGACTATCCTCTCGAGCATTGGAAACACCGAAAGGAGAAAGTTCATGCTGCCAAGGTTCATTCTAGCGGTCGGTTTGATTGTCGGACTGTCGAGCGGGCAGGCGCGGGCCGACGAAGTCAGAGGCTGGTCCCTGGTCGACATAAACGGGGCCGAGCTCGGCGAACTGACGTACGACGGCGTCTTCAACAATTACGAGACGTTCTGGCTCAACAGCTACAGCATGCGTCTTTACGTCGACAGCGCCCTGGCGACGGCAGCACCGAATTCCGGACCCTATAGCGGATATTGGGTGACGTTCGACGAGACCGCACCCGCCTGCCCGTCGGGACCGGCGACCGATCATCTCGGCCGCACCATGCCAAGCTGGGGCTATGTCGAAGTCTATCTCCACGAGGATACGGACCGCTTCCTCTTCTCCATAGGCCAGTGTAACGACCCGGTCGACCGGTGGGCCATCGCGCATCCCATTCAGGGGTGACCCCGAGCACCTCTACCCGGTGCCAGCCTTGTCGGCCCCCGCCTGCCTGCCCGGAGACTCAGCCATGAGCCGGCCTGTTGTGATATGGATCTGCGGATATGGGTGATTTGAAGAGCAGTCTTGCATGGCGTCGCGTGATTTTCATGATGCTGCGCCATGCTTGACTTCGCCTTGACTTCGGGTTGTCACTGGTACCGTCCGCACCAAGGAAAGCGCATCATTCCGCCTCGCTATTGCAGGAAGTAGATCGCCACGCCCGCGATGGCGGCGAGGGCCAGCACCACGGCGCCGATTTTCAGCCAGCTGTACGGGCGTTCGCCCTGGACTTCGCCGGTGCGGCCGTTGATGACGATGCGGTAGGGCTTGCCGCCATAACGGTAGGCCGCGACCCAGATCGGCAGCAATATGTGCTTGTAGGTGATGCCGTCGTGCCGTGTGCTAAGCCGGCCGATGCGCTGATGGTCGCCGCCGATATCGCGCTTGACGTCGCCGCGGATGACCCCGTCCATGATCCGCTTGGCGAAGTCGAAGCCCTCGCGCAGGCCGAAGCAATAGCGCTCGGCCCGGAAGCCGCTGAGATAGGCGGGGGTGTAGGGGCTCAACGCCTCCAGGTCCCAGGGCTCCAGCTTTTCGGTGTATGTGCGGGGCAGCTTGTCGCTGGCCAGCACCAGCACGTCGTCGAAGGCGCGGGCGACGGTGCCGCTGACCGGGGTCCAGCGTACCCGTACCACCGTACGCGTCTTGCGCACCGGCTTGCCGTTCTCGGTGGCGGTGTACGTCTCGGTGGTGGTGTAATTGGTGCCGCGCTGGCCGTGATAATGCGAGGTGGTGCGGCAGTCGAAGGTCCAGTACGGCACATAGATGCCGTTGAAGGCGTCATTGGCCTTGGCGAAGCGGACGAGGTCGTTCGGCGCGAACCACAGCGACTTGATCCAGCCGCGGAAGCGCTCGCGCGCCGCCTTGGCGTCGAGGGCGAAAGGCAGGACGGCGCCCGGCTTCAGCATCGGGTGGACCTGCGGCTCGGTCACGACATTGTGGCCGCAGAACGGGCAGGCATCGGAACTGACGCCCTCGGCCAGGGTGAATTCGGCGGCGCAGGCCTCGCAGGTGACGGTCTCGGCCTCCAGCACGTCGTCATGGCCGGTGCCGGCCGCCAGCCCGTCCTCGAAACTCAGCTCGTCGACCGTCGCCTCCGGCTCGGCGATGGTATTCTCGTGGCCGCAATACTCGCATTTGAGGTTAGTGGTGCCCGGCGCATAGCTGAGCACGGCGCCGCAGCTTTCGCAGGCAAATTGCGCCCGGCCCTCTCCGGGCGGCGGCGGCGCCGACGTCTCGGCGATCGTGGTTTCGGTCGGCATGGCCGCAATCGTCCTTATCGGGTTTTCTTGTCAATCGCGTACCGGGTTGGGAGGCCCGTCAGGGCGCCGGCGGCAGGGGCGGCGGCATGCCGCCGAACAGCGCCGACAGCGCCGCCACCTCGCCGGCCTTGGTCCAGTTGGCCATGCCCTGGGTCCAGACCAGGCTGTCGCGGGTCAGCTGGCCGGAGGCGGCGAGCTGTTGCAGCTGGTCGACCGGATAGGGCCCCGCCTGCCGGCCGTTGATGGCGACGTAATACGGGCTCTGTTGCGGCAGCGGCGGCGGCCCCGGCGGTGGGGGAGCGGCGGCCGGCTGCTGGGCCTGCTGGCCCCAGGGCGAAGCCGGCTGCTGGGCGGCCTGGCCGGCCTGGGCCATCTGCTGGGCCATGGCCATGCCCAGCCCCATGCCCATGGCGTCGCCGGCCGGCCCGCCGGGATTGGCGGCGGCGGTGCCGATCGCCTCGGCCGTCTGGTACTGCGTATAGCGGTTGAGATCGCCCAACACGCCCATGGAGGTGCGCTTGTCCAACGCCTGTTCGACGGCCGGCGGCAGCGAGACGTTTTCGACCAGCAGCTTGGTCAGCTCCAGCCCGTAGACGGCGAATTCGGGGGCGATCTTCCGGGTGACGAAATCGCTCAGCTGGTCATAGCTGGCGGCGAGGTCGAGGACCGGGATGCCGCTGGCGCCGATCGCCGTCGAAAAACGGCTGACGATCAGGTTGCGCAGCTGGTCGGTCACCTCGTCAGTGGTGAAATGGCCATCCGTGCCGGCGATCTCCCGGATGAAGGTGCCGGCATCCATGACGCGGATGACATAGGTGCCGAAGGCGCGCAGGCGTACCGGCCCGAATTCCGGGTCACGCAGGGTGACCGGGTTCTTGGTCCCCCATTTCAGGTCGGTGAAGCGCCTTGTGTTGACGAAGTAGATCTCCGCCTTGAACGGGCTCTCGAAACCATGCCGCCAGCCCTGCAGGGTGGAGAGGATGGGGACGTTCTGGGTTTCCAGCACATAGCGGCCGGGCCAGAAGACGTCGGCGATCTGCCCTTCATTGACGAAGGCGGCGACCTGGCTTTCGCGCACCGTCAGCTGGGCGCCGTATTTGATCTCATTGCCGTGCCGCTCGAAGCGCCAGACCATGGTGTCCTGGCTGTCGTCGGTCCATTCGATGACGTCGACGAACTCGCCCCGCAGCTTGTCCCAGAAGCTCAACCCCGCCTCCCGTCGTCCCGCCCGCGCCGCAGACCCACCGGGTCTTGTCGAGAGTGCCCGAATCACGGCGGCCGATCAATTGCCGCCTGCCGATCCGCGGTTGCCCGAATGCCGCGCCGCGTTATACCTTTCCTATTAAAACCGGGCGGGCGGACGGGAAAAGCGGGATGAGCGGCGTCACTCTGGCGGACTGGCTGCGGGCCGGGCTGGACGGCTTCGGCGACCGCGCCGACGGCCTGATCGGCCTGAAGCTGCTCATCGACCCGTCCGCCTTCATCCTCGGCGAAGGCCATTTGCGGGTCGACGCCCCGGATCCGGCCGGGGTGATGATCGCCGGTGTCGGCAGGCTGGCGCAGAGCGGCCGGCACAGCTATCGCCTCTATCCGGCGGCTCATTTGGCGGCCCCGGGCACGCACTTTCTGGACATCGCCGAGACGCCGCAAGGCCCGGCCGTGCGCTGGTTCACGGCGGTGCTGACCGAGGGGCTGAGCGGCACCGCGGCGCTTGCCGACTGGGCACTGCCGCCGTCCGGCCGGCTTGGCGGAGCCTCCGTCACGACCCAGGCCGGCGACACCTATCAGCGGGTGGCGCCGTCGGGCAGCGGCTGGGCGATGCCGCCGACCCGCTATGAGCGGGTCGAGAGCGGCGGGCCGACCGAGTCGCGCCGCCGCAGCGGCCATCTCTTCGTGCGGGAGACCGGTGCGACGGCGCCGGCCCCGGCCCGCGAGTTTCTCCGGGCGGAAAAGGTCGATTGCCGCGCCACCGCCTGGGTGGTGCTGGCGGCCGGCATCGGCCTCGATCCGGCCGCGGTGAGCATTTCCTGACAGGCCGGCCCAAACAAACCGGGATCAACGCGAAGGGGAGTCGCGACCATGCTCGGTTTCATCAAGAATCTCGTCGGCGTCAAAACCGACCAGCTGATGCAGAATTCGGTCGAATATCTGGTGAAGCTCGATCCCAAGGCGGCGACCGAAGCGGAGATCCGGCAGATGGAGGAGCAGCTCGACAAGCTCGGCTCCGAGCTCGCCGAGGCGCGCATCGCCTTCGATCGCGAGAAGAAGGAGGCGGAGGCAATCGAGCAGCTGGCCGCCCAGCGCATGGCCGCGGCGGAAAAGCTGGAGCAGCAGATGCTGGCCGAAACCGACCCGGCCCGCCAGGCTGCGCTGGAAAAAAGCCTGATGACCTTGATCGAGATGCTGGAAAAGATGAACCCGGAAGCCGAGCGCGAGCGCCGCGACGCGGCAGAGGCGGCCGAGTTCATGGAGATGCTGGAAAAGACCTATCAGGACATGGGCGAGAAGCTGCGCAATTCGCGCTCGGAGCTGGAGCGGGCGCAGCGCGACATGAAGAAGGCCGAGCAGCAGCGCGCCGCGTCCGAGCGGCGGGCGGAGGCGGCGCGACGGGCGGCCGGCCTGGCCAGCGCCACCAGCGGCCTGTCGGTGGCACTCAAGGCCATGCGCGAGGCCGCCGAGGAAGACATGAAGGAAGCCGAGGCCGCGCGGATGAAGGCCGAACTGCTGCAGCCGACCAGGCCGGAGGAGGACGACCCCAACATCGCCGCCGCCCTCGCCGCCGTCGGGGTGGGCAGCGCCGGGCCGGCCACCGCCTCGGCCTCCAGCCGCCTGGCCATGCTGCGGGCGAAATCCGGCAGCGGTTCCTCGTCGACCCGGCTCCTCAGCCGGTAAGACGTTGTGACGGGTCCGTTTGCGCGTGGCAGCGGACCCGACTCACGGGAGATCCTGCTGCGGCGAAGAGTTCTCATCACGCCCAAACCGGCCGGCGCGCTCGACAACGGCCAACGCAAGTCCATACATAACATCCAGGGTTGCGTTTTCGTATTCAAGATAGATAGCCAAATCTTCGACAAATACCTTTCTGCCGTGGGCAATATCATTCCTTCTGGCGACGAGGGTTCTGAGTTTTCGTGTATCTGTAACGATTGTCTCTGGGTCCAGATCAAGTTGACGTAGTATATTCGCGAGCAAGTCGGGCCATAAATTGGATCGTGTGTCTATTTCAGTTGGCTTGGGCGGCGATTGCCTTAGCGATCTGATGTCTTTTGTAAAAAAATCAAAAATTCTGTCGGTCGGGAGGCTTCTGGCTTTTTGAATTTCCTTCTCAATGAAGAATACAAACAGCCTGTCTGGTAATGTATTGCAGTCAGTGAATCTCTTTGCCAAGAAATCAAGATATAAATCGAGACAAAACTTGGAGAACCCCTCATAATGCGCGTACAAAAGAGACCAAGCTGCACGAGACAAAGCTCTCGCGCGTAGAGTCTTAGTCTCTTTATGGCTCAGGAGCTCGCGAAAAATCGCCAGCTCTGCTTCCCTCCAGTCAAGATCATTTTCAATCTGCCTTTCTAAAATTTCAAGCCTCATTTCTGTTTACCAAAAACATTCTGTTCTACAAGCTCAATCCGTCGCCGCAGTTTGTAAATGGCGTTCGCGCCAGGGCCGGTCACGTCTCGAAAGTCTTCCGACTCCAGCGTGCTTGCAAGGTGCGCACGAAGTTCCGCCGCATCCTGTTGGCCGGCCTGCTTTGGGAAACGGGCGACGGCGCCCACAACAGCCTCGAAATAGGCAGGGGCCAACCTACCCTGAGGTTGACCGTCACGATACCGGACAAAGGCATCACCGCCAAACTTCTCGGAAATAATGTCAAATGCTTCGTGAAAAATTTTCTTTTCGTGATCATAAGAAAATTCTAATTTACGGAATAAAACCTTGTCCATGTAATCATCAAGCCATTCTTTGATGTTTCCTTTATAGCCTTGCGTATAATTTTTTACTGCGAAGAACCTTAGCACCAGCTCTTCATCGCCCTTCTGCTGTTGGGCATTTTCATCAAGCCTAACTATGCTTTTCTTGAAATTTTCATAGTCTGACAATTGCTTCAGGAATCCGTAGAATTTTTCGCCTCCTTCTACCATGCGCGATGAACAATTACGAATTTCCTGGGGGGACAAGAGTGAGCCACCGGTATTAAGACGCTTAAACAGCTCATATTTGATGAACTGATCACCGCCTTTTCGGATGATAATAGCGCGAATGGGTGTCCGTTTGACTCTCAGTCTTTGTACCATTTCCAGGTCTTCGAATTTCCGGCCATTCAGTTCAGGCATAAGATCGCAGCCACCCAATGTAAGAGGCTCCAAATTGATTGTATCAGCAGAAATAAATTGAAGGACAGAGCTCACCCGTTGAAGGCCATCAATTAACTCAAGAACCCCGATCTCGTTTTCAATTAAAAAAATTGGCGGAATTGGCAGCTCTATCAGAATAGACTCAATCAGCCTTGATTTCTGCTCGTCGCTCCATCGGAAAAGCCGTTGGTATTCCGGTTGGATAACAATCTCATTGTCGTTATGAAGGTTGACGATTTCCCCGAATGTAAAATCAACGGCATCAGTGTTGATTTTTCGATCCTGAACTTTTTCGGCCATTAACGAGGACTCTTTCAAATGCCGGATTACGGCAGCGAGCGGGTGACGCAGTTGATGCGGGGGGCGCCGGCGGTGCGTTCGTAGACGCAGGCGATCAGCCGGTTGTTCTCGGCGTCGACGATCCACAGCGGTGCGCCGGCGGTGGCGACAAGCCCGCGGTCCAGGGTCACCCTCGCAGGGCCTTGCTGCTGGCGCTGCGGCGGTTCGGGCGGCTCCGGCCGCTCGGCCGGGACGATTCGCACGGGACCCGCAGAGTCCCCGTCCGGCCCGCCCGGCTGCTGCTGCGCGGCCCCGGTCGCCGGCCAGGCGAGGGCAACCGCCAGGGCGGCGGCGATGGCCGCGCCGCGCCCGGGGCCGGTCACCTCGACAGCGGCGCGCCGGCTCATGAGCCCGCCGCTTGCTCGGCTTCCATCTGATCGGTGGCGGTCAGCTCGGCCCGGCCGAGTTCCCGCCGGATCTCGTCGGTGGAGGCCGTTACGCCCTTGTCGGCGAAATCCTTGGCGATCTTGCGGATGACGTCCTCGTCGCCGACCTCTTCGAAATCGGCAGCCACCACCTCTTTCGCATAGGATTCGGCGGCGGCGCCGTCGAGCCCCATCCGGCCGGCGGCCCACAGCCCGAGCAGCTTGTTGCGCCGGACGCTGATCTTGAATTGAAGCTCGCTGTCCTTTTCGTACTTGCGTTCGTTCTTCGTGCCGCGTTTGTCGAGAGCCATGACGCCTGTCCCCCAGCCTGCTCCGGAATCGGAAGCGACAGGAGTGTAGACCGAAGCGGCGCCGGTGGCAATTTCGCCCGCGCGCCCGGCCCAACGAGCGGCACTGCGGCATGACCGGAGAGGCCCCCACGACCGGTCAGGACGCAAGCGGACTGCCTGGACACGGTGACGGGAGTCCGGTCAGTGCGATCCTGCTCCCAGGGGGCGTCGCGCAACCGAACCGGGGGCCTTGAGGGACAATGGCGACGGAAAAAGCCCCGCCGGGAAGGGCGGGGCTGGCGTTCCGGGACCGGTTGTTATGGTTGATGGCCGGCAGAGGTCGGCCGGCGGCCGGCTTTAGCCGACTTCCTGCATCTTGACGGCGGTATCGGCCATGCGCGAGGCGAAGCCCCACTCATTGTCGTACCAGCTCATGACGCGGACCAGCGTGCCGTCGATGACCTTCGCCTCGTTCAGGGCGAACATCGACGAATGGGCGTCGTGGTTGAAGTCGATGGAAACGAGCGGCTCGTCATAGCAGCCGAGGATGCCCTTGAGCTCGTTGCTCTCCGAGGCGTCCTTGATCAGCGACTGGATCTCTTCGACCGTCGTGGCGCGCTTGGCGACGAACTTCAGGTCGACGACCGAGACATTCGGCGTCGGCACGCGCATGGCCACGCCGTCCAGCTTGCCCTTCAGCTCGGGCAGGACCTTGCCGACCGCACGGGCCGCACCGGTCGAGGTCGGGACCATGGCCAGGGCCGCCGCGCGGGCGCGGTGCAGGTCCTTGTGCATGGTGTCGACGAGGCGCTGGTCGCCGGTATAGGAGTGGATGGTCGTCATGAAGCCGTGCTGGATGCCGATGGCGTTGTGCAGCACATAGGCGACCGGGGCCAGGCAGTTGGTCGTGCACGAGGCGTTCGAGACGATCTTGTGCTCCGGCGTCAGGGCGCTGTGGTTGACGCCATAGACGACGGTGATGTCCTCGTCGGTGCCGGGGGCGGAGATCAGCACCTTCTTCGCACCGGCCTCCAGGTGCTTGCCGGCGGCGTCGCGCTTCGTGAAGATGCCGGAGCACTCCATGGCAATCTCGACGCCCATATCGCCCCAGGGCAGCTGCGCCGGATCCCGGACCTGCAGCGACTTGATGCGGTGACCGTCGATGATCAGCTCATCGCCCTCGGTCTTGACATCGAAATTGAACTTGCCGTGGACGCTGTCGTATTTCAGCAGATGGGCATTGGTTTTCAGGTCCGCGAGGTCGTTGATGGCGACGACTTCGACATCGTTGCGGCCGTTCTCATAGATGGCGCGCAGGACCAGGCGACCGATGCGGCCGAAACCGTTAATGGCGACTTTGACAGCCATTGGCTCCTCCTCGTTCGAGTGTTGTCTTCACGAAGGCGTGGGTGAGACGGGTCTAGGACGATGTGCAATCCAAGGCAAGGGCTCAACGGTCCGCATGTCCCCGCCATTCTCCTAGCACCGGACCGGCGCAGCCTTGCGGGACCCCGGCGCTGTCCGGTTCAACGAAACGGGCCCGCACCGGCACCCATGCAGGCGCTCCCTAGCTGGCCCTTATAGTCCGATTACCCGTCGGACCGCCAGACCTTCCAAACCGCGATCGCCGATTTCTGCCTCAAGCCGCGGTCTCGCCGTGAACGTAAGCGCAGTTGTTGACGGCGCAATCCGCACGGCCCTACTTTCCCGCGAGGCCTTCACCGGTTTGTGACCGAAACGTCCGGGAGTCTGGCGGCATGTCGCCTCGCATCGCAGCGGAACTGGCGCGCCTCGGCAAGAGCCTGGAGGCCCTGGAGACGGCCGTCGCCCGCCGCGGCGAGGAACCGGACAGCAGCGGCTTCCCGGCCGGCGGAGGCGGGGCCAGCCCCGCGGAGATCGCGCGGCGGGTTGACCGGGTGATCGACCGGCTGGAGACCGTGCTGGGGGAGTAGGGCAATGCCGGAGGTCGAGGTCGTCCTCAATAACCGCACCTATCCGATCCTGTGCGGAGAGGGCGAGGAAGAGCGGGTGCGCGAGGTTGCCGCCGTCATCGACGCCCGCCTCGCCCAGGTCAAGGCGGTCGCGCCGCGCACCGACGAGGCGCACCTGCTGGTGCTTGTCAGCCTGCTGCTTGGCGACGAACTTCTCGACGCAAAGGCGGCCGCCGGCGGTCCGGACACGCCGCAGACCGGGCGCCTGCAAACCGGCGACGACGAGGCGGTCGCCGAGGCCATCGCGGCGCTGGCCGACCGGGTCGACGCTCTTGCCGGGCGGGTCGGCGGCTCCTAACTCATGGGGTCAAAGCGGGGCTGCGCGGTGCGTCAGGTCAAATTGTCCCCGGGGCCGTTAAGTATCCTCTCGGGAGCTGTCCCTGTCGAGGTCGTGGCCTCGATAGCACGGCACCCACCTGTGTACGCAGGGCCCAGAGGAGACACCATGACCAACGGCCGAGGCGGCTCCGCTCTTTCCGATCCTTTGGTCCCGGCAGGCGGCCGGGCCGGTCCGTTCGCCGGACCGGCGTTGGACAAGCGTGACGCGCGGCGGATGGCGCAGACGCGGCGTGCCGCCATGCTTGCCGGGGAAAAGCACGGGCTTGCAGCGGCGCTGAGCCATCGCCTGCTGGCGGCCATGCCCATCGCGCCCGGCGAGATCGTGGCCGGCTACGCCGCCATCCGGGACGAGGCCGAACTCTGGCCTCTGCTGTCTCGTTTGCATGAGGGCGGCGCGGTTTGCTGCCTGCCCGTCATGCAGGGTCCGGGCCTGCCTCTGCTCTTCCGCCGCTGGCAGCCCGGCGATGCCCTGCAGCCCGCGGCCTTCGGCGTGCCGGAGCCGCTGCCGGACGCCCCGATCCTTCGCCCGGCCATCGTGCTTGCGCCGCTGCTGGCCTTCGACCGCGCCGGCGGCCGCCTCGGCTATGGCGCCGGCTTCTACGACCGCACCCTGGCCGGACTGCGGCGCGACGGCACGGTGATCGCCGTCGGGCTGGCGCATAGCGGCCAGGAACTGCCCGCCGTCCCCACCGATGACCACGACCAGCCGCTCGACTGGGTGATCACCGAGCGGGAGGCGATCCGCTGCACCGGCCCGGCCGCCGCCGCCCGGCCCGACGAGGCCCGGCCATGCGCCTGATGTTCCTCGGCGATATCGTCGGGCGCAGCGGGCGGACGGCCGTGATCGATGCCGTGCCGGTGCTCCGCCGGCGCCTGGGGCTCGACTTCGTCGTGGTCAATGGTGAGAACGCCGCCGGCGGCTTCGGCATCACCCAGAAACTGGCCGACGAGCTCTACGCCGCCGGGGTCGACTGCCTGACGCTCGGCAACCATGCCTGGGACCAGCGCGAGCTCATGACGACCATCGACGACGACCCGCGCATGATCCGGCCGGCCAATTACCCGCCCGGCACGCCGGGCCGCGGCTCGGTCATCCTCGATGCGCCGGGCGGCCGGCGGGTGCTGGTGATCAACCTGATGGCCCGGCTGTTCATGGACCCGCTGGATGACCCGTTCGGCCATGCCGACCGGCTGCTCGCCGACCTCGCCATGCCGCGTGATGTCGACGCCATCCTTGTCGACTTCCATGGCGAGGCGACAAGCGAGAAGATGGCCATGGGCCATCATCTCGACGGCCGCGTCAGCCTGGTGGTCGGCACCCACAGCCATGTCCCGACCGCCGATGTGCATATCCTCTCCGGCGGCACCGCCTATCAGACCGATGCCGGCATGTGCGGCGATTATGACAGCGTCATCGGCATGAAGAAGGAACCGGCGGTGCTGCGCTTCGTCCGCAAGCTGCCGACCGAGCGGCTGACCGCGGCCGAGAAGCCGGCGACCGTCTGCGGCCTCGTGGTCGAGACCGACGACGCGACCGGCCTCGCCATGCGGGCCGAGCCGATCCGCGTCGGCGGCCGGTTGCCGAGCGCCTGGCCGGATTTCCAGGCCCTGCACGAACCCGTCGACGCGGCGGACTAGCCTTTCCGTCACCACAGAGCCCGAGTGAGGGCGCTCAAGGCCGTGCGCTGCGCGCCGTCGGCGTCGAAATTTTCCGGCGCCAGCCATGCGTCCGTTGCCGCGCGGACGCCGGGCCATTCGCCGTCCAGCAGCGAGTACCAGGCGGTGTCCCGGTTCCGCCCGCGGATCACCATGTGGTTGAGGAACACGCCCTCGAAGCGGAAACCGAGGCGGAGCGCCGCCCGGCGCGAGGCCTGGTTGGCGGCATCGCATTTCCATTCCAGCCGGCGATAGCCGCACGCGTCGAAGACATGGCGCATCAAAAGGACCAGCGCCTCGGTTGCCGCGCGGCTGCGCTGGTGCGCCGTGGCGAACCAGACATGGCCCAGCTCGACCGCGCCGAAGTCCGGCCGGAGGTTGAGGAGGGCGGCCATGCCCTGCGCCGTGGCGGCGGCGTCGAGAACCGCGAAGAACAGCGGATCCTCGCACGCCGCGCAGCCGGTCAGCCAGTCCCGCATCGCTGCGGCGCTGTCAAACGGGCCGGTCATCTTGTAGGTCCAGATCGTCTCCCGCCCGCCCGCCTCGTGTCCGGCGGCATAGAGCGCGGCGGCATGGCGGTCGGCGTCGATCGGCGCGACCCCGCCGAAGCGGCCCGTCAGAGCGCGGCTTTGCGGCCGGACCGGTGCAATCGGCATGACCACGGCCGGTTTTCCGACAGGCCGGCGGTTCCGGGCGCTGGCCAGGTCGTCGTCGCCGGCATGGGGATGCGAGGTCATACGCCGCATGCTGCGGCCATGACGCGCCCGGCCGGCCGGTGCCCCGGAGCGATTGACATGGCGGTCATGACCCGGCTCGCAACTTCGGTGGGGACACGGCGTCGTGCCCCATGACTCGTCGGACAGGATGCCCGTCGGACCAAAGATCCTCAAGCGGCCTTTCGGGCCGGTTGATTTGAGCGAAATAAGAAATGGTTCATGCACGCATTCACAAAATGTCCACGCCTCGCATCCGGCAAGAGTTTTGGTATTCGCGATTGACGGCAGCCGGGCCGATCTGTACCCTTGCCGTAGAGTAAAGAACATGATTGCAGGAGAAATTATCATGGCCGCGCCGCTGTCCTTGTCGAAAGTTGAGCGCCTTATCCTTGCGAATCAATATTTGATCCTGGAGAAGGTCGACCCGAATAACGAGCCGGAATACGTCAAGGTCCGCCAGGCGATCGAGCACGGCTATGAGCTCGAAATCGCGACCATGGCCGAGCAGCGCCTCCTGGATCCGCTGTCCTTCGCGGAATGCGAGGAAGTGCGGGAAATCCTCGACATGCACATGGCGCTGTATTCCGCCGTCGAGGAATGCGGCAAGGATATCGGCATTGCCCTCGACGATGTCGGGTTCGAAGGCTTCGATGGCAGCAAGGAAAGCCGCCAGCTCGCCTATGTGGAATTTTTGCTGGATACGATGGACTATTACAGCGAACTGCAAAACGCGAATGGCTTTAACAGCCATGTCGAAATGCTGCCGAAATATCAGCGCATGTTGTCCTTCTGGAAGGCTTCGGAGGATCGCGTCAACCTGACCGGCGATGACGTCAAGCGCATCCTCGGCTGACCTCAAAAACCCCCGTTCGGTCCTCACAATCGCCCGATTTGGCGGGCGTGCTGGCTATGACGGCCGTCACAGACCCGTGCCGGACGCATTTGGGGAGAGAGAGAGGAGAACCGGGGATGCCCAAACTGGTGTTCGACAAATCGACCGGCAAACTGACCGGGTTCGGCAAGTCCTGGAACGCGAAATCGGGGACGAGCAAGATCAAGGCGCTGGCCAACAAGACCTATACCGCGCCGGCCAATGCCCTGATGACCGGGACCAAAAAGACGGTCGCCGGCGTGCCATCGCATAAGAAATACGACAAGGATTCCTATACCGACGACAACGATTTTGCCTGGTTCCTGTGGATCGGCGAGGGCAATCTCGGCATCCATCCGGAAGGCGGGGCGGCCGGAACCCTGGGCTGCATCGGCATCACCGACGGCGACACCCGCGATCTGTTCGACAAGATCAAGGCGGTCCGAAGCCAGAAGATCGAGGTCGAGGTCAAGGGCGATCCCGGGCGCAAGGACGTCAAGGCCCTGCCCGAATCCACTCAGACCATGATGGCCAATCCGGCCCCCACCCCGCTCGGCTGGAAGCAGGGCATCATCTGCTTCTTCAACGACCTGTGAATCGCCGACGTCTGGCACACGGTCCGTGCGCCGCGGCCGGCCGGAGAGGCCCGGCCGGCCTGCCGGCTCAGTCGTCGACCGTTCCAAAGACGATCTTTTCCGACTCGCCCTGCCGGTTGACCATGTAATGCGGCATCGCGTGGAAGGCTGCGATAATGGCGCGCAGGCTCTTGGCATCGCCGCCCTTGTCGAGGTCGAGACCCTGAACGGCCTTGTCGAAGCCGTGCTCCCACGGCATGACCACGGACGGCGTCCGGGACTTCGTCACCCGGTGCACGGCATACCGCGCCCATTTGCGGAGTTCCGGCACGGTGCCGACGTCCCAGGGCGGCGATACCGTCTGGAACTTTTTGTAAAATAAAACCTTGCCCATATCCTTGAAATAATTCCAATTACGAAAAAGATAGCGCAACTCAGATGTCACGATCGGCACCTTGGTGTAGTCCGAGCTGTTCTTGATGGTGGTCTTGTCGAGGACCACGTCCATATTTACCTCATCCAATACATAGTGAACCTTGCCAAAACGTACGACATATTTGATACCGATTTTGCTGGAGCGGCGGATCGCCATGTCGCGCGCCGCGTCCAGAACCGCCGCTTCGTCATTGGGATCGAGATTGATATCGCTTTTCCTGAGCTTGTCGAGAAGGTCGGTCACCCGCCCTGCCATCGAGCCCGGGCTGTACACGCTCTCGGTTTCCAGGAAATCGATGTAATTCTGTTTCTCTCCCCCGCCCTGTCCGAAGGCCTTCAGCCCTTTGCTGTCGATCACCCCGCTGTCGAGCGAAAAGGTCGAGCCGTCGATCGGCTGATTGTACTGATTAATGGCATGGAATTGTTTGTTCTTCTGATCGGTTGCAAACTTTCGTTCGTCCCTATTTAAGGACTTGTTCTTGTTTGCAAAATCCTTGGTTTTGCGCGCCTGATCGCGCCCCCGATAGTAGTAATAGCAGATGTATCGGGAGATCCAGTCGCCGATCCCATAGATAATGTCGGTGTTTTGATTAAAATTGCTCCGAAAGTCGGTCGGCATTGTCTTTGCTCCAGTCAGGACCCTCAATACTCCGCTGCGAGTATAGTCTTGCCAAATTCCTTAGTCTACGAATTAAAACCCCCTTTTTTGCTGCCGCTTTCAGCCGGTGCGCTGTCGGCGTCGGGACGTCGCCGGCATGTCATTGAAACGTCATTCCAGTGTCATGGCGCTCCGCTAGCACCATGGGCCACAGCAACCACCGAGGGGGAGCAGGGTCATGGCCAGAATTCACTGCCGGGCGATCGTGATGGGGCCGGTCTCCGGCTCCGACAGCACCTATGAGTTCGATGCGCCGGACGATGTCTTCGTCCGGCCGGCGGACGAGGCGGTCGAGGCCTTCATGGCCCATCTCCACGAGGCCGGGGTGATCTCCAGCGCGGTGTCGTACGAGCTGAACTCGGCGGTGAAGAACCGCGAGAAGAACGTCATCACCGCCATCGGCAACCTGATCCTCAATGGCGACGAGCTGCCCTTCGTGGCGATGATCTCCCGCACCTGATTGCGGCGCTGGATCCGCCCGCCCGCTGTGCTACATAGAGGGCTTGCGCCGGCACCCCTGGAGGCCGGCGTCCTCTTTTGGCGCATCCGGCAGACAGGAGCGATCAGCGATGGCCGAACCCATCACCATTACCGCCGAGGCGCGCGAGCGGGCCGGCAAGGGGGCCGCCCGGGCAGCTCGGCGGGCCGGGAAGATCCCGGCCGTCATCTATGGCGACAAGCAGCCGCCGACGATGATCAACTGCAACGTCCTGGAGATCAACCGGCTGATCAAGGACCCCAGCTTCACCACGCACATGTATCAGGTCGAGGTCGACGGCGACTCCCACCGGGTGCTCACCCGCGACGTCCAGCTCGATCCGGTGACCGACGATGTCATTCATCTCGACTTCCTGCGGGTCGGCGAGACCACGACGATCACCATCGCGGTGCCCGTCTTCTTCGTCAATGAGGCGGCCTCGCCGGGGCTGAAGATCGGCGGCGTGCTGAACATCGTCCGGCGCGAGGTCGATCTCGTCTGCCGTGCCGACAACATCCCGGAAAGCCTGACCGTCGACCTGACCGGCCGGCAGCTTAACGAGAGCATTCACATCAGCAGCGTCACGCTGCCGGAAGGCACCCGCACGGCCATCACCGACCGCGATTTCACGGTCGCAACCATAGCCGCACCGTCGGGCCTGCGCTCGGAAGCGGCCGAAGGCGAGGGCGGCTAAGGCGGCGGCCACGGGTCCGGCGCCACACTCTGCTCAGGCTTGTCGGCATGCACGCTGGCGCTGTGTGCCCTGGCGGGAGCCCCTGCGATGATCCTGCTTGTCGGGCTCGGCAATCCGGGGCCCCGCTACGCGTATCACCGGCACAATATCGGCTTCATGGCGCTCGACGACATTGTCGAGCGCCATCGCTTCGCGCCGTTCCGCAGCAAGTTCCGCGGCCAGCTCGCCGACGGCGAACTGGCGGGTGTGCGGACGCTCGCCTTCAAGCCGATGACCTTCATGAACGAATCCGGCCGGGCGGTCGGCGAGGCCGTGCGCTTCTTCAAGCTGGAGCCGGGCCAGGTGACGGTCATCCACGACGACCTCGACCTTGCCCCCGGACGCTGCCGGGTCAAGCGCGGCGGCGGCGCCGGCGGGCATAACGGCCTGCGCTCGCTCGATTCCCAGATCGGCAAGGAGTACTGGCGGGTACGCCTCGGCATCGGCCATCCCGGCGACAAGACCCTTGTCCACAATTACGTGCTGCACGATTTCGGCTCGGACGAGGAGGCCTGGCTCGACCCGCTGCTGGAGGCGGTGGCCCGCGCCATCCCGCTGCTGGTCGAAGGCACCCCCGACAAGTTCATGACCAAGGTCGCGCTCGAGACACGGCCGGACGGTGGTGGCAAAGAATAGCAGAACGCTAACGGTTTCGCCGCGCCGAGACAAACGCCAGCACCGCCGCGGCGATGGCGGTGGCCGCCAGGGCGACGCCGCAGCCGGCCGCCAGGGCCGGGCCCAGCGCTGCGATGGCGCCGCCCGGCCGCAGCACCGGCGCGGCGGTGAAATACAGAAAGGTGCCGAGCGGGAAGGCGGCCAGGAAAATCCGCCCCGACCACTCCCGCACCCAGGGCCAGTCGATCCGCGACAACATGGGAGTCCTCGTCACCAGGCGGCGTCAATAGGCGAATTCGCGGAAGATCGGGTCGATCTCGCCCTGCCACTCGCCGTGATACTTTTTCAGCTTTCGGTCGGCCGGGCTCTCGCCACTCTCGGCGATATCGATCAAGGCATTGAGGAAATGCGCCTCGGTCTCGCCGAAGCCATCGCGGCGGGCCCGGCGCTCCAGCCCGGCGCGGGCGATGTCCAGCACCTCCAGCGCCACCTCCCGCACCGTCCGGTTGCGGAACGGCGTGCGCAGGCCCAGCATCGGCACCTGGGCTCGCAACGCCGTACGCTCCTCCTGCGTCCAGTCCTTGACGAGGTCCCAGGCGGCGGTCGAAGCATCGTCGTCATAAAGCAGCCCGACCCAGAGCGCCGGCAGGGCGCAGAGCCGCCGCCAGGGCCCGCCATCGGCGCCGCGCATTTCCAGATAGCGCTTCAGCCGCACCTCCGGGAATACGGTGGTCAGGTGCGTCTCCCAATCTGAAAGGGTCGGCAGTTCGCGCGGCAGGGCCGGCAGCTCGCCCTTGAGGAAATCCCGGAAGGACTGGCCGGCGGCGTCGATCAGCCGGCCGTCGCGGATCACCAGATACATCGGCACGTCGAGCACATAGTCGACATAGCGCTCGAAGCCGAAGCCGTCCTCGAAGACGAAGGGCAGCTCGCCGCAGCGGTCAGGATCCGTCTCGGTCCAGATGAAGCTGCGATAGCTCTGATAACCGTTCGGCCGGCCTTCGGTGAACGGCGAATTGGCGAACAGCGCGGTGGCGATCGGCTGCAGCGCCAGCCCGACCCGGAATTTCTGCACCATGCAGGGCTCGCTCTCGAAATCGAGGTTGACCTGAACGGTGCAGGTGCGGGTCATCATGTCCAGACCAAGCCGACCGACCGTCGGCATGTATTGCTTCATGATCCTGTAGCGGTGCTTCGGCATCCATGGGATCGCCTCCCGCGGCCATTTCGGCTGGAAGCCGAGGCCGATCATCCCCAGGCCGAGCTCCTGGTTGACCTGGCGCAGCTCGCGCAGGTGTTCCTGCGTCTCGTCGCAGGTCTGGTGGATGGTCTTCAGCGGCGCGCCCGACAGCTCCACCTGGCCACCCGGCTCCAGGGTGATCGAGCCGCCATGCCCGTCCTCCAGGGCGATCAGGTTCTCGCCCTCGAAATGCGGCCGCCAGCCATAGCGGCGCAAGCCCTCCAGCAGGGCCTTGATGCCGCGCGGCCCGTCATAGGGCGCCGGGCGCAGATCATCGAGCCGGAACACGAACTTCTCGTGCTCGGTGCCGATGCGCCAGAGCTCCTGCGGCTTGCAGCCGGATTCCAGGTATTCGACCAGCTGCCGCTTGCTGGTGATGCGCGGGTCGCTGTCGGTTTCGGGCGGGTCGCAGCACTCGACGGTCATGGATGGGCGCCTGACGACTGGTTGTGCCGGAATGGCTGGCATAAGACCCCGGGCCGGGACCCGCATGCCGTGACGGCGATCACGGTCGCGTGTCCGTCCGTGCGGGCGGCGGCGAACCGCCGTCCCCGGCAAGGCTCTGCCAGCAGGCCAGGGCGGCGAGCCCCGCGGTGTCCGCCCGCAGGATACGCGGCCCCAGACTGACCGGATGAACAAAAGCGAGTTTGCCGAGATCGTCAAGCTCCGACGCGGCAAAACCGCCTTCCGGACCGATCAGGAATGCGACGGGGGGGCCGCCGGCCTCCCGAACCGCTGCGGCCAGCGGCGGCGCAGCCAGGCCGGACGCGCCGCGCTCGGCCGCGAGCAGCAGCGGGCAGGCGGTCGGCCATGCCTCGAGGAGTGCGGCGAGGCTGACAGGCACCCGCACCTCCGGCACATCGAGCCGCTCGCACTGTTCGGCCGCCTCGATCGCATTGGCCCGCAGCCGCTCGACATTCACTCGGGTGACATCGGTATGGGCGGTGAAGACCGGCTGCAGCACCGCGGTGCCCAGCTCCGTCGCCTTCTCGGCAATAAAGTCGATGCCCGGCCGCTTGATCGGCGCAAAGCACAGGGTGACGTCCGGCCCGCCTTGCTGGGCCCGGGTCTGCAACTCGGCCACGGCCGTACCGCCCGCCTTGTCGAGCCTTTCCAGCCGTGCCCGCCATTCGCCGTCGCGGCCGTTGAACACGGCCAGTCCCGCGCCCGGCGCCAGCCGCAGCACGGTGCGAAGGTAATGCGCCTGCGGGCCAGGCAGATCGACCGCCGCCCCTTCCAGCAAATCACAGGTCACGTAAAGGCGGGCTGCCGCAGTCTTGGGAGAGGTCATTCCCGTCTTCTCGGTCTCGATCGGACGACATCCATGGTTCGCTCACGAGCTCGAGGCGCTCAGTCGTCGATCAGTCTTCGAAAACCGTCTCGCGGTTCGGCGCGTCGAGGATGCGGTCGAGCCAGCGATCCAATGTCGGCAGGTCGGCCGCTTCGACCCGTTCCCGGACGTCCTCCGGCACCGGCCCGTAGCGCCGCTCCAGCTGACGCAGCAATGTGCGGACCTGAGCCTGATGCTGCCCTTCGGCCAAGCCTTGGGCCCTGCCTTTGGCCATGCCTTTGGCCATGCCTTCGGCTGTCCACTCTTCCCGCCAGGTCTTGCCCAAAGTCGCCAGCATCGTCCTCATCTCTCTCATATCGTCGGGAATGGTCAGCGGGAACCCGGTGCCTTCGATCGCATCCGAGACCAGTTCCGTGAAGAGTCGTTTCAGTCCTTCATAGTCCGGGTGCTCGCGGAACCAGGCGATCACGTTGTCGATCAGCGGCACCAGCGTTTCGGGCTCCTGGCGCTGCTCCAGCCGCACCAGCAGCCCCGCAAGGCTCCGCTTTCCGGCCAGGTCATCGCCGGGGATCGCGCCCATGTCCAGAAGATGATATCGGGCCTGCGGCTGCCAACGCCAGAGCGGCGAGCCCTTCGGCAGGGCGATCAGCCGGTCCAGCCGGGTTTCCGCAGACCAGCGCGGGGCCCCGTTGTACAGGACGGCCAGAAGCACCGGCGGCAGCCGGTCACCGGATTTCAGCCGTTTCTCGGCGATGATCTGCTGCCACAGAAGGCCCTGGTAGACGAGCGCGCGGAGGGGCATCCAGGGATCGCTCTGCGATTGGAATTCCAGAAGGAGATAAAGGTAAATGTCGGTGCCATAGGCGGTCGGAAGGCGCCAGATGATGTCGCCATCGCGCCGCACGCCGCTCTGCCCGTATGACTTGGCCGTCACCCGTTCCATCCGGCGGAAATCCAGACCGGCAGTCATGGCGTCGTCAAGGAAGTCCCGCACCAGTTGCTCCACCATCAGGGGATGGGAGAACAGGCGATGATAGATCTGATCGGCACCCGGCATGGATCCGGTCTATGCCCGCGGTGACAACCGCATGCAAGCGAGATCGGCCCACGCGGCGAAGGTCGGGCGGGCGGTATCGGCGATCGATCGTTCTAGGTATCGAATACGGCGTCGCGGTTCGGCGCATCGAGGATGCGGTCGAGCCAGCGATCCAATGCCGGCAGGTCGGCCGCTTCGACCCGTTCCCGGATGTCCTCCGGCACCGGCCCGTAGCGCCGCTCCAGCAAACGCAGCAATGTGCGGACCTGAGCCTGATGCTGCCCTTCGGCCAAGCCTTGGGCCCTGCCTTTGGCCATGCCTTCGGCTGTCCACTCTTCCCGCCAGGTCTTGCCCAAAGTCGCCAGCATCGTCCTCATCTCTCTCATATCGTCGGGAATGGTCA
>JAAAOG010000220.1 GCA_009909005.1 Alphaproteobacteria bacterium | reverse complement strand
GAACTCGGCCAGATGTCCCCGAAGCGCGTTGATCAACTGCGTGCGCTGCCGCACGAGGCACTGATGCGTCCGAAACGCCACCGCGCGGCCTTGCGTCTCGGCGCTCTTCACCGCCACGAACCGCATGGTCGGGCGCGAGGCCGCTTCCGCGATGGCTTCGGCGTCTGCCTTGTCGTTCTTCCGGCGCTTGACGAACGGCTTTGCACGGGTCGCGGGCACCAGACGCACCTCATGACCATGGGACAGCGCGACCCGGCCCCAGTGATGCGACGTGGCGCACGCCTCCATCGCCACCACGCAGGCCCGCTGCTCGGCAAGCAGCGCCGCCATACGAGGCCGTGACAGCATGCGGTTATAAAGAACCGCCCCATCCATCCCGATTGCGCAGACCCGAAAACTGCCCTTCGCCGGATCGATCGCCAGCAGGCTGATCGGTGTCGTCATCGATGTGCCCTCCATTTGGTTCTGATGAAACCATCATGGCATACGAGATGCCATTGGGTGGGGGCATCCACCGCATCAGTTCAGTCGGACATGCCTGCGACCCGTGCACGGATGAGGACTGCTACAACTTGTTCAAGGCAGCCGGCTATGAGGTCGATCGACCGCAATGCGCTCTAGAGCGCGGCCAGTGGCACGGCTACCGCGCGGCGCCCGGTCAGCACCGCGATCGCGTCGGCGGCCATGCGGTCGCGCAGGATGGGCGCGCTCACCCGCAACCCGCCGGTGTAGGCGCCGAAGGCGGGCAGGATAACCCGGTTTCCGTCTGCCAGAAAGCATGGCCGCTCGGCAGTGCCCGGCACCCGCGCCTTGGGGTGATAGTGCCCCGAGATTTCCGGCCGGTCGGGCGTGGCGATGTGGCGAAAGCGCAGACCGTCGCGGACCAGCTCGGCCAGGTGGCTGCCGCCGAGGGCCACAGGGCCGGGGTCGTGGTTGCCCTCGATCCAGGTCCAGTCGCGCCCGGCCTGAAGCCGTGACAGATGCAGGCGCATGTCCTCGGGCAGGTCCGTCGCGGCGTCGAGGTCGTCGAAACTGTCGCCCAGGCAGATAACGTGGCGCGGGGCCGTCGCGGCAATCGCGCTGTCCAGTCGGGCCAGCGTTTCCCGCGTCTCGTAGGGGGGTAGTAGGCCGCCGCCCCGCCGTGCGATGCGCTCGGACTTGCCCAGGTGCAGGTCCGACACGCAAAGAACCCCCGCGGCGGGCCAGAACAGGCTGCCATCGGCGTGGGCCTGCAGGGTGTGCCCGCCGAGTTTCAGGACGTGATGCGCCATGGCCCCGACTTGGCCCAGCCGCGCGGGGCCCGCAAGATCAAAGCGCGGCGAGACCGGCCTCGGCCATCAGGCGCTCGGCCTCGTCCTCGAGCAGCCGCTCGCGCCCCTCGCCGGCGATGGGAACCTTGCCCGGTTCCAGCAGCAGCGGCGCCGCCAGCGGCGATACCCGGTGCAGCCGCTGATGATCCACACCCCGGACGCGGTTCAGCATCTCCTCGATCCGGCCGAAATCGACCAGCCCGCGCAGCGCCTCGTCGCGGGTGATGCGCATGAGCAGGTGATCGGGATCGTACCTGGCCAGCGTGTCATAGAGAATATCCGAGGAAAACGTCGCCTGCCGCCCGGTCTTTTTCGGCCCTGGCGTGTTGCGCTCGATCAGCCCGGCGATGGTGGCCACGCTGCGAAAGGTGCGTTTCATCACCGCATTGCCCCGCAGCCAGGCGTCCAGCCCGGCCTGCAGATCGTCGGCGTCCAGCAGGCTCGCGGGGTCTGGCACGCGCTCCAGCCCCCAGATCAGCAGGGCGTAATCCGTCATGACGAACCCGAGCGGCGACAGGCCCGCCGCCTCCATCCGCTGGGTCAGGATCAGGCCCAGCGTGCGATGCGCGTTCTGCCCGGCGAAACCGTAAAGGCACAGGTGTTCGCGCCCCGCGTGCGGAAAGGTCTCGACCAGCAGCCGGTCGGCCGTGGGCATCCGGCTGACCGCGCGCTGCAGCGCCAGCCACTCGGCGGTGTGCCCTGGCAGGTCGGGCCGATGATCGCGGTTCAGCAGATCGAGGATGCGCGCCGACAGCTGCGTCGAGGTGGCGAATTTCGTGCCCGAGAAGACGGCGACCTTGGGCTCGCGTCCCGGTGTGCGGCTGACCTCGACGGTCAGTTCCTTCAGCCCCTCGTAGCGCACCACCTCGCCGCCGATCAGGAACCGGTCGCCGGGGGTGAGAGAGGCGGCAAAGGCCTCTTCGACCTCGCCCAGGGTGCGGTTGCCGCGGCGCATGCGCACCTTCAACAGGTCGGCATCCTGGATGGTGCCGATGTTCATGCGAATGCGCTGCGCCGCGCGCGGGTCGCGCAGGTGCCAGTGTCCATCGGTCTGTTTCAGGCGCTGCCACTTGTCATAGGCGCGAAAGGCATAGCCGCCGGTGGCGCAGAACGACAGGCAGTCGTCGAAGGCGGCGCGCGGCAGGTCGGCGTAGGCGCCCACGGACCGGACCTCCGCGAAGAGGGCGTCGGCGTCGAAAGTTCCGGCGCAGGCGCGGATCAGGATGTGCTGGCACAGCACGTCCAGCGGGCCGGGGCCGCGCGGGTCACCGTCAAGGTCGTGGGCGCGCGCGGCCTCCAGCGCGGCGCGGCATTCGACAACCTCGAAGCGGTTGGCCGGCACCAGCAGCGCCCTGGAGGGTGCGTTGTAGCGGTGATTGGCCCGCCCGATCCGCTGGACCAGCCGCTTGACGTTCTTGGGGGCCCCGATCTGGATCACCAGGCCTACATCCCCCCAGTCGATCCCGAGGTCGAGCGAGCCGGTGCAGACGATGGCGCGCAGTTGCCCGGCCACCATGGCTGCTTCGACCCGGTCGCGCTGATCCCGGCTAAGGCTGCCGTGGTGTATGCCGATGGGCAGGGCATCGTCGTTCGCCAGCCAGAGGTGATGAAAGAAGATCTCGGCCTGGGCGCGGGTGTTATGAAAAATGAGTGTGGTATTGTGCTTTTTGACCTCTGAAAGGACTTCGGGAATGGCGTACTTTGCACCGCCACCGGACCACGGCGGGCGGTTTTCCGTGGCCAGCATCCCTATGTCCGGGTCGGGGCCGGGATCGGCCGACAGGATCGGGCAGGGGTCGGGGTGGCGGGCCAGCGTGCGGGCAATGGCCTCCGGGTCGTCCACCGTGGCCGAAAGCCCGACGCGGCGCAGACCCGGCGCCAGGCTTTCCAGCCGCGACAGCGCCAGCATCAGCTGGTCGCCGCGCTTGCTGTCGGCCAGCGCGTGGATTTCATCCACGATCACCCGTTGCAGCCCGGCAAAGATGCGCGGCGCATCCGCGTAGCTGGTCAGCAATGCCAGCGACTCCGGCGTGGTCAGCAGGATATGCGGCGGGTCGGCCCGTTGGCGGCGCTTGGCGGTGTAGGTGGTGTCGCCGGTGCGATCCTCGATGCGGATGGGCAGGCCCATCTCATCGACGGGCGTGGTCAGGTTGCGCCGGATATCCGTCGCCAGCGCCTTGAGCGGCGAGACATACAGCGTGTGCAGACCGGAATGCGCCCCGTCCGCCAATTCCACCAGGCTGGGCAGGAACCCGGCCAGCGTCTTGCCGCCGCCCGTGGGCGCGATCATCAGGGTGGCCGGGTCGGCGGCGCGGTCCAGCATCTGCTGCTGGTGGGGGTGAACGGCCCAGCCCCGTTCGGCAAACCAGTCCGTGAATTTCGGGGGCAGGGCAGTCATGCCGACATAACTGCCCCCCATCGCGCGTGGGTCAAGCGGTGCGGCTGCTGTGTCGACGCAGCGGAACGCGGTCCGTCGACGGACCGCGCCGCGCTCAGTGCACGATGTCCTCTTCCTTGACGAACATGTTCGCCCAGGCGCGATCCACCAGGTCGGGGCGCATCTGGTAGGGGATGCCCTCGAACTCGCAGATCGAGATGATCTGGTCGATCAGGAAGATCGGCTGGTAATTGGCATAGACGTTGTCGATCTCCGGGTATTTCTTCTGCAGCAGGTAGACCAGCGACTCCTCGTCCAGCGGCACCCCCTTCTTGCGGGCGACGAGGGCGAAGATCTTGAGGAAGTCCTCCTGGCTGGGGCCGTCGATCTTGATCTTGAAGAAGATCCGGCGCAGTGCGGCCTTGTCGAAGATGTCGTTGGGATGAAAGTTGGTCGAGAAGATGACCAGCGTGTCGAAGGGCACCTCGAACTTCTCGCCCGATTGCAGCGCCAGGATGTCGCGGCTTTCCTCCAGGGGTACGATCCAGCGGTTGACCAGTTTCTGCGGCGGTTCTTCCTGCCGGCCGAGGTCGTCGACGATGAAGACCCCGCCCGAGGATTTCAGCTGAAGCGGCGCCTGGTAGGTCCGTGCCGTGGGATTGTAGACAAGGTCGAGCATGGACAGCGACAACTCGCCACCGGTGACGACCGTGGGACGCTCGCAGCGCACGTACCGAGTGTCGAAGCGGCCGGTCGTGCGGCGCAGGGAATTGGGGTCGTCGACCAGCTCCTCGGCGGCCGAATGGACGATCGGGTCGTAGACCGTGATGACCTGCCCGGCATACTCGATGGCGCGCGGGACGTAGATCTTGTCACCCAGCGCGTCGCGGATGCCGTTGGAAATCGAGGATTTGCCGTTGCCCGGCGGGCCATACATCAGGATCGACCGACCAGAGGACACCGCCGGGCCAAGCTGGTCGAGCAGGTCCGGCGGCAGGATCAGATGCCCCATGGCGGCCGTCAGGTGGTCGCGCGTGATCTGGATGTTGCGGATCGACTGGCGCTTGACCTGCTCGGCGTAGACCTCCAGCGGCACCGGCATCGCTCCGTAGTATTCCGACTGGGCCAGCGCATCCAGCGCCCGGGCTTTGCCCGCATCCGTCAGTTGATAGCCCATCTCGTTGCCGGAATTGGCGTTGAGCGTGCCCGTCGCCTCGAGAAGCTTCTGCGTTCGGGCCAGGTCGACCAGTTCCTGGGTAACCGGCACCGGCAGGCAGATCGCCCGGGCCAGATCCGACACGGTTTCCGCGTTCTTGCGGAACATCGTCTTGAGGAGAATGTCGCGCATCATGACCATGGGCAGGCGCATGGCCTCGAGCGATTTCGGCGCGGGCGGGGCGACAACGTCGGAGGTCTGCATGTTCATGGCGGCAGGCTCGCTTTTTCTGTTGCACTTGTGGCCCGCAGGCCGCGGCCGGCATCAAATCCGGCCCCACACGGCGCAAGGGGTGTGAACCCTGTCCTGCCGCAGTATCGTGGCGAAAAAAGGGACAAAGGCGTTCAAGAGGCGGGCATGAGCAGACCGAACCCAGTCATCCTGACGGCCGTGCTGGCCGTGATCGTCCTCGCTCTGGGGGGCGCCGCGGTGCTCAAGGGCGCGCTCTACATCGGCAAGCACGAGGGCGACGCGCTGCACATGATGCAGATCGTCTTGCGCATGGCCGATGGACAGGTGCCGCACCTGGACTTCATGACGCCGATCGGCGCGCTTGCGTTCTGGCCCGTCGCGCTGCTGGTCAAGGAGGGGATGGGCGTCGGCATGGCCTTCCTGTGGTCGCAGGTGATCGTCGCGGCCCTCTTCCTGCCCATTGTCGCATGGGTCGCGGCCAGCCGCCTGACGCCAAACCTGGCGCTGCTTTTCGGCGGTGTCGTCATGGTTCTGCTGCTGGCGCTGATCGACGGCGGGGCCGAGGCGAATATCTCGGTCTCGATGCACTACAACCGACAGGCCTGGGCGGCGGCCTTCGTCGCGATCCTGGCCGCGCTGATCCCGCCGGTGCATCCGCGCGTCGGCCAGGTCGACGGGATCATCATCGGCCTGATGATGGTGGTCATGGCCATGGTCAAGGTGACGTATTTCGCCGCCTTCGCGCTGCCGGTCGCGCTGGCACTGGTGATGACCGAACAGCGCCGGGCGCTGGTCTGGGCACTGGCGACCGGGCTGGTCTGCGTCGCAGCGATCACCCTCGCGATGGGCCCCATGGTCTGGCCGGCCTACCTGGCCGACCTGCGCACCGTTGCCGGGTCCGAGGTGCGCGCGGCACCAGGCGATCCGCTCACCGCGGTCATGGGCGCGCCGGCCTACCTGGGCGGTTCGTTGGTTGCCCTGGCCGGTGTCGTCCTGCTGCGCCAGGCGCGGGTCGAAACGGGCGGGCTGATCCTGCTTTTGCTTCTGCCGGGGTTCTTCTACGTCACTTATCAGAATTACGGCAACGATCCCCAGTGGCTGGCGCTGTTGGCGATCCTGCTGCTGGCGCTGCGCCCCGAGCCCGAGAAGGTCCTTCGCAACGGCGTCGGCTGGCCGCTGCGCGAGGCCCTGGGCGTGGCCGCGGCCATGGCGCTGGCGCTGTCGGTGGCGTCCTATGCGAACCTTGCCTACAGCCCGCTGCGCCATTTGCGCGCCGACCCGGCCGACTACGTGCCGCTGCTGCCCCGGGGCGAGCGGCACGCCGACCTTCAAATGCGCAGCCTGCGATTCAACCGCGTGGAGGCGCGGGTGCCGCTGGATGGCCCCGGCACCGGGCTCGAACGCTACCGCGCGCAGGCCGAACGCGATGCGCCGCCGCGTTTCATGGGCGAAGACCTTGAAGCGTGTTCGCTGGAGACGGGTCTGCTCGCTGTCATGGATGCCGTGGCCCGCGACCTCGAAGCGGCCGGGCTGGCCGAGGCGCGCTCGGCGCTCGTGACGGACCTTCTCAACTCATTCTGGTTGTTCGGGGCGCTCGAGCCGCTGGAAGACGGCGCGCCCTGGCAATACGACGGATTGCCCGGCTGGGAAGATGCCGACTACCTTCTGGTGCCGCGCTGCCCCGGAAGCCCGCAGGTGCGCGACAGCATGATCGAGGAGATCAAGACACGCGGCATTCCCGAGACACTGACCGAGATCCGGCGGACACCACTCTATATCCTTTACGAAAAGGAATAGGGGTCATGTCGCCCGTGGGCCTCAGAAAAACGGCGTGGCCAGGTAGAGAACCAACGTCACCCCCAACGGAAAGCCCATGGGAAAGCGGCGCGTCTCGGTCCAACTCTGCCAGTGGGGGACGATCCGGCGGACCGCGGGAATGGCCCGGCACAGCCGGTGCACGACGAAGGCGGCGACAAGGCTGACCGCCAGCAGGAACAGCACGGCGCCCACGTCCTGAAGGGCGATGAAAGGCGCGGCCGAGGCCATGAACTTGGCATCACCCGCCCCGAGCGCCCCGATGGCGTTCAGCCCGATCCCGATGGCCAGAACGACGCCGAAATGCGCAAAGCGCAGGACATAGTCGGGCCAGACCGGCAGCAGGAAGACGCCCAACACGACGAACACGAGCGCGAGCAGGTCCGTCGACCAGGTCGGTATCTTCATCGCCCGCAGGTCGGACCAGACCACGTACAGGCACAGCGGCGCCGCGAAAGGCAGCAACCAGGCCGCCTGGGTCACAGTCAACGCGGTCTCTGCCACCGGATCAGTTCGTCACGTTGTCTTCGAGCGCGCGCAGCGACCGCGCCGCGGCCTCGAAGTGCTGCGGGTGGGTGTCTATCGCCTCGCGCAGCAGGCCGCGCCCCATGGTCACGTCGTTCTGCTTGACGGCCGTCAGCGCCAGCGTGTGCAGCAGTTGCGCCCGCTCGACTTGGTCGATGGGGATGACCGGCAGATCGTAGTTGCGCTGCGCGCCGCGGGCCATGACCAGGTTGTTCTTGGCGGTGAAAAGGTCGCGGTCGTTCCTGATGGCGTCCAGGAAAAGCTCTTCCGCGCCCTCGTAATCGCCCCGCGTCAGCTTGGAATACCCCCAGTTGTTGTAGACGCCGGCGGGCCGGGTCGTCAGCCCGGCGGCGGTCTCGTAGAAACTGTCGGCGCTGTCCCATTCCTCGTTGCTGTCGGCGACCATGGCTTCCAGGCGGTAGCGCTCGTAGGTCTCGTGCGTGGGGGGGATGCCATCGAGTACCTCTTCGGCGCGGTCCCACTGGTTGGTGCGGATCAGCGCATCGGCCAGGCTGACCTCGTCGTCGGCGGTGCTCTCCGCGTGGGCGGTGACCTCGGACCAGGCCTCGACCGCGCGGTCGTTTTCCCGGGCCCGGACCAGCGATTTGGCCAGTCCGCGCATCAGGTCGATGCGGCCGGGGTCGTTCTCGCTCGCGCGGGTGAAGTAGCGCACGGCCTCGTCGGGGTCGCCGACGGTCAGCATGACGTCGTTGAGGTTGGTCTCGTCAACGACGTTGACGTCCTGAAGGGCGCGGTTCACCTGGGCTTCGCCCGACCGGTCACAGGCCGCCATGGCCAGGACCCCGACCAGGGCCGTGCAATGAAGGATCGGGTGGCGCATGTTTTGCGTCCTTTTGCTGCTCTTGCCTCTAGGGGCCGCCGCCCAGCAGCAGGTAATCCCCCGTGCCGCGGCGAACCAAACGGAACTCTCGGTCCTCTTTCTTTGATCATAACCCGAATTCCCCCGCTTGGCGAGCGCCAAGCGGAGGTTATCACGGATCAGGTCCGAATCACCGTTGTCCGTTGCATAGGCGCGACGGAAGACCTGCGCCGCCTCGGCGATCTTGCCGCGTTCCATGAGGATGACGCCGAGGTTGTTCCAGGCCGGCACGAAGTCCGCGTCGGCCTCGACCGCGCGGCGCAGCAGGGCCTCGGCCTGGCCCAGCCGCCCCAGCCGCAGGTTGGCCGACCCCAGCGCCGACAGTGTGTCAACGTTCAGGCCCTGGCGCCCGGCCGCGCGGGTGTAGGCCTGCAATGCGAGCTCGAATTCCTCCGCCGCCATCAACCTGTGGCCCACGATCAGCCCGTCGACATCGGACTCGCCCGCGACTCCTGGGGCGTAAACCCGTTCGCCCTCGGGGGCGAAGTTCGCCGGGGTGCAGGCCGCCAGGGCACAGAACAGCAGAAGTTTCGGGCGGGCCGGGAGCATCATGGGCGGTCGGGAAGGCCTGTCGAAAGGATGGTTCGGCATGCCGAAGGCTCGCTCATACCGGGCGATGGTTCAAGCCGCGATCGGCTTGGCGGCGCCCGTCAGAGACCGGAATTCCCCAACGTTTCCGCGATCTCGTAGACCGAGGGGCCAATCAGGATGATCAGCAGCGGCGGCAGGGTCAGCATCATCGTCGCGAGCGTCATCTTCGTTGGCAGTTTGTTGGCCTTTTCCTCGGCCCGCATGACGCGCTTGTCGCGCATCTCGGCCGAGAAGACCCGCAGCGCCTCGGCGATCGAGGTGCCGAACTGCTGCGACTGGATAAGGACAGTGACGAAGCTGGCGATGTCCGACACACCGGCCCGTTCGGACATGTCGCGCAGCACCTGGGTCTTGTCCTTGCCCGCCTTCATCTCGTGCGAGACGATCTTGTATTCGTCGGCCAGGGCCGGAAAGCCGGACTCAAGCTCGCGGGCGACGCGGATGATGGCCTGGTCCAGCGACTGGCCGGCCTCGACGCAGACCAGCATCATGTCCAGGCTGTCAGGGAATCCGTTGACCATCTGTTCCTGGCGTTCGCTCTGGCGGCGGGTGACCCAGTACTTGGGCAGCATGTAGCCCGCGATCCCGGGCCCCAGCACCGACAGCATCGTGACGGTGGTATCGGGATCACCGGTCGAGGAATTGAAGACAGCGTAGCCCCCGCCCAACACCAGGAACCCCAGCCCCAGCGCGAACTGCGAGAAGTGATACATTCGCACGGCGTTCTTGCTGCGATAGCCCGCTTGCAGAAGCTTGAGCTTGACCGAGGAAAATTCCTCCTGGTTCTTGGGTTCGAGGAAGTCGGAGTATTTTTCCAGCTTGTCCTTGCCGCCGGCCACGCGCAGCCGGGTGCCATCCGTCCGGTTCTGGCTGGCCTGGTTGCTCGACTTGAGCTTTTCCAGCGGGTCCTCGTCCTTGTTCAGCAGGGCAGGCAGCACCAGCAGGATCAGCAGGACCCCCAGCATCCCGAGCGCCATGAGCGGGCCGAAGGGGCCAAGCATCTCGGTGAGCTTTTGCGAAATGGTATCGAGAATCTGCATGACTGTCCTCAGACCTTGATATCGACGAGCCGGCGCATGACGATGATGTTGGCCACCAAGAAGGCCGCTACAATCAAACAGGCCGGGATGAAGACCGCCGTCTCACGCACGTCGTCGTAATAGCCGGGCTGGATCACGTTGATCATCACCAGTGCGACGAGCGGGAACCCCGACAGGAACATTCCGGACCACTTCGCCTCGGCGGTGATGGCCTTGACCCGGCGAAACAGCTTGAAGCGGGCCCGGATCACCCTGGCCAGGCCGGCGAGGATCTCGGCCAGGTTGCCGCCGGCCTGCTGCTGGATCGTCACGGCCACGGCCAGGAAGCGGAGGTCCTGCATATCGATGCGCTCGGCCATCTCCTTGAGCGTTTCGCCCATGTCCCCGCCATAGGCCACCTCGTCGGAGATCACGCCCATCTCGGTGCCCAGCGGGTCGGGAACTTCCTTGGCGACGATATTGACGGCCGAACTGAACGGATGCCCCACCCGGAGCGATCGGACCATGAGCTCGACCGCGTCGGGCAACTGCTCCTCCAGCATGGCCAGGCGCTTGTTGGCCTTGTTGTTGATCCACATGTAGACCCCGCCGACGCCCATGGCCACGGCCACGGCCAGGCGCACCGGCGCCGACGCGGTGGTGCCGAAGGTCAGCCCGAAGAAGGCAACGCCCGACAGCACGCCCATTACCGCCATCAATTGCGGGGGCGAGAAGGCGATGTTGGCCTTTTGCGCCTTGTTGGCGAGCAGGGAATAGAGCGGGATGCGCTGGCTCTTGATGTGCTGGGTCATCTCCTTGCGGAGCTGTTCGAGCACTTCCTCGCGGTTGTTGCCCTTCTCCAGCATCTCCAGGCGCCGGTTGACGCGGCTGTTGAGACTGATCGACTTGCCGAAGGCCACGAGGTAGATGCCGTTGACCAGCACGAGGATGGACACGAAAATCAGGCCGTAGATGATGGGTTCTGCTGCGATTGCCATGTTATTGCGCCGCCACGGGTTCGAAGATCTGGGGCGGCAGGTCGTAGCCCCAGAGCTTGAACCGCTCCGAGAAATGCGACCGTACGCCGGTGGCCGTGAAGTGGCCGATGATCTTGTTTTCGGGGGTCAGGCCCACGCGCTGATAGCGGAAGACCTCCTGCATCGAGATGACGTCGCCTTCCATGCCCGTCACCTCGGTGACCGACACCATGCGGCGTGACCCGTCCTGCAGGCGGCTGACCTGGACGATCAGGTGAACGGCGCTGGCGATCTGGCTGCGCACCGCCTTGAGCGGCATCTCGATCCCGGCCATGGCGACCATGTTCTCCAGGCGGCTGATCGCGTCGCGGGCATTGTTGGCGTGGATCGTGGTCATCGACCCGTCGTGGCCGGTGTTCATGGCCTGCAGCATGTCGATGACCTCCTCGCCGCGGGTCTCGCCCACGATGATCCGGTCGGGCCGCATCCGCAGCGCGTTCTTGAGGCAGTCACGCTGGCTGACCCCGCCCTTGCCCTCGACGTTGGGTGGGCGGCTTTCCATTCGGCCCACGTGGGTCTGTTGCAGTTGAAGCTCGGCGGTGTCCTCGATCGTAAGGATTCGTTCGGCATCGTCGATGAAGGAGGACAGCGCGTTCAGCGAGGTCGTTTTGCCCGACCCCGTGCCGCCCGAGACGATGACGTTGAGCCGGGTCGAGACGGCCGCCTGCAGGTAGGCGGCCATTTCCTCTGAGAAGGCGCCGAAGTTGACCAGGTCGTCGATGCCCAGCTTGTCCTGGGTGAACTTGCGGATCGACACGAGAGAACCGTCCACCGCGATCGGCGGGACCATGGCGTTGAAACGCGACCCGTCCGACAGGCGCGCGTCGACATAGGGGTTGGACTCGTCCACGCGGCGGCCCACCGCCGAGACGATCTTGTCGATGATCCGCAGCAGGTGGCGCTCGTCCTTGAAGGTGACATCCGTCAGTTCCAGCCTGCCGCCGCGTTCCACGAAGATCTGCTTGGGTCCGTTGACCAGGATATCGTTGACCTCGTCGTCCTGAAGCAGGGTTTCGAGCGGACCCAGCCCCTTGACCTCGAAATAGAGTTCCTGGGTCAGGGTGGTGCGTTCCTCGCGGTTCAGGACAACGCCCATGTCCTCCAGCGTCTCGGTCGCGATCGCGGTGATCTCGGCCTTCAGGTCCTTTTCCGAGGCCTGGTCCAGCGCGGCGAGGTTCAGGTTGTCCAACAGCGCCTTGTGCAGTTCCAGCTTGATCTCGCCCAGCTTTTCCTTGCGCTTGACCTCCTTGTCCTTGGGGGCGGCCTGCGCCGGCGTGGGGTTGGCGCGCATCAGCGGCTTGCGGGGTGCTTCGGGCTTGGCGTCCCCCTCGGCCTGGGTCGGCGTGACGGTGTCGGGGTCCGGCGACCGGGGCGTGGTCGATTTCGGGGCCGGTGCCGTCTTCTTGTATTTCGAGAACATCGGGCGGGCTCCTTATGCGGTTGCCGCGTCATCGGCGACGTTGTGCGCGTGAACCGATGTCGCCAGTTTCAGGATCTCCTTGCGCAGCGGGTTCTTTGGCAGCCCTTCGGCCAGTGGCACGCCGTGATCGGCGGTCTGGGCCACGGGCCGGCCGCCGTCGGACATCTGCACCTCGATGGAAATGCCGAGGCTTTCGGACAACCGCTTGATGCGACTCTTGCCGCTCAGGTCGGTGAATTTGGGCGCCCGGTTGAGCACGAAACGCAGCTTGTCGAAGGGCAACTGTTCGGCCTGGAGCGCGCGTTTGACCCGCAGCGTGTTCTGGGCCGAACGCATGTCCAGCTCGAGCGTCGCGAAGTAGACATGGGCGGCGTTGAGCACCGTCTCGGTCCATTCCACGAAGGTCTTGGGCATATCGATGATGACATAGTCGAAGTTGATCCGCGCGGTCTCGATCAGTCGCTCAATATCGGCGGGTGCGACCAGATCGAGCGGGATCAGGTCGGTGGGGGCCGTCAGGACATGCAGCTTGTCCTCGTAGCCTTGCAGGGCCTGCATGAAGCTCTCGCTGTCCATGGCCTCGGTGTCCTGCAACAGCTCGAACACCGCCTCGCGGCGCGGCAGGTCGAGGAAGGTCGAGGTGCTGCCGAACTGGAAGTCCAGGTCGATCAGGCAGACCTGGGGCGGCGTTTCGCCGGCCTTGTCCTTGGTCTTCTTGCCGGCCTTGGGCCCGTCCGTTCCGATCCTGGCCAGTTCCCAGGCCAGGTTGACCGCCAGCGTCGTGGCCCCCGTGCCGCCGGCCATGCCGTGCACCGGGATCACGACCCCGCTGCGGTCGTTGGTGGCCTTGAGGGTTGTCGTGACGTCCTGCGTGGGGGCGGCGGGTGGCGGCGGCGGCGGAGCCATGACGCGGTCGATCGCGCCGGCCAGTTCACCCTCGGGCAGGGGGTAGGGGACGAATTCGTCGCCCCCCTCGCGCATCAGCGTGTGCAGCGTGGTTGGCGAGACTTCCTCGCCGATGACGAGGATGATCCGGATGGACTTGTCCTTGGCCGCCCGGACGATATCGACGATCAGGCCGACATCGGTCTCGTCCTCCTCGTCCATGGCGATGGCCAGGAATTCCAGGTCACGGGCTTCGGGCTGTTCCAGAAAGGCCAGCGTGTCCTCGAACCCAAGGTCGCCCCAGCTTTCGCCCATGCAGCTTTCCATATCCTCGATCAGAAGATCGAAATTCTGCACGTCACGGCTGACCGTGCAGGCCGTGATCGGTTGCGGTTCTGGCTGCAACATTGCACCACTCATGCCTGGTCCGTCCTTTCCAGCTGCCCCGCGGACCTCGGACTGTCGGGGGCCGTATCACGATTTTCCGGCCCGGCGTCGGGTGACGCACTGGGGGCCGGGACACCGCCGAAATTCACGGAGAAACATGTCGAGAATTGGGCCGAATTTCCGCCATTGTGCGAAATATTGGGACGGTGGTCCGTGCCCGCGCGGCTCTGTTTCCATGCTTTGGAAGGTGAAAAGGGGCCCGCTGTCGGGCCCCGTTTCAAAGCGCATGGCGGAGGGCGCGGCGCTCAGCCGCCGTCCTGTCCGCCGGGCATGTTCGTGCCGTGTCCCAGGCCCGGCGGGTTCACTCCGCCAAGGCTGGTCGAGACCCCGGTCGAGACGTAGTCGCGGAAGATAACCGCGGCATATTCACCGTTCAGCACGGTGGGATGGTTCTTCACGAACCCGGTGACCTCGGTGACGGTGCGCCGATTGCGGCGTTCGCGCCCCTCGGTGACGATGAGCGGCTGGCTCTCGCCCTGGCTGACCACCGCCTCCAGGCGCGAGCGGTCGACGCCCTGGCTGACGAGGTAGGCGACCGCGGCTTGGGCACGGCGCAGGCCCAGCTGCCGGTTGTAGGCGCGCGACCCGACCAGATCGGTATGCCCGAAGACCTTGAAACGGACCTCGGGGAACTGGTTGATCCAGGTCGCCTGCTGGCGCAGCACCTGCCTGGCCTGCTGGTCAAGTACCGTCGAGTTGAAGCCGAAGTTGATCATCGGCTGAACCTCGGTCGAGAAACGCTGGTTGAGGTTGATGACGTGATTGGCCTGCCCGGTCCCGACCTGGATGTTGTTCATGGTGGCGTTGCCGAAGTACCCCGAATCGATCTCGGAGCCGGCCTCGCGGGTGCTGAAGACGTTCGTCACGTCATCGCAGCCCGACAGGGCGATCAGGGCAGTCGCCGCCAGGGTCAGGGAAGTTTTCATGGCCTGGCTCCTCAGTTGTCCATGACGTAGCCGTAGGACCCGTTGAAGTCTTGGCGGGCGACTTCGCCGGCCCCGCCCGATGTGGGGGCGCCATCGTTCGCGACACGGCCGAACAGGAACAGGTCACGCTCCGAGGGGGGGCGCACCCGGTCCGTCGGCAGGGCAAGTGCTTCGCCACGGGTCGGTGTGACCAGATGCGGCGTGACGATGATGACCAGTTCGGTCTGCTCTCGCGAGTATTCCGCGCTGCGGAACAGCGCGCCCAGCACCGGGATGTCGCCAAGCCACGGCACCTGGCCGGCAAGGTCGGTGAAATCGTCCGACAACAGCCCGGCGATGGCAAAGCTCTCGCCGTCGCGCATCTCGACGGTGGTCGAGGTTTCACGCGTGCTGAAGGCGTCGATGGAAAACCCGTTCTGGCTGAAGCCGTTAGTCGGGTCCAGCGAGCTGACCGAGGCGTTGAGTTCGAGGTTGATGACATCCCCGTCGAGCACCCGCGGCACGAAGTTCAGCTCGATTCCGAAGGGCTTGTACTCGACGGTGATCTGGTTCTCCTCCTGCGCGATCGGGATCGGGTATTCGCCCCCGGCGAGGAACCGCGCCTCCTGCCCGGACAGCGCGGTCAGGTTGGGCTCGGCAAGGGTGCGGACCACGCCGCGTTCCTCCAGCGCCTCCAGCAGGATACCGACTTCCAGCCCGCCGGCGTTGAACCCGAAGAGCATGGCCCCCTGGTTGTCGTTGGCCCCGGGCAGTGCGCCGGTCAACGCACCGGCCCGGCCGCCTTCGGTGACCGCCGCGCCGGTGCCGATCGACGTGCCGAGGTCGCCGCCCAGCGCGTCGCCGCCGATGGCCACCGATGAACTGAGTTGTTTCGAGACCGAGCGCTGCATCTCGGCGAAGCGCACGCGCAGCATGACCTGCTGGGTGCCGCCGACGCTCATCAGGTTGGACACGCGCCCGGACGCATAGCGTTCGGCCAGTTGCAGGGCGCGGTCCAGCTTGGCCGAGGAACTGACAGTGCCGGACAGGACGATGCCGTCGTTGGCCGTGCGCACCTCGATGGGTTCGCCGGGCAGGATCTGTTCCAGGCGTTCCTTGAATTCGGCGATGTCCGGGGTGACGTGGATTTCCACGTTGGTGATCAGCCGGCCGTCGCCGCCCAGCAGGGTCAGCGTGGTGCGGCCCGGTTCCTTGCCCAGCACGTAGATGGTGCGTTCCGACAGCGACGATATGTCCGCGATGCCCGGATTCGCGATGGAAAGCTCCGCGAAGGGCGTGTCGCTTTCGACGACGACCGCCCGGTTCATCGGAACGTTCAACGCGCTTGATGGCGACCCCGTCATCACCTGCAGGGTCTCGGCGGGCGCCATCGAGGGCGCGACCGTGACACCAAGGATAAGCCCGGCAAGGGCCGCCTTGATCGATGTTCTGATTGTCATGTGACCTGCCTCTCGATCACGCCCACTGCTGGACATTTTTGCCCGATATTATGTGCACCATGCACCGAAACGGCTTTTTTTGCAAGAATCAATACTGTGTGCAGGGGGGTTCATGTGGATAACCGGCAACAAGCGGGGAAACGAAACCGCCCGGACGCGGGTGTGTCCGGGCGGTATGACGGCGTTTCGAGCAGGGTCAGTTGGTGCAGGGGATCTCGACTTCGACCGTTTCGGTGCCGCGGTTCTGGCGGATCGTGCAGACCTCCTCCTGCTCGACGGGCTCGGGCTCCTGGCGCGGGGTGATGCCCAGCAACGTGGCCTGGTTGACCTCGACCGGATCGTTCGACGCCGTGGGCAGGGTGTCTCCAACCAGGGCGAGCGAGAGCTGGCCGGACCCCTGCGCGGTGGCCAGGGCCGCGACCTGGGCGCTGTCGGCCTCCACGGTGACGGTGCGCACCCGGCCCGAGGCCGCGGCGCGCCCGCTATCGGTACTCTGGTCCACGGCGACGATCGTCAGCCCGCTCTGGATCAGACGAGTCGTGACGCCCTGGGTGCCGCCGAAGTCGCCAAGGTTGGCCTGGCCGGTCCAGTAGACGTCGACGCGATCTCCAGGGCGCAGGAACCCCGATACCGCCGAGCGCACGGTCACGTCGATGGCATAGGCCTGCATGCCCGGCGTCAGCAGCGCGTCGATCCCGGCACTTTCGCCCGGCTCGGTGACCTTGACGGCCATCAGCGGCTCGTTCGGTTCCATCTGGCGCAGGGCGACGCGCGTTTCCTCGGGGCCCTCGGGAAAGACCTCTTCCTCGGTGCGGAAGACCCCCTCGGGCAGGAACGGCTCGGCATGCTTGATCGTGACGACATCCTCGGGCGTGATTTCGTCGCCGTATTCCACCACGCGGTTCACGGCGATCACGTCGACCGTGGGCACGTTCTGGGCCATCCTGGCCCGCTGCGCCGCGAGCTGGGCGTTCTGTTGCTCGAAGTATCCCTGAACCATGTAGATGGCCGCCCCCGCAAGGCCGACCCCGATGATCAGGACAAGACCGAATACTGCACGCATCCTCTTTCCTTTCGCTTGCGGTGCCGCGGTGGCACCAACTCATTACTGACTGTGCTGATACCTTGGAAATGCGGCCATTTTGGGTCGGACTTCTGACCGCTTAGAGGCAGTTTCCAACGGGGGATCTCCGTGAAAGGCTTAGAAGGACTGGGTCCGGTAATCACTGAGATCGGCGGCGATGTCTTCCGACCCGCTGAGAGTGAGGTCTAGGATGGGCGGCGACACGAGAACGGCCAACGCGACGATAACCCCAGCCAGTATAACCCAATCCATGGTCACCGCCCCAGAGTCCCTGCGGCGGAAATTGCGGAACTTTCTCAACATGCGTCTCTCCAGGTCTCCGGTCACAGGCTGTCGATCCGACGCCTTGGAATGCTGGAGTCTTCGGCGTGAAGGCTCTGTGTGATCTTCATTTCGGTAGCCTTGAAAAAAGGTAGGGCCGCCCCTGACACAGAGCGGCCCCAAAGGCTGTCCGAAGAAGACAAGCCGGCGGTCAACTTTACCAATCCGTCTTGACACCTTGGCTCGACATCTCCGTCGCGATATCGTCACCCAAAGCATCGGCTTGCTCGCCCACCGTGGTCAGCACGGCAATGCCGAGGCCCACGATGGCCGCGGTCAGGACGACCCAGTCAACGGTCACGGCGCCATCTTCGTCGGTGCGGAAGTTCTTGATGTAGTTCAGCATTTGATGTCCCTCCTCAGGGTTTCGCTCGGTTTCACTCTCCGCTTCGGATCGTCCCGCACCGGCCTCTTGTTTGGTGCGGTCCCCGTTTCGGATGGGTAGATATAGCCAATCGAATGGGGCGAGATTTCGACGGCTTTCGTGCATTTTTGCAGCCCGTTAAACTTTCGTATATTTCTTTTACAAGAACCTGTTTTAAAACGATAAAAATTTAATTCGTTCCGGGCATGCCGCATTTTGGGCGGCCGTTTGCAAGGCTTGTGTGGGGAATACAGCCCGCCATTTCCGCGCCTGTCACGGACGTCTGGCCAGCCTGCCGCCGACGCGGTAGGGTGCACAGTGACAAGTCGAGGCAGGCGGAGACCGCGAAAATGCGGCGCAGCATCATTACCGCAGTTCTGGCAGGGGGCACTGCGCTGGCCGTTGCGGGACCACCGCGCGCCGAGCAACAGCGCCTGCAAGAGGATTTCACCTTCAAGCGCATCGGCGTTCCCCCGGCCGGTGCGACGGATCGCATCACCGTCCAGATCGCCCCGACCACCCCGAATGCCGCTGCCGCGCCGGGGACTGCCGCGGCCCCGCCGCCCACTGTGGACGGGCCGTCCGGGCGGGCCGCCGCGGATGTCGCCTGGTTCTGGGAGGCGGTCTCGCCCGACCTCGGGGCCTCTGACCCGGCCAGTTTCATGCAGGCCGAGGCCGCGTTGGTGAACGCCCCAGACGACCGCGCCACCCCACAACCGCGCCTGCGCGACCTCGGTGCCCTGGCCGAGCGCTATGGCGCGCAGATCCTCGCCGCCTCCGTCGGCGAACCGGTGTCGCCCGCTCTGGTGCTGGCGGTGATCGCCGTGGAAAGTGCCGGCGATCCGCAGGCCGTCAGCCGCGCTGGCGCGCACGGGGTGATGCAGCTGATGCCCGCCACGGCCGACCGTTTCGGCGTGAATGACAGTTTCGATGCCGGGCAGAACATCGCCGGCGGCGTGGCCTATCTCGGCTGGCTCATGGAAGAGTTCGACCGCGACCTGATCATGGTGCTGGCCGGCTACAACGCCGGGGCCGGCGCGGTGCGCGACAACGCCGGCGTGCCGCCCTATCCGGAGACCCGCGCCTACGTGCCCCGGGTGCTGGCCGCCTGGCGGGTGGCGCGGGGGCTTTGTGTCACCCCGCCGGAACTGCCCAGCGACGGCTGCGTCTTCAACGTCGCGCCGGAGGGCTGAGATGGCGGGCAAACCCCTTGTCGTGGATGCCGATGGCACCCTGCTGCGCACCGACATGCTGCTCGAATGCGCCTGGAAGGGGGTGGGGAGCGATCCCGCCGGCACCCTGCGCGCCCTTGGCCGCCTGCCCGACAAGGCGGCTTTCAAGGCCGAGCTTGCCCGGGTCGCGCCGCTGCGGACCGACCTTTTGCCCGTGCGGGACGAGGTCGTCGCCCTTGTCGAGACGGCCCGCGCGGCGGGGCGCGAGGTCGTGCTCGCCTCGGCCTCGGACACGTCCCTCGTCGAACCGCTGGCGCGGCGCTTCGGCTTCCACCGCGTCTTTGCCTCGCGCGACGGCGAGAACCTGAAAGGGGCCGCCAAGGCGCGCGCCCTCGTTGCGGCCTTTGGCGAAAGGGGCTTCGATTATGCGGGCGACGCCGCCGCCGACATGGAGGTCTGGCGGCACGCCGATCATGCCATCGTCGTCGGCCGGGCCGGCGGAGCGGCCGACCGGCTGGCGGCCCCGACCCGCATCGCCGCCGGCTGGACACCGCGTGCCCTGCTCGGTGCGCTGCGGCCGCACCAGTGGGTCAAGAACGTGCTGCTGTTCCTGCCGATGATCGCGGCCCATGCTTTTGACGCGAGCACGTTGTTGCGGGTGCTGCTGGGGATCGCCGCCTTTTCGGCGGCGGCCTCGACCATCTACATCGTCAACGATCTGGTGGATATCGAGGCCGACCGCCGCCACGCCACCAAGCACGCGCGCCCCTTCGCCGCCGGAACCGTCCCCATCCCCGTTGGAATGACGGCCTGCGCGGGGCTGGCGGTGCTGGCGCTGGGGCTGGGCGCCCTGCTGTCGGTGCAGATGCTGGGT
>JAAAOG010000187.1 GCA_009909005.1 Alphaproteobacteria bacterium | reverse complement strand
CTGGGCCCGGCAGGCCCTGGGATCGCAAACCGTGCTGCAGGGCAATCTCGACCCCGTCGTGCTGATGCTCGGCGGCCCGGCGCTGGACCGGGAAACCGATGCCGTCCTGGCGGCCCTTCAAGGGTCGCCGTTCATTTTCAACCTGGGGCACGGCGTGCTGCCGCAGACCCCGCCCGAACATGTCGGCCATGTGGTCGACCATGTCCGCAGCTGGCAGACGACGAACCGATGAGCGATATCGCACCCCATAGCGCCGCCCCCTCTCCGGCATCCGGCAGCAAGCTGGCGGTCGTCCTGTTCAATCTCGGCGCGCCCGACGAGCCGAAGGCCGTGCAGCCCTTCCTGTTCAACCTGTTCAACGACAAATCGATTATCCGGGTGCCACAGCCATTCCGCTTCATGCTGGCGACGCTGGCCTCGCGGCGGCGTGCGCCCGAGGCCGGAGAGATTTACAAGGCGCTGGGCGGCAAGTCGCCGCTGCTGGAAAACACCCGGGCGCAGGGGGCGGCGCTGGAGGCGGAACTCAATGCGGTGCGTCCGACGAAGGTGTTCGTCGCCATGCGCTACTGGCATCCGATGAGCGAGGAGACGGCGCTGGCGGTGCTGGACTACGATCCGGACGAGATCGTGCTGCTGCCGCTCTATCCGCAATTCTCGACGACCACCACCGCCTCCTCCTTGCGGGTCTGGCGGGCGGCGGCGAGGCTGGTCGGCCTCGACAAGCCGACCCGGATGCTCTGCTGCTATGCGACCGAGAGCGGTTTCATCGAGGCGGCGGCCGGGCTGGTGCGGCAGGCCTACAGCGCGGCCGAGGCGCACGGCAAGCCGCGGGTGCTGTTCTCGGCCCATGGCTTGCCGGAGATCGTCGTCAAGGGCGGCGATCCCTATCAATGGCAGTGCGAGCAGACGGCCGCGGCGCTCGTCGACCGGCTGGGCGATCCGGAGCTCGACTGGGTCAGCTGCTATCAGAGCCGCGTCGGACCGCTGAAATGGATCGGCCCGTCGACCGAGGACGAGATTCGGCGCGCCGGCCATGACGGCGTCCCGGTGCTGGTGGTGCCGATGGCCTTCGTGTCCGAGCATTCCGAAACGCTTTACGAGATCGAGATCGAGTATCGCCATCTTGCCGAAAGCGTCGGGGTGCCGTATTTCGCGCGGGTGCCGACCGTCGGCACGGAGCCGGCCTTCATCCGGGCACTGGCGCGGCTGGTGGGCGAGGTGGCCGGCGGGACGGCGGAGATTCGTGCGCATTGCGACGGCCGGGTTTGTCACGCCGGGTGGAAGGGCTGCCCGAACCAGGCGGCCGCACCGCAAATGCCGACGAGCCCGCAACGGCAGACGCCGGCTTTGAAGAAGGATCGTGCGGCATGATGGACTTTCTGGCCGGTCATTATCTCTGGCTTCAGGCTTTCCACATCATCGCGGTGATTGCCTGGATGGCCGGCCTGTTCTATCTGCCGCGGCTGTTCGTCTATCACGCCCAGGCCACGATCGGCTCGGAAACCAGCGAGACCTTCAAGGTGATGGAGCACAAGCTGCTGCGCATCATCATGAACCCGGCGATGATCGCCAGCTGGCTGTTCGCCATCGCCATGCTGGCGGTGCGGCCGGACCTCTGGGCGGCCGGCTGGTTTCACGGCAAGCTGCTGCTGGTCGTGCTGCTGACAGTCATGCACATGGTGATGGCGCGCTGGCGGCGGCAGTTCGCCGCCGACGCCAATACCCGCAGCCATGTGTTCTACCGCTATGCCAATGAAGTGCCGACCGTGCTGATGATCGGCATCGTGATCCTGGCGATTGTCGAGCCGTTCTGAAGCAAGGGCGGCGGGAGCCACCGCGAAAGGAAACGATCCGGTCCGGGAAGGTCGCGACGGTTTTCGTTTAATTCCTGCCGTTCGTCCAAAGTCCGGTTGTCGAGGGCGCGCGGTTGGGGCTGAATGGCGGTGCATGATGTCGCACTGATTGACTTGCATCACGGAATCGGTTACCTATCTAGATGACAAGGGCCGATTCCCGCGTCTCCCGCGTTCCGATCGGATCTCCCAGCATACGGGGCAGCAAGAAACCGGCGGTTTTTCCGCCAGCCTCAACCGCGCCCCACCGCTCCATTCCTCCCCTCTCGTGCCCGGTGCTTTTTGGGCGCGTCTCAGCACCGTCTCTCGGGGCCGCACATGCATCTTCAGGAACTGAAGGTTAAATCGCCCGCTGAGCTATTGGCTTATGCGGAAGACCTGGAAATCGAAAACGCCAGTAACCTGCGCAAGCAGGATATGATGTTTGCCATTCTCAAGCAGCTTGCTGAGAATGACGTCGCGATTTTCGGATCCGGTGTACTCGAAATTCTGCCGGACGGCTTTGGCTTCCTGCGATCGCCGGAGGCCAACTATCTTCCGGGACCGGACGACATCTACGTCTCGCCAAGCCAGGTCCGCCGTTTCAGCCTGCGCACCGGCGATACGGTGGAAGGGCAAATCCGCTCGCCCAAGGACGGGGAGCGCTATTTCGCCCTGACCAAGCTCAACTCGATCAATTTCGAGGAGCCGGAAAAGGTCCGCCACCGCATCAATTTCGACAATCTGACGCCGCTCTATCCGGACAAGGCGTTGGTCATGGAAACCCCGGACGTGACGAAGAAGAACTTCACGTCCCGGGTCATCGACCTTGTCGCACCGCTCGGCAAGGGCCAGCGCGGGCTGATCGTCGCGCCGCCGCGCACCGGCAAGACGGTGATGCTGCAGAACATTGCGCATTCCGTCGCCACCAACCATCCGGAGGCCTATCTGATCGTGCTGCTGATCGACGAGCGGCCGGAGGAGGTCACCGACATGGCCCGCTCGGTGAAGGGCGAGGTGATTTCCTCGACCTTCGACGAGCCGGCGGCCCGCCATGTCCAGGTCGCCGAGATGGTCAGCGAAAAGGCCAAGCGGCTGGTCGAGCACAAGAACGACGTGGTCATCCTGCTCGACAGCATCACCCGCCTCGCCCGGGCCTACAACACCGTCGTGCCGTCCTCCGGCAAGGTGCTGACCGGCGGCGTCGACGCCAACGCCCTGCAGCGGCCGAAGCGCTTCTTCGGCGCCGCCCGCAATATCGAGGAAGGCGGGTCGCTGACCATCATCGCCACGGCGCTGATCGATACCGGCAGCCGCATGGACGAGGTGATCTTCGAGGAGTTCAAGGGCACCGGCAATTCCGAGATCATACTCGACCGCAAGATCGCCGACCGCCGCACCTTCCCGGCCATCGACATCAGCAAGTCCGGGACCCGCAAGGAAGAGCTGCTCTGCGACAAGAATACCCTCAGCAAGATGTGGGTGCTGCGCCGCATCCTGATGCCCATGGGCACCACGGACGCCATGGAATTCCTGCTCGACAAACTCCGCGGTACTAAAACCAACCAGGACTTCTTCCAGAGCATGAATCAGTGAGTCGGCGCCGAAATCGGCCGAAATGAAGCGCACTGTACACCAGGATCGTCTTTGACCGCCGTCATCCGTGATTGGCAGGCACATGTGCCTGCCCTACGACTACGACCGCATTCTTGCACTGCACGCCCTCAGACTCATGATTTCGTCCCGAAGCCGCCGCCGCCGGGGGTTTCGATGACCAGGAGGTCGCCGGCGGCCATGTCGGTCCGGTCGGTGCTGGCCAGCTCTTCGACGCGGCCGTCGGCGCGTTCGACCGAGGTGCGGCCGCAGGCGCCGGGTTCGCCGCCCTCCAGGCCGAAAGGCGGCACCTTGCGGCAATTGGCGAGGATCGCCGCGGTCATCGGCTCGCGGAAGCGCAGGCGCCGGACCGCGCCGTCGCCGCCCCTGTGCCGCCCCGCCCCGCCCGAGCCGCGGCGGATGGCGAAGCTGTCCAGCAGCACCGGGAAGCGGCTCTCCAGCACCTCCGGG
>JAAAOG010000066.1 GCA_009909005.1 Alphaproteobacteria bacterium | reverse complement strand
GATTCTCGACGAATATGCCGTGTCTCGGCATTTCGCGATTCGGATACAGCGATGTGACGGTCAGGATGTTCATACGGCGTTACGCTGCGGAAACCATCGGTGGCTATGGTACCGTCGATAGCGCCTGTTTGCGTCCACGAGTATCCCTCATGAACCGTCTTACCGGGTAAATCAAGCATGTGTGGCCTGGCCGGCATCATGGATCTGCGCGGGCAGCGGCCGATCGATCCCGAACGGCTGGCGGCGATGAGCGCGCGGATTGCCCATCGCGGTCCCGACGGCTCGGGCAGCCATGTCGAGCCGGGACTGGGGCTGGTTCATCGCCGTCTGGCGATCATCGACCTCGCGGGCGGGGCCCAGCCCATGGCCAATGCGGCGGGCACGATACGGATCGTCTTCAATGGCGAGATTTACAATTTCAAGGCGCTGATGGACGACCTCGCCGGTCGGGGGCATCGCTTCGCCACACGCTGCGATACCGAGGCGATCGTCCATGGCTGGGCCGAATGGGGCGAGGGCGTGCTCGACCGGCTGCGCGGCATGTTCGCCTTTGCCCTTTGGGACGCCGGGCGTGGACAACTGATCCTGGCGCGCGACCGCATCGGCGAGAAACCGCTCTATTACGCGGTGACCCCCGCCGGCGAGCTGGTCTTTGCCTCGGAGATTTCGGGCGTCCTGGCCGCCCTGCCCGAGACGCCGCCGCTCGATCCCCAGGCGGTCGAGAACTATTTCGCTTACGGATATGTTCCGGATCCGAAATCGATCTTCCGCGGCATTGCCAAGCTGGCACCGGGCGAGCTGCTGGTGGCCGGACGCGGCGCCGGCGCGCCGGCCGTCCGGCAATACTGGGACGTCCCGCTCGGCGACTCGCCGGCCATGACGGCGGCGAGCCTGGAGGAGGAGCTCAGGGCCCGCCTCGATGCGGCGACGCGCATGCGGATGGTCTCCGACGTGCCGCTCGGCGCCTTCCTGTCCGGCGGCGTCGATTCCGGCGGGGTGGTGGCGATGATGGCCGGGGCGTCTGCCCGGCCGGTGGTCACCTGCTCGATCGCCTTCGAGGAGGCGGCCTTCGACGAGAGCCGCTATGCGGCCATGGTGGCGGAGCGCTACGGCACCGCGCATCACCGCATGACTGTCGGGATCGATGCCGGTGGCCTGATCGACCGGCTGGCCGGCGTCTATGGCGAGCCCTTTGCCGACAGCTCCGCTTTGCCGACCTATCTGGTCAGTGGCCTTGCCCGCCGGCACGTTACCGTGGCACTGACCGGCGACGGGGGCGACGAGAGCTTTGCCGGATATCGCCGGCATGCCTTTCATTTGCGGGAGGAGCAGCTGAAGGCGCGGTTCCCCGAAGCGTTGCGCCGGCCGGTCTTCGGTGCTCTGGCCGCGGCCTGGCCGAAGCTCGACTGGGCGCCGCGATGGCTGCGCGGAAAAGCGACCTGCGAAGCCCTGGCGAGCGACTGGATCGGCGGCTATGGCCGGGCGGTCAGCGCAATTCCCGCGGGCCTGCGGCACCGGCTTTACAGCCCGGATTTCCGTCGGCAGCTGGACGGCTATGACGCGATCGAGGTGTTCCGGGAGCACGGCAAGGCCGTTGCGGGCGCCGATCCGCTGGCCCGCGTGCAGTATCTCGACTTCAAGACCTGGCTGCCGGGCGGCATGCTGACCAAGGTCGACCGGGCCAGCATGGCGCACGGTCTGGAATTGCGGCCGCCGCTGCTCGACCACGAACTGGTGGCCTGGGCCATGAGCCTGCCGGCGTCCTGCAAGGTGGAGGGCTTTGCCGGCAAGGCCATTTTGAAACGCGCCCTGGCGCCGCTGCTGCCGCACGAGCTTCTGCATCGCCCGAAAATGGGATTCTCCATTCCGCTCGCCGACTGGCTGCGCGGTGCGCTTGCCGGCCGCTGCACGGCCCTGGCCGAGGGTTCGGCGCTGGCAGCCAGCGGCCTGTTCGACACGGCGGCGATCCGCCGGCTGGTCACCGAGCATCGCCGCGGGACGCGCGATCACGCCCGGGCGCTGTGGGCCCTGATCATGTTCGAGGCCTTTCTGGAGGGGCCGGCGGCCGGCGCCGGCCTGCCGCAGGTGACGCCTTGACGCCGGCCATATCGAAAACCGACAGCGCTTGGAGCGAGGCCGCCGGAGCCGCCGGGGCCGCCGGCGCTTCGGCGCCGCGCGTCGCGGGCGTGCAGAGCGTCGCCGACCCGACGGCGGTGGCTGGGCTGTTCGCCGCCATGATCCCTGGGACAGACGCCTTTGAGACGTATCCCTGGTTCGCCAACTTCATCGAGACGGGACTCGATCCCGACGACCAGGCTCGTTTCGATATCGTCACGGCCGCGGAGGGGCCGCCCTGCCTTTTCCCTGTCCGCAGCCGGCCGGATCGCTTCGGCCCGTTTCGCGGCCGCCTGCTGTCCGGGCTCAGCAGCCTTTACAGCTGCCGTTTCGCGCCGCCCGGGCTGGAGACCCTGGCGCCGGAGGCGGCGGCGGCGGCGGCAGCCGGCTGGGTGAAATCGGTTCGGGCACGAAATGACCGGCCGACACGCATTCTCTTCGATGCCCTGGACGACCGGTCGCAGGCCCTGGCCGCACTGGACCGGGCCTTGCGGGAAAGCGGCTACCGGGTCGAGCGGTTTCCGCATTTCGGGACCTGGTACCTGCCGGTTGCCGGCCTCGACATGGCCGCCTATTGGCGCGAGCGGCCGGCGGTCCTGCGCAATACGGTCCGCCGAAAGGAAAGGGCCATGCACCGCGCCTACCGGGTCGATCTGGAAATCCTGACCGATGTCGAGCGGGCGGACCGCGCCATCGCAGCCTATGAGCAGGTGCACCAGGCCAGCTGGAAGCCGCCCGAGCCCTATCCGGCCTTCATGGCGGGGCTGATCCGCACGGGCTTGGCCGCCGGTATCGTTCGGCTCGGTCTGTTGTGGCTTGACGGAAAACCGGCGGCGGCCCAGCTATGGCTGGTCGCCAGCCGCAGAGCGACCATCTTTAAACTGTCCTACGACGCACATTGTCAGAGCGTATCGCCCGGCTCGATCCTGACCCGGCACATGATGGCCGAGGCTCTGGACGCCGGCGGCTTCGACGAGATTGATTTCGGCCGCGGCGACGACGCCTATAAGCGCGACTGGCTGCCTCTTCGCCGGCAGCGCTGGGGTCTGGCGGCCTATGATCCGCGGCGACCTATTGGTCTTGCCCAGGCGATGCGCAATCTCGGGCCGCAGGTGGTGCGCCGGCTGCGCGGGCGCCCGCCGGACGCGCCGGCAGCGCAGGGGCAACACTGAGCGGGCAATGGCGCTCACAAGATGGCCTGGGACGGCTATTTACAGCTTCCTAAGCAATGTCAGAGAAAAATGCGTCAAGATCGTCGTGACCCGCATGGCCGGGCTGGCGCCGCCCTGTCGATCGTTTTCGCAACGGAACGGCCACATTTCGACCCATGCGTGTTGCAAACCACCAGATATCCAAGTACAGTGTCGCTCTGCGATGGCTGCGAGAGTGCAGCCCGGCACGTGGCTGCGCAGGAGAACCGAAATGGCGGCCCGTCCCCTTGTCTGTTTCTTCTTTGGCCTTTTCATCCTGATCGGATGTAGCGGCCCGACGACCCAGCTTCCGCCGGCCGACCCGGCAACCCGGACCGAGGCGGAGACCTATATTATCGGCCCCCTCGATACGCTCGACGTCTTCGTCTGGCGCAATCCGGATATTTCGACGACCGCGATCGTGCGGCCGGATGGCCGGGTGACCCTGCCGCTGGTCGAAGACCTCGATGCGGCCGGCCGCACGCCGGGTGCGCTTGCCCGGGAAATCGAAGGCCGGCTCGGCCAGTTCATTCTGGATCCGTTCGTTACGGTGCGGGTCAGCGATTTCGTCGGTCCGTTCGACCGGCAGATCCGGATCGTCGGGGAGGCGGCGCAGCCGCAGGCGATCCCCTTCCGGGACAATATGACGGTTCTCGACGTGATGATCGCCGTGGGCGGGCTCACCGAATTCGCGGCCGGCAACCGGACAACCCTGGTCCGTCGGGTCGACGGGGAGCAGCGGCAGTTCCGCCTGCGCCTTGATGACCTTCTGCGCGACGGCGATATCTCGGCCAATGTCGCCGTCAGGCCCGGCGACGTGATCATCGTGCCGGAAACGTTTTTCTGATCGCTTCCGGCTTGCGGCGCTGGTGCGCCGGGCCCGTGGCAAGCATATTCCGATATTGGATTGGATCCTTTTCCATCCCGTCGATACGGGATGCGCGGCGCGAGGGAGACCGGTCGGCGAATGATCCAGGAAGTTATCATGCAGGTCCTCGGCTATGCTGCCGCCGCCTGGCGCCGGCGCTGGTATGGCCTGCTTGTTGCCTGGGTCGTCTGCCTTGGCGGTTGGTACGTCGTCGAGAAAATTCCCGACAATTATTCCGCATCGACCCGGGTTTACATCGATACCCAGTCCCTGATCCGGCCGCTGATGCGCGGGCTGGCCGCCGATATGGACGCCAATATGATGGCGGAACTTGAACTCGTCCGGCGGACGCTGCTCAGCCGGCCGAACATTCGTGAAATCATGCGGATGACCGATCTGGATGTCAGGGCCAGCACACCGGCGGCGCAGGAGCGGCTGGCGGCAGAACTTGCCTCGCGCATTCGGGTTGAAACCAGCGAGAGAGACAATATTTTTGCGATATCCTATGAGGATTCGGACCCGCGTCAGGCCTTTGAGGTCGTTCGCGCTGTTCTTGATCTGTTTGTGGAAACCAATCTCGGCGCCAATCGGGAGGATTTGCAGGCGACGCAACGTTTTCTTGACCAGCAGATCCGGGAGGAGGAACGCAGGCTCGATGGACGCGAAACCGTCCTCGCCGAGTTCCGGGTTGCCAATCGGGGTTTTCTGCCGGGGCCGAACAGCTATGAGGTCCAATTGCAGGCCGCCGAGGCCGATCTCGATCGGCTCGAATTGGCGTTGGAGGAGGCGCGGGAAGAACGGGACAGTCTGACGATCGACCTCGCTCGGCTTCAGGAGAGCCTGGCGGCGGGCGCCCAGGCGGGATCGCCGCAGAGCCAGCGCGTCGCCGAGCTGCGGTCCTATCTCGATGAGCTGCTGATGCGCTACACCCCGGAACATCCGGAGGTGGTCTTGACGGAGCGTCTGCTGGAGCGTGAGCAGCAGCGCTTGCGCGGCGCGCCGGATGGCTCGGGTGGGGCCACCACGCCGATGATCGAGCAGGTGCGGTCCATGCTGAACCGCCAGGAGTCCGCGATCGCCTCTTATGAGCAGCGGATCGATGCCTTGAATTCGACCATTGCCGAATTGACGGCGCTTCTCGAGCAGGCGCCGGAGGTCCGGTCGGAATTTACGCGTCTTCAGCGTCAGGTTGAAACGGTTCGCAATAATTATCAGTCTCTGGTTGATCGCCGCGAGCAGGCCCGGTTTGCCGAAGTGGTGGACACCCAGACCGACGCCGTCGAATTCCGCATCGTCGAGCCGCCGGTCGAGCCCGTCATTCCCAGCGGACCCAGCCGGCTGATCCTGCGCAGCGCCGTCCTTGTGCTGGGCCTTGGTGCTGGCGGCGCCTTCGCTGTGCTGCTGGGGATCACCTCCGGCACCTTCAGTACGGCAAAACGTCTCGAAATGATCGCCGACCGCCCGGTTCTTGGCTGTGTCACCCGGGTCCGGATGCCGCGCGACCGGCGCCGCCATGCGGTCGAGCTCGCCGGCTTCGCCGTCCTGGTTTTGGGTCTGTTCGGCGTTTTCGCCGGAATGGCGATGGGCGTCGCCAATGGCCCGATGACGATGAGTTGAGGGGACATGGCTCAGACCACGATCGAACGGGCAGCCGCCCGCCTGAGCCGGGTTCAGACCCGCTCCGGCCAGCCATCCGATGGGCCGGAGATTGTCCGACCCGTTCCGGCCGATCGAGCCCGGGGGCCGGAGACGGATCGGGCGGAAATCGCCCGCACGCCCGCGAACGGACAGGAGACCCCGCGTGCCGAGGCCCCGCACGCCGAGAGCCCGCGGCCGGTGCCCTTGCCCGGTCCCGGTCGCCAGCGGCCCCGGGTCGTGCGCGCGAATGGTGCGGTGCCGCCGCAGGGTGCGGCCGTGGTCGCGGGGCCGGGTGCCGGCAATCGCAAGGTCGCCATCGATTTCGACCGGCTGGAGCGCATGGGATTCATTTCGCCGCGAAAGCCGGTCACCCGCACCTCCGAGGAAATGCGAATGGTCAAGCGGCCGCTGCTCAAATCGGCCTTCGCCAATCCCGACCCGGCGAGCCTGGCGGCGACCAAGGATAATGTCATCATGGTGACCAGTGCCCTCCCGCGTGAGGGCAAGTCCTTCATCGCCGTCAATCTGGCCATCAGCCTGGCAATCGAGCGTGATATCCATGTCATGCTGATCGACGCGGATGTCGTCCGCCCCTCGGTGTTTTCGATCCTCGGCCTGGAGGAAAATGCCGGGCTGATCGATGTTCTCGAAGACCGCGACATGGACTTGGGGCAGGCCATTGTCCGCACGAATATCGGCAAGCTGTCCCTGGTGTCGGCCGGAAAGAGCCATATGCTGACCACGGAATTGTTGGCCAGCGACCGTATGGGACAACTGATCGAAGAAATGGCCAGTCGCTATCGGGACCGGATCGTCATCTTCGACACACCGCCGCTGCTGGCCGCCAGCGAATCCTCGGTGTTGGCGCATCGGGTCGGGCAGGTGCTTCTGGTCGTCCAGGCCGATCGCACCGGAGAATCATCGGTGCAGTCGGCGTTGGACCTGATCGAAGACTGTCCGCGGGTGTCCATGCTGCTGAACAAGGCGAGTTCCTTCTTCGCCGGACTGAGCTTCGGCAGCCATTACTCCGACTACCAACGGTCCTTGCGATGAACGCGACGCCATGGCACGGGTAAGAACCGCCAGATGCTTACGGCCTGCGCCGGACCCCTGCAACGGGTCCGGTCGCCGGCCGCTCGCCCTCGGGATCCAGGGCCTTATTCTCACAGGTCTGATCGCGACTCATAGCGGCCTCGCCGTGTCGCGAACCAGCCCGGAGTCTGGCACGGAACCGTCCCCTGGACCGGCAGCGGCCGACGATACCGGGTTTTATACGCCCGACATTTACATTGACGAAATCCGCGGGCGACTGCGGGTCAGCCCGTTCGTCACGACGGGCGTGTCCTATACCGACAATGTCGACTTCGAGGCCGATGCCCGCGACGACTTCGTTTACTTCATCCAGCCGGGCGTCAGTCTCGATCTGGATGCAGGGCGATTCCGGACCGTGCTGAACGCCGCTGTCTCGCTTGAATATTCCACTGATGAAGGCGGCTTCGACCTGCGTCAGACCGCCGATACGCGGCTGCAGTCCTTGAACAGGTTCGAACTGGTCGAGGACATTCTTTTCGTGGACGCGCAGGCGGCGATCTCCCGGGAGCTAATCGATGCCCGCAGCCGGCCGTCGGCCAGCAATGTCGAGCGATCCGACGATCGGGCGACCGTCCAGCGCTATCAGATCAGCCCGTTCGTACAATACCGGTTTGGCCGCTTTGTCGACAACGAGACGCGGTTGTCCCTCGGCTATGTCTCGATCGGCGGGGATGGCGATGGCGACCGCGGTGATGGTGAAGACGGTCTGACCTATTCGGCCAGCACCGCTTTTTCCAGTGGGCGCATGTTCAACCGGTTTCAGTGGCGCCTCGCCAGCATCTACCGTGTCGAAGACGCCGGCGACGAAAGGGAGGAAGTGGAGCGGTTCACGAATGAAGCCAATGGGCGAGTGGCGCTCGACCGCACCTTTGCCCTTCTCGGGACGGTCGGGCATGACAGTATCGAGGACGCGGAGGTGACGGATGTCCCCGACGGCCTGTTCTGGAACGTCGGCCTCGGTTTCACCCCGAACCCCCGGCTGAGTGCTACCGTGACCTACGGCCGCCGCTTCGACAATGACGATTTCGGCCTCGATCTCACCTACGAAATCGCTCCGGGATCGCGTTTCCTGGCCCGTTTCGAACAAACCCTGGAGACCGAAGAGCAGGTGTTTCTGCGGGATTTGAGTAGTCTCGGCGTGAACGACGAAGGGCAGCTGATCGACACGCGTACCGGAGAACCGCTGGAAAGCACCGCCGACCTTTTCGGATTGCGGGCCGAGTCCTTTCGTCGCAACCGTTTCGACAGCATTCTGACCCTGGACCGCCGCCGCAACACCTACCGCTTCGGCGGTTTTTACGAGACGCGCGAAATCCTTGATACGACGCGCCGGACGGAGCGCGGCTTTGGCGGCAGCGCCAGCTGGCGGCGCCAGCTGAACCGGCGTACGAACGGGTCCATCGGGATCGGCTATCAACAGGTGGATTTCGGTACCGCGGACGAACGGGTCGACGACTTATATACGGTTCGTACATCTCTGTCGCACAATCTTGGTGAAGGTTTGTCAATGTTCTTCGGCTATGTCTTCCAACATCAGGACTCGAGCGCCGAGGACGAAACCGCGACCGAGAACCTCGTGACCCTCTCTCTGACCAAGAGATTCTAATTCGCCGTGTATGCGAGCTTCTATAGCCTCACCGGGCTGCCCTTCCAGTTGAGCCCCGATTCTCGCTTCTACTTCGCGAGCGAGAATCACAAGCGTGCTATGGCCTATCTCACTTACGGCCTCAACCAAGCCGAAGGGTTCATCGTCGTGACGGGGGATGTCGGCACGGGCAAGACCATGCTGATCAATCACCTGTTGGCAACCCTCGACCCGGACGCCTTTGTGGCCGGCACCCTGGTCTATTCGCAGCTCGACCCGACGGACACGCTCCGCATGGCGGCTGCGGCATTCGGGCTGGAAGATGTGGGCAGCGATAAGGCCGAAGTCCTGCGCCGCATTCAGCGCTTCGTTCGCGACTGCGCCGAACACGGGATCCGGCCGCTGCTGATCATCGACGAGGCGCAGAACCTGCCGACCCGGTCTCTGGAAGAGCTGCGCATGCTGTCGAATTTTCAGCAGGACGGGCGAGAGGGGCTGCAGACGATTCTGATCGGCCAGCCGCAGTTCCGGCCGCTGCTGGCCAGTCCCGAACTCGAGCAGCTGCGCCAGCGCGTCGTGGCCTCATTCCATCTCGGGCCGCTCGACGTTTCGGATACCGGCGCCTATGTCGAGCATCGGCTCCGCATCGTCGGATGGAACCACGATCCCAGATTCTCCTCCGAAGCCTTGCAAATGATCCACTCCGAGACCGGCGGCGTGCCCCGGCGGATCAACACGCTGTGCGCGCGTCTGCTCCTTTTCGGTTTCCTAGAGGAAATACATACAATAGATGATGCTATGGTGGTGGCTGTCGCCGAAGAGTTGCGTGGAGAGGTGGAGCAGGCGAACGTTCAGACCAGCCTCTCGGCGGCCGGCAATGGCCATGGCGCCGGCCATGGCGCCGCCAACGGACACGACCCGCAACTGGCCTCCACCTTGTCCGCCCTTTCCGAGCGGGTTGAGTTGCTTGAACGCTATGTCCACCACCATGAGCGGACGATCAAGCGCGGGATCGACATCGCAACACGATATTTCGGCAACGGAACGATGTCCGGGACCACCGAATCGACCTCTTTCCGCGCGGAACGATACGATGACCGCCATTGATCCGACTGTGCAGCGCCGCGAAGACGATCCAGCGCCGCAGCGGCAGGGGCCCGCGTTCATGCCGGAAACCGCCGCGACGCCGGCTCCCGCGGCCGTGGCGCCGGGGGTGTTGAACGCCTTTACGGTCGATGTCGAGGACTATTATCAGGTTCAGGCCTTTGCCGATGTCATATCGCCCGAGGCATGGAGCCGCTGGCCGGGCCGGGTCGAGGCGGCCACCGATCGGTTCCTGCTCATGCTAAAGACGGCCGGCGTGACCGGGACCTTTTTCGTTCTCGGCTGTATCGCGGCGCGCTATCCGGCGCTGATCCGCCGCATTGCCGAGGCCGGGCATGAGATCGCCAGCCATGGCTGGGCGCATGTCCGGGTCTGGCGGCAGAGCCCCGAGGAATTCCGCGCCGATGTCCGCCGGACAAAGGGTGTCCTGGAGGACCTTTCCGGAACCCGCGTGACCGGCTACCGGGCGGCCAGCTTCTCCATCGACGGCCGCAGCTTTTGGGCCTACCGGATCCTGCGGGAGGAAGGCCACAGCTACAGCTCCAGCATCTATCCGATCCGCCATGACCATTACGGCATGGTCAATGCGCCGCGGACGGCTTTTCTTCCGGGCGGGCCGGACGGCGTGGTCGAGCTGCCCATGACCACCGTCGAGCGGTTCGGACATCGCTGGCCCTGTTCCGGGGGCGGGTATTTCAGGCTGTTTCCCTACGCTCTGTCGCGGGCAGCCATGCGCCGGGTCAATCGCGCGGACGGCATGCCCTGCATCTTCTATACCCATCCCTGGGAAATCGATCCCGATCAGCCGCGACCCGCCGGCCTGAGCCGGAAGACGCGTTTCCGGCATTATGTCAATCTCTCGCGAACCGCCGGCCGCATCGACCGGCTGCTTCGCGATTTCGGTTGGGACCGGATGGATCGCGTCTTCGCCGGGCCGATCGGTGCGGCCGCGGAAGGCACGCTGCCGGGCGGGACAGGCACCGCAACCCAGCCGCCTTCGGAATAAGCCATGCATGGTTTGCCATCGCTCATGACAGTCCGGGACATGCAGCCGGCGGACAGCGCCCGCTGGGATGCCTATGTCGAAGGGCATCCGCAGGGCAGCTTTTTCCATCTGGCGGGATGGCGGACGGTGCTGGGCGAGGGTCTCGGGCATCGCACCTTCTATGCCCTGGCGGAACGCGACGGTGTGCTCACCGGCGTCCTTCCGCTGACCCAGGTCCGCAGTCGACTGTTCGGCAACGCTCTGATCTCCAACGCCTTTTGCGTTTCCGGCGGGCCCTTGGCGAGCGATCGCGAGAGCCGTGAGGCGTTGGACTCCTATGCTGTTTCGCTAGCGGAACGACTGAACGTCGACTATCTCGAATATCGCTGCCCGCCGCCGCCGGACGATGCTGCCGGGCAGGCGCAGGCCGCGACAGGGCACGGCAAACCGGCCTGGCAAGTCCGCGGCGACCTCTATGCGGTTTTCCGGCGGGACATCGACCCCGATCCCGAGGTCAATATGAAGGCCATTCCGCGCAAGCAGCGGGCGATGGTGCGCAAGGGGTTGAAGGCCGGTCTCGTCGGGGAAACGGATGAGGGCGTGGACCGTCTGCATCATATCTACGCCATCAGCGTGCGCAATCTCGGCACGCCGGTCTTCCCCAAGCGCTATTTCCGGGTCCTGCGGCAGGTTTTCGCCGGACGCAGCGATATCCTCACGGTGGTTCATGACGGCGAGGCCATCGCCAGCGTTTTGAACTTCTACTTCCGCGATGTCGTGCTGCCCTATTATGGCGGCGCCACGCTGGCCGCCCGGGAGCTTGCCGCAAACGACGTCATGTACTGGGAGGTGATGCGCCGCGCAGCCGAACGCGGCTATCGGCTGTTCGACTTCGGCCGCAGCAAGGCCGGAACCGGGGCCTACGCCTTCAAGAAGCATTGGGGGTTCGAGCCGGAGCCGCTGATCTACAGCTACCACCTCCACCGCCTGTCGGCGCTGCCTAATCTCAATCCGACCAACCCGAAATACCGGTCGATGATCGCGTTATGGCGGCGTCTGCCTCTGCCGGTCAGCAAAGTGCTCGGCCCGCTCCTGGCACGCAATCTGGGCTGAGGACATGGCGGACATTCTCTTTCTCGGCCATCGTATTCCCTATCCGCCCAACAAGGGCGACAAAATCCGCTCGTGGAACTTCCTGGCGCATCTGGCGGCGCACCACCGCGTCCATCTCGGCTGCTTCATCGACGATCCGGCCGACTGGGACCATGTCGCGACGCTTCTCGACATTTGCCAGGAGACCAATTTCGTCCAGCTGCCGCGGTCGCCGCTGCGGCCGGGCAATGCCGGCGCTCTCCTCGACGGCATGCCGATCACCATCCGGCATTTCCGCCGTGCCGCCATGCGCCGCTGGGTGGCGGATATCTGCACAAGGCGCCCGATCGACGCCGTCTTCGTCTTCTCTTCGGCGATGGCGCAATATCTCAATGCGCAGGCGGCCCGTGCCTTGCCGGCCGTGGTCGATTTCGTCGACGTCGACAGCGACAAATGGCGGCAATATGCCGAGCGGAAATCCGGCCCCGGCGGCTGGATTTATCGCCGCGAGAGCCGCGCATTGCTTGCCTTCGAACGTGAAACGGCGGTGCGGACGGCTCGTAGCGTCTTCGTCTCGGACAATGAAGCGGCGCTCTTCCGGAGCCTCGCACCGGAGACGGCCGGCAAGGTGATGGCGATCCCGAACGGTGTGGACACGGTGTTCTTCGATCCGGCGCAGGATTTCGCCAGCCCCTTTGCGCCCGGTGACACGGCGCTGGTCTTCACCGGCGCCATGGACTACTGGGCCAATGTCGATGCCGTGACCTGGTTTGCCGAGACCGTACTTCCGGCGGTGCGCCGGACCCGGCCGAAGGTCCGTTTCTGGATCGTCGGCGCCAACCCCGACCCGGCGGTTCAGCGCCTGGCGGAGCGGCCCGGCATTGTCGTGACCGGACGCGTCCCGGATACCCGGCCCTATCTCGCCCATGCGGCGCTTGTGGTGGCGCCGCTCAGGATCGCCCGCGGGACCCAGAACAAGGTGCTGGAAGCCATGGCCATGGGCCGGCCGGTCCTGACGACGCCGGCCGCGGCGGCCGGGGCCGAGGCCTGCGTCGCCGGGACCGACCTTGTGGTGACCGATACCGCCGACGCGTGGGCCGCAGTGATCGGCTCATTGCTGGCCGATACGGCCGGGACCGGAGCCTTGGGCAGGCACGCGCGCCAACGGGTGCTCGCGTCCTATGGCTGGCAATCCAGTTTCGACCGGCTCGACCGGGTCCTGGACGTGGCCGGGAATGGAGGAGATGGACCATGACGACGGCGGTCAACCATGATCGCGCGCCCGCGCTCCGGCAAGCCGGTGCGGCCGGCTGGCAAACGGTTCTGCCCGTCTGGCTCGGCGCTCTCCTTGCCGTGACCGTGGTCTTTGCCGATACCGCGGCCGGTCTTGTGTCGATCTGGATCAACTCCGCGACGTTCGGTCACGGCTTTCTCATTCCTGTGATCAGTGCCGCACTGATCTGGCGTGATCGGGCACGGCTCTCCCACCTGCAGCCGCGTCCGGCCCCCATTGCGCTGGGCGCCTTGGCCGGCCTGTCGGTCCTCTGGTTCATGGCCCGGCTGGTGGATGTCGCCCTCGTCGAACAGCTGGCCTTTGTCGGCATTCTGCAGGCCGTCACCCTGGCCATCCTGGGTTGGCGGGTTTGCCGGGCCATGCTGTTCCCCCTCGCCTTCCTGGTTTTCATGGTGCCCTTCGGCGAGTTTCTGGTGCCGCCACTGCAGGTCATGACCACCGACTTCATCGTCTGGTGGCTGCGGCTGCTCGACATCCCGGTCTTTCGGGAAGGGATCTTCCTGCACCTGCCGGGCGGCAGTTTCGAGGTCGCCGAAGCCTGTGCCGGCCTGCGCTTCATGATTGCGACGATCGTGCTTGGCGTGCTCTTCGCCTATATGTTTTTCCGCGATTGGGGCCGCCGTCTGCTTTTCGTCGGCCTGTCGCTGCTGGTGCCGATCATCGCCAACGGATTCCGGGCGCTGATGATCGTGCTGATCGCCTATTGGACGGATCATACCGTGGCCGTCGGCGTCGACCATATCCTCTTCGGCTGGGTTTTCCTGTCGATTGTCCTGGTCCTGCTGCTCGGGCTCGGTCTAATGCTTCGGCCGCGCCTGCCCGCCGACCCCGACCCCGACCCCGGCTCCGAGGATGAGACCGCGGACGCCCCGCCGCGGTCGAACGGCGGCGGCCGCCCGGCCCCGGCGCGTGCCGCGCTGTTCGGCGCCACCATGGCGGCTGTCCTGGTGTCCGCGATCGGGCCGGCCTTTGCCGCCTGGCGGAGCTATGATGCCCCGGCCGGCCCCGAGGCGGCCCTGCGGCTCCCGGATCGTCTCGCCGGTTGGCAGCGGATCCCCGGACCGCCGGATGACTGGCAGCCGCATTTCCATGGTGCCCATGCCGCCGACCTGGCGCGCTATACCGGTGAGGGAGGCGGTCCGGTCGACATTTTCGTTGCCTGGTATGCCCACCAGCGACAGGGGGCCGAACTCGTGAACCACCACAATCGCCTGGTGCCGGTTCCGGCGGAAGGCGCCGGTGGCGACGGGCCCTGGAGCCGGATCGAAGCCCGGCGCCTGGACCTCGGGACGTCGTCAAGCGGGCTCCGGACCGTGGAGGCCGTCGAGGTCCGGCGCTGGAGCGGCGAGCGCCGGCTTGTCGTGCCGCTCTACTGGGTTGATGGCGATCTGACACAGAGCGGCGTAACCGCCAAGCTCCTGCAATTGCGGGCCGTCCTGTCGGGTGGTCACGACGCGGCCGCCGGCGTCGTCCTTTCCATTCCGCTGGCGGACAATGAACCGGTGGACGCGGCCGCCCTGGGCCGCGTATCGGAGGCCTTGCCGGGGCTGATCGACGGGCTGGTGTTCCAGTTTCACCCATGATGGCACGGAAGGGAGGCCCCGTGCGGCATTTCCGAACCGGTGTGCGCCGGCCCGCCATGCGTTCCGGGGAGAGATCGTGACCGTCCTCGTTACCGGCGCTGCCGGTTTCATCGGTTTTCACACGGCCCGCGCGCTGCTCGATCGCGGCGAGCGGGTGATCGGCCTGGACAACCTCAACAGCTATTACGATGTCCGCCTGAAAGAGGCACGGGCCGCCCTCCTGGGCGAGCGGGCCGGATTCACCTTCGCCCGTGTCGATCTCGCAGACCGGGAGGCGATGGCCGCTCTCTTCGCTGCTCATGCCGACATTGCCGGGATCGTCCATCTGGCCGCTCAGGCCGGTGTGCGGTATTCCCTGGAGAACCCCTTCGCCTACATCGAGAGCAATGTTACCGGCCAGCTCGTCCTGCTGGAAGAAGCGCGACGCCTGGGCCGGCTCCGCCATCTCGTCTATGCCAGCTCGTCATCCGTCTATGGCGGCAATGCCAAGCTGCCGTTTTCCGTAGGGGACAGGGTCGACACGCCTGTGTCGCTCTATGCCGCCAGCAAGCGCATGGACGAGCTGATGGCTCATACCTATGCCCATCTCTACCGGCTGCCGCAGACCGGGCTGCGTTTCTTCACCGTCTACGGGCCCTGGGGACGGCCGGACATGGCGGCGTTTCTCTTCGCGCGCGCCATCCTGGCCGGCGAGCCGATCCGCGTCTTCAATCATGGAGAGATGCGGCGGGATTTCACCTATATCGATGATATCGTCGACGGGGTTCTTGCGGCGCTTGACCGGCCGCCGGCCGACGGCGGGGTCGAGGCGCCCCACCGGCTGTACAATCTTGGCAATAATCGCTCGGAAAAGCTGACCGACTTCATCGCCGTGCTGGAGACGGCGCTGGGGTGCCGGGCCGTCAGGCAGTTCGAGCCGATGCAGCCCGGCGATGTGGCGGAGACCTATGCCGATATCGAGGCCAGCCGCCGCGATCTGGCGTTTGCGCCCAAGACGACGATCCACGAGGGCATTCCCCGATTCGTTGCCTGGTACCGCCGGTACTACGGATAGGGCCGCAGGGCCGGCCTTTATTCTGCCGCCACCAGCGCGGCGCTATCCGTGTCCTCGCCCATCGGCGTGCAGACGATCTCGCCGAAATCGCGAGACTTGTTGATGATCCCGTCTTCCATGGCATCGACGGCAAGAAGGCTCGGCTGCCGGAGGCCGTGATAGTCGACCAGCGGTCCGATCGGCAGGAAATGCACGCCGAACCGCGTCAAAAGCCTGAGCAGGGTCGGCTCCATGACCGCCGCCATATAGGCGATCCCCTGCTCGCGACACATCGCCATCATCGCCCGCAGCAGTCCCAGCGTCAGGTAGGGCATCAGCCGCTGCGCGCTTCCCGGCGCACGGCGCGCCGCCGCCTTGTCCCCAGCGATGGGCTCGCCGGTCCGGAACAGCTTGCTCACCGCATAGCGCGAGACTTCCGCGACGCCCGGCTCAGCCAGCGCCGAAAGCCGGTGCCGGACCGGCTCATCGACCAGCTGCAATAGGGGCAGCCCTGCCAGCCCGCGCTCCGGGTGGGGCAGCACGATGCGCACCGTCCCGACGACGGTGCCGCTTTCACGATGGAGAAGGGCCGCATGGATCGAATGCGCATCATAGGGGTCGATCTCGCGACCATCCGGATGCTCGGCCGCGCTCTCGAAGGGGTGTTCGACGCAATAGACCTGATAGCGCAACCGGTAGACGGCATCCAGGAGCCGGGCAGAGCGGACCCGAACGACATCGAAATGCTCATTGTACAGGGCTGGCAATTCGCGAGCGTCTTGGGACGTTCTTGACTCCTGATCAGGTGTGGGCATGGAGTTCTCGCTTTCTGCAATACCGGTGGGGATGGGCCACGAAGCGGACTGCAGAGATACGCTTAAAAATTAAAAAAATGGAAAACTCCTCTGTTTGAAATTAGGCACTCAATCGCAATGCGTCCTTCACACAATTGTATGGCCGTTTTTATCTCGCCCAGCGGGCCGCACCGCCGCTGCCGCGCGACCTGCCGCAGCCATGGGCTTTTTCAAAGAGAAGAAACGTGGGACGGGCGGAGGCGGCCGGCGGGGCGTACAACCGGTGCCGCGGCATCGGTCGCGGCATGGGTCGCGGCGATTTCCCCTCGACCGCTCACGAAAAAATGCGCACTGTGCATCGAGGGGGCTGGTCCCTCCGGGCCGTTGTCCCTCATAACCGGACATACACCCCCGGACATACATCCCACCGGACCGCTTCGACACTGGCCGGCCGCTCACTGATGAATTCGGCGCCTCCTCCGCCAAAGCCTCCTGCCGTACTTCCCTTCCTGATCATCGCGTACGCGTTGGGCGGGCTGCTGGCGACGGACACGTATCTGCCCAGCATGCCGCTGCTGGCCGACGAATTCGCCACGACCAACAAGGACGTGCAGTTCACCCTGTCGGCGTACTTTGCCGGCATCACCATCGCCAACCTCTTCTACGGGCCGCTGTCCGACCGGTATGGTCGCCGGCCGATCCTGCTGCTGGGCGGCGTCGCCTTTCTGGTGGCCACCTTCGTCTGCGCGCTGGCGATCAGCATCGAGATGCTGACCCTCGGCCGGTTCGCCCAGGGCGCGGCCGTCTGCAGCCTGACGGTGACCTCGCGGGCGACCATCCGCGAGCTTTACGACGACGCCAAGACCACCCGGCTGAACGCCTATGTCGCCATGGCGGAGGGGCTGGCGCCGGCGATCGGGCCGATTATCGGCGCCGAGATCCTGCTGCTGCTGGGATGGCGCTGGAACTTCTACCTTGTGGCGGCGATGGCCGGCCTTGCCCTGGTCGGGCTGTTCTTCGCCCTGCCGGAAAGCAACACCCAGCCGAATCCCTATGCCCTGCGGCCGGGCCCGATGGCGCGGATTTACGGGCGGCTGCTGATGACGCGCGATTTCATCGGCCCGGTCGGCGCGTCCGGCCTGATTTTCGGCGGGCTGATGCTTTACATCACCGCCGCGCCCTTCCTTCTGATCGATGAAATGGGCCTGACGCCGCGGCAGTTCAGCCAGACCCAGGCGGCCGTGGTGCTGACCTATATTATCGGGCTGATCGGCACCTCGCGGCTGATTATCCGGATCGGCCCGAAACCGCTGCTCAATCTCGGGCTCGTCCTCGTCACCCTGGGCGGGCTCGGCATGCTGGGGATGGCGCTGGCCGGCTTTACCGGGTTCTGGGGGTTTGTGGCGCCCTTCGCCTTCTACACGCTCGGGATCGGCGTGGCCATGGCGCCGATGCTGACCTGGGCGATGTCCGCGAACCGCGCCGCGACGGGCTCGGTAGCGGCGCTGCTCGGCACCGTGACCATGGCCTGCGCCTTCCTCGGCAGCCATGCGGCGATCTGGATCTACAATGGCGAAACGCTGCCGATTGCCATAGCGATTGCCGGCATTTCCTGCGCGGCGGTGACGGTCTATGGTGTCTCGCGCCTGCGGCCCCGGAAAGGGCGGGAATAGATACTGCACCCGATATAGTAAAGAAAAATAGTTAAACGCCGTTAATTTTAATTGTTTCTTGATGTTGGCGTCAATGCTCTGGTAATCTGTCTGATCTATTCCTGCAACAGCGGGAGCCGCGGAGACAGTCTCTTGCCTCGCGCGAAGCGGGCAGGACGCCTTGGGCGATGACAGCGGCGGAGCGGCGCAGGGACGCCGGAGTGGCGGAGCGACAGGGGAGCGGCATGCAAACGCACCAGGAGCCGGCGAGGACCGATCTTGAGCGGGTCCAGGCCCTGCTCCGCTCAAGGCGGGTGGGCGGCAATGCCCGGCTGCGCCTTGTCGAACTGGAACAGCGCCTGAAATCGGGGTTTCTGTCGAGTGAGAGCCGCCAGCGCATTCGCGATCTCTACACGAAGGTGATCGAGGAACCGGCTCCAGTCACAGCTGCCGCGGAACCGCCGGGCACCGAGCCTGGCGCAGACATTGTCCTCGGGGCCAAGGGCCAGGGCCCGGAAACGGAGATTGCCCGGCTGCGGCGGCGGGTGGCGGAGCTGGAAGCCGGGCCGGCAGGGGCGCCGGAGCGGGGGACCGGCAGCAAGGGCGCCCATGCCGACGAGATGCTGGAACTGCGGCGCCGGCTGGAGAGTGCCGAACAGGCAGCCCGCACCGCGCGGGCCGATGCCGAGCGCGCCGAAGAACAGGTCGCCCATCTCCGCGCCAAGGCCACTCACGAGGCCAACAAGAAAATCCGCCGCATCAAGAGGGTTTTCGCGCTGCACTTCCATCCCGATCATGTCACGGCGAGCGGGCTGGAGCGCGAAATCCGGGAAACGATCTTCAAGGATTTCTGGCGAGAGCTCGACAGGGTCGAGCGCGAAGAGACGACGGAATGAGGGCGGGGCGCCCGCGTCATTCTCCCTGCATCCAGTACCGCACCTGCTCCCGATTGGCCTCGACAAAGGCGTACACGGCCTCGCGCGCGGACGTACGGCGCGCTTCCGCCATCAGGTCCTGCAGCTGCTCGAGGCTGATCTCCAGCCGTTCGAAAAAGGCGTACACCTCCGGCTGCTCGTCCGGAAAGCCGCGGCGGACGAGCGCATGAACCGATTCGGATGCGCCCATGACGCCCTCCGGATCCTCGAGAAAGCGGAGCTCGTACTCGGCAAAAATCCAGTGCGGCGTCCAGGCAGTGACGACGATCCACTCTCCCGCCTCGATCGCGTCGCCAAGCCGCAGCGCCATGGCCGGACCGCTGCTCTCGCTCAGGCTGTAATCGCCGAGGCCATAGACGTCCAGGGCCCGGCGGCTGAGACGCATCAGCCCGGCCGCCGGGTCGATGCCGGTAATGGTGCCGCCCAGGCGGTCCCGCACTGCCGGGTCGGCCAAGTCGGCGATCGAGGCGACACTGTCTTCGGGGATATAGGCCGGGACCGCCCAGCCCAGCCGGGCGCCGGAATAAAGCGGCCCGGCATCGACCAGCGCGGTGCCGTAGCGCTGCAGATAGTCCTCATGGGTGGCCGGCTGCCAGGACATCAGCATGGCGTCGAGATCGCCCTCGGCCACGCCGCGGTATTGGATGGCGATGTCGCTCAGCGTCAGTTCGACATCGCGCCCCATGCCCTGCTGCAGGATGATCGCCGCCATCTTGCTGACGATCTCGGCATCGGCCCAGGCGGTCCAGCCGATCCGGACATCCGGCTCGGCGATCTGCGCCCGGGCGGTCCCCGGGTTGGATATCGGACCCCACAGCATTGCGAGGGCGGCCAGCGCCGCCGCGACCCACCGCGTCATTCCTGCTCTCCCCCGCTTTGCGACTCGAATTGCGTGATGTCAAAGACGTCGGCCTCGGCGATGGCCGTCTCCAGGCCGCGGCGCAGCTCTGCCGGATCGTTGGCGCTGCGGTAGAAGGTGACGCCGGCCCGGTTGAGCGCCGAATCCTCG
>JAAAOG010000057.1 GCA_009909005.1 Alphaproteobacteria bacterium | reverse complement strand
TCCATGCGCCGAGTCCGCTCAAAATTTGGGCGGACTCCTTGAATCACACGCCGATTCCGACCGTCAATAACCTTTCGTCAGAAACTGATGGATGCTGAGGGTCCAATGTCACACGCCTGTCATGCTGGGAGTATTTGACATCAATGAAGAGCCGAACATCGTTATCATTTTCGCTTGGTTTTCTCGCTGTCGCATCCAGCCCGAAGTCCCAGTCAAATCTGCGGATTCTGAAATCTTCAAAATACCCGGAGTCGCGGAGTATCGGCAGAATGAAGCTCTCAAACTCCAGCCCGGAGCCATAACCATTGAGTAGGTCTTCCACCGTTCGTGTTGCCATCTTAATCTTTTCCAATATTTCTTATCCACCTTGGCGGCGGTGCATGAAGGCGAGGCGTTCGAAGTGGTGGACGTCCTGTTCGTTCTTGAGCAGGGCGCCGTGCAGGGGCGGGATCAGTTTCTTGGGATCGCGGGTGCGCAGGGTTTCCGGGTCGACGTCCTCGACCAGCAGCAGCCGGATCCAGTCGATCAGCTCGGAGGTCGAGGGCTTTTTCTTCAGGCCCGGCACCTCGCGCACCTCGTAGAACAGGGTGAGGGCCTCCCGCAGCAGGCTCTGCTTCAGGTCGGGGAAATGGACCTGGACGATCTCGGCCATGGTGTCGGGATCGGGAAAGCGGATGTAGTGGAAAAAGCAGCGGCGGAGAAAGGCGTCCGGCAGCTCCTTTTCATTGTTCGAGGTGATCATGACGATCGGCCGGTGGGCGGCCCGCACTGTTTCCTGGGTCTCGTAGACGTGGAATTCCATGCAGTCGAGCTCCAACAGCAGGTCGTTGGGAAACTCGATATCCGCCTTGTCGATCTCGTCGATCAGCAGCACCGGCCGGTCTTCGGCGACAAAGGCCTCCCAGAGCTTGCCCGGCACGATGTAGTTGGCGATGTGGTGCACGCGCGGATCGCCGAGCTGGCCGTCGCGCAGGCGGGCCACTGCATCATATTCGTACAGGCCCTGCTGGGCCTTGGTCGTCGATTTGATGTGCCATTCGATCAGCGGGGCGCCCAGGGCCCGCGCCACCTCGCGGGCGAGGATGGTCTTGCCGGTGCCGGGCTCGCCCTTGATCAGCAGCGGGCGCTGCAGGGCGATGGCGGCATTGACCGCGACATTGAGGTCGGGCGTCGCGACATAGCTGTCCGTGCCGGCAAAACGGGTCATGGGCGGTCTCGCCTGTCAAGTGGCGGATCGGAGGGCATGGCCGGCGTCAGCCCGCAGTGGCGCCGGCGAGTGCGGCCTCGATGGCGCTCAAGGCCTCGGCCGCCTTGTCACTGTCCGGGCCGCCGGCCTGGGCCATGTCGGGGCGGCCGCCGCCGCCCTTGCCGCCGAGCACCGCGGCGCCGACACGCACCAGGTCGACGGCGCTCAGCCTTTTCGTCAGGTCGTCGGTGACGCCGACGACGATGGAGGCCTTGCCGTCGCCACGGGCGATCAGCACCGCGACGCCGGAGCCGAGGCGCGCCTTCAGCTCGTCGGCCATCGGTTTCAGCTCCTTGGCCGGGATGTCGTCGAGGATGCGGCCGCCGATTTTGACGCCGTCGACCTCCTTGAAACCGGCATCGGCGTTACCCCCGCCGCCCGAGGCCAGCTTGCGCCGAAGGTCGCTGATTTCGCGTTCCAGCCGGCGGCGCTCCTCAACCAGCGCGGTAATCCGGTCGGGCAGTTCGGCCGGCGTCACCTTGAGCGCGGCGGCCGCGGTGTTGAGCAGCGATTCCTGCGCCTCGTCATGGACGATCGCGCCTTCGCCGGTCATCGCCTCGATGCGGCGGATTCCGGCCGCCAGCGCGCCTTCGCCGACGATCCGGAAGGCGCCGATGTCGCCGGTGCGGCGGACATGGGTGCCGCCGCACAGCTCCACCGAATAGGGCCGCGTCTCCTCGCCGCCCATCGAGACGACGCGGACCGAGTCGCCGTACTTCTCCCCGAACAGCGCCATGGCGCCGGCCTCCACCGCGTCCTCGGGCGCCATGATCCGGGTGGTGACCGGGCTGTTCTCCCGGATATGGGCATTCACCTCGCGCTCGACCGCCAGGGCCTCCGCGTCGGTCAAGGCGCGCGGCTGGCTGATATCGAAGCGCAGCCGATCCGGCGAAACCAGTGAGCCCTTTTGCGTGACGTGTTCGCCGAGATGCCGGCGCAGGGCGGCGTGCAGCAGATGGGTCGCCGAGTGGTTGGCCCGGGTCGCGGCCCGCCGCCGCCCGTCCACGCGCAGTTCGACCCGGTCGCCGACCGCCAGCGTCCCCTTGCTGACGCGGCCGTTATGCACCCAGAGATCGCCGACCCGCTTCTGGGTATCGGTGACCGTCGCCTCGGCGCCGTGCGGCGAAAACAGGGTGCCGGTATCGCCGACCTGGCCACCCGATTCGGCATAGAACGGCGTCTGGTTGACGATGACCGAGACGGCATCGCCGCTCTCGGCCCGCTCGACCCGGGCGCCGTCGACCACAAGGGCCTTGACCACACCTTCCGCCTGCTCGGTGTCATAGCCGAGGAACTCGGTCGCTCCGGCCTCCTCGCGCAGATCGTACCAGAGCTGCTCGGTCGCCGCTTCGCCCGAGCCGACCCAGCTGCGCCGCGCCTCGGCCCGCTGGCGCTCCATCGCCGCCTCGAATTCGGCGACATTGACGGTCTTGCCCTGGCCGCGCAGCACGTCCTGGGTCAGGTCGACCGGGAAGCCATAGGTGTCATAGAGCTTGAAGGCCACCTCGCCCGGCAGGGCGCCCCCCGACGGCACCTTGTCCGACGCCTCGGCCAGCAGCTTCAGGCCGCGATCGAGCGTCGCCTTGAACCGGGTCTCTTCGAGCTTGAGGGTCTCGGCGATCAGGGCGCGGGCCCGCTCCAGCTCCGGATAGGCGGCGCCCATCTGTTGGATCAGGGCCGGCACCAGCTGCCACATCACCGGGTCGCGTGCACCGATCATGTGCACATGGCGCATCGCCCGTCGCATGATCCGCCGCAAGACATAGCCGCGGCCCTCATTGGAGGGCATGACCCCGTCGGCCAGGAGAAAGGCGCTGGCGCGCAGATGGTCGGCGATCACCCGGTGCGAGACGGCGTGCGGGCCGTCCGGGGCGCTGCGGGTAACATCGGCCGAGGCTTCGATCAGGGCCCGCATCAGGTCGATGTCGTAATTGTCGTGCTTGCCCTGGAGCACGGCGGCCATGCGCTCCAGCCCCAGGCCGGTATCGATCGAGGGCTTCGGCAGGTCGATACGCTCCTCCGGCGTCACCTGCTCGAACTGCATGAAAACGAGATTCCAGATCTCGATGAACCGGTCGCCGTCCTCGTCCGGGCTGCCCGGCGGGCCGCCCGGCACATCCGGTCCATGGTCGTAGAAAATCTCGGAGCAGGGGCCGCAGGGCCCGGTCTCCCCCATCGACCAGAAATTGTCCTTGGTCGGGATGCGGATGATGCGCTCTTCCGGCAACCCGGCGATCCTGTGCCAGTATTCGGCCGCCGCGTCGTCGGTGTGATAAACGGTGGCCAGGAGTTTTTCCGGCGGCAGGCCGTATTCCTTGGTCAGCAGCGTCCAGGCCAGCTCGATCGCCATCTCCTTGAAATAGTCGCCGAACGAAAAATTGCCCATCATTTCGAAGAATGTATGATGACGGGCTGTATAGCCGACATTTTCCAGGTCGTTGTGCTTTCCACCGGCCCGCACGACCTTTTGTGCCGTCACCGCCCGATTATAGGGCCGGTGCTCGACGCCGGTGAAGACGTTCTTGAATTGCACCATGCCGGCATTGGTGAAGAGCAGCGTGGGATCGTTGCGCGGCACCAGCGGGCTGGACTCGACCACGCGATGGCCGTGCCGCTCGAAAAAACTCAGGAAAGTGGAACGAATCTCGTTGGTCGTCTGCATGGCGCTCTTAAGGGCTCAGTCGCGGGAGGCCGGGCCGCGGCCTGCGAGGGGGATCAATCCGGCTGCCTCGGCAGCCGGTCGCCGGCAGCGCCCCG
>JAAAOG010000040.1 GCA_009909005.1 Alphaproteobacteria bacterium | reverse complement strand
GCGGCGGGCGGTCGCAGGGGCTGTGCCGCGGCCGGCTTCCACCGCAAACGTCGCAAATTTTAGTTTAATGTCAGATGAGCCTTTCGCGCTTACGGAGTTTTAAGGATATGGGTGTACCCCTTATGGCTATGAGCTTCAGGCGGGCGGAACGGGTGCCCGCGCAATCTGCCGAGCCGGACGGCCGCCCACGGACGGGATACGGAATGATTTATGACGAAGTCATGAAGAAGAAGCGGGTCGCCGACGTCGAGTTGCATTTGAAGTCCGGGACCGTGCTGCAGGGTATCTTCTTCGTCTACATAAAGGAGCGGCCGCTCGAAGTTCTGAACGATGAACGGCGTTTCATCCCGTTCCGGACCGAGGACGGACAACTCCACCTTATCAACAAAGACATCATTGCCATGGTCAAGCCGTTCGGCGAGGCCCGGATCGAATATGCCGAGGAGGATCAGCTCCCCGGATCGTCCTCGTCGGCGGCGCTGACCGAGCTCGAGGACTTCGACATCGACTTGTGACGGCCTGACACATTGCGAGCCTGCAGAAGGGAGGTGCGCGGCAAGCGGGTTTCTGCTTGGCTGACGGCCTGCGGTGCGGTGCCGCAGCTTCGTCGACAGGGGCTTCCCGCCGTGCGCCCGGCGCTTCGCTTGCAAAACCTGGCCGCGTTCGCCGGCCTGATTCTCTGTGCCGGCCTGTTCGCCGCTCCCCAGGCCATCGGCCTCGATCCGGGCATTGGCCGGGCGGCGGCCCTGGCGGCAGCGGCCATCGTGCTCTGGGCGACGGCGGCCGTGCCGGAGTATCTGGCGGCGCTCGGCTTCTTTCTGGCCGCCGTCCTGGCCGAACCCGCCCCGCCCGCGGTGATCTTCGCGGGGTTCTCCTCGACCGCCTTCTGGCTGGTATTCTCCGGACTGGTCCTGGCGGCCGCCGTCGACCGGACCGGGCTCGGCCGGCGTCTCGCTGCCGTCATGATCCGCAGGATGGCCGGCTCCTATGTCCGGGTCATTGCCGGGACGGTGAGCGTCGCGACAGGGCTGGCCTTCCTGCTCCCTTCGACCATGGGCCGGGTGATGCTGCTCGTGCCGGTGATCCTGGCGCTTGCCGACCGCATCGGCTTTGGACCGGGGTCGCGGGGACGCACCGGCATGGTGCTGGCGGCGGTCCTCGGCACCTATCTGGTCGCCGCAGGAATCCTGCCGGCCAATGTTGCGAATATGGTCATGGCCGGCGCCGTCGACACGATTTACGGCATCGAGCTGCAATATGGTCCCTATCTGATCCTGCACTTTCCCGTCCTGGGGATCGGCAAGGCGGTGGTGCTGGTCGTTGCCATCTGCTGGCTGTTCCCGGACCGGCCGACCGGCTCCCCGGAGCTCCCCGGGCCGGAGCCCTTGAGCCCGGAAGGCCGGCGCCTGGGCGTGGTGCTTGCGATCGTGCTGGTGGCCTGGGCGACCGACTTCCTGCATGGCGTTTCGCCGGCCTGGGTCGGGCTGGCGGCGGCCATCGTCTGCCTGGTCCCGGCATCCGGCCTGTTGCCGCCGGAAGAGGCACGCAGCCGGCTCAACATCCAGCCGCTGCTCTATATCGCCGGCGTTCTGGGCGTCGCCGGTCTGGTGCATGACAGCGGGCTGGGCGCAATGCTCTCCCGCACGCTGCTCGCCGGGCTGGCGCTGGAGCCGGGCGCCGATGGCGCGAATTTCCTGAGCCTTGCCGCGCTGGCGACCGGCCTCGGTCTGGTGACGACGGTTCCCGGTATGCCGGCGATCTTCACCCCGCTCGCTGCCGATATTGCAGCCGCAACCGGCTGGCCGCTGCCGACAGCCGTCATGCTCCAGGTGCTGGGCTTTTCGACGGTGGTTCTGCCCTATCAGCTGCCGCCGTTGATGATCGGCATGGCCCTAGGCGGCGTGCGGATGCGCGACGGCGTGCGGCTTACCCTGGTGACGGCCGCCGCAAGCCTGCTGCTGTTGATTCCCGTCAATTTTTTCTGGTGGCGCTGGCTCGATGCGTTCACCGGTTAACCGTTTCGGACTCTACCATCCCTATAGGGGCGCCACACGAATAAAGTTATATGTAGTAGCGCCGCCTTCCGCAATGTATCGGCCGGTGTCGACCCGCTCTTTGCACGGACTTCGGAAAAGCCAGTGGTACCGGAAATGAGGACTCTTCAAGCGATCCTTTTGATTTTCATTTTGAGCAACAATTATGCGCCTCCGGCCTGTCGGGTTCATAACAGCGCCGGCGCATTTCCGTCTTTGGTCGAATATTTATTCCATTCATCGAAAATCATTGAGAAAATTATGGGTAAGGACCTGGTTTCGGCGGCATATGGCCTTGCCGTGTATAGAGAATTTTAATAGTTTACCAAAGTAATGGTCTCGGTGTTCTTCGAGGGGCCTATGGGCGACAGGCGACCCTACAGGCCACCGCGGAAAGCAGGCCCGGGGTCCTGTGCCGCGGCTTCGGTGTGTGAGCAGAAAGCGACGACTAGGCCATGGCATTAACGGCCGACATTTCCGAGCAGCATCTGATCGACTGATCGATCTGGCGCGGCGTCGGACGCGCGAGGCGCGTACCGAGCTGTTCGAGAACATGGCCGATCTTTTCATGTCCGATGCCGGACGGCTCACCGACCGGGAGCGGGCGCTGATCAACGGGATCCTCAACAAGCTGCTCGGGGCGGTCGAGCGCGAGGTCCGCCAGGGTCTGGCCCGGCAGTTGCGCAACGATCCGGCGGCCCCGCCCGAACTCATCGCCCTGCTGGCCAATGACGAGATCGACATCGCCCGTCCGGTGCTGCGGGACAGCCCGGTCCTGCAGGACCGGGACCTGATCGCCGTGATCAAGGAGCGCGGCCGAGAACACTGGCTGGCCATCTCGGCGCGGCGGTCGCTGTCCAGCAGCGTCAGCGATGCGCTGGTCGACACCGGCGACGGCGACGTGATCGAAGGGCTGCTGCGCAATTCCGATGCCGAGCTCTCGAGCCACGCGATGGAGTATCTGGTGATCGAGGCGCAGCGGACCGACAAGTTCCACGAGCCGCTGCTGCGGCGCGCCGAGTTGCCGCCCGATCTCGCCTACAAGCTCTACTGGTTTGTCTCTGCGGCGCTGCGGCGACATATCGTCAAGACCTATTCGTTCGATAAATCGGCCCTCGACGACATGATAGAATCGTCAACGCATGGCCTGATCGAGACGCCCCAAGACAAGGACCCGGCGATCGCCGGAGTGTCCGAGAGCCTGGCAGCGCGGTTGGAGGCGACGGGGCATATCTCTCCCCGGGTCCTGATCAATCTGTTGCGAAACGGCCATGTCCCGGCCTTCGTGTCGACCTTCGCCCGCTTTGCCTCCGTCACCCCGCCGCTGGTTCGCCGCATTCTCTTTTCGCAGGACGGCGAGAGTCTGGCGGTGCTGTGCCGGGCCTGCGAAATGAACCGCAACGATTTCGCCACCCTTTTTCTGTTGATGCAGAACGTCACACAGGGGCTGCGTCCCCTGCCGCCGCAAAGGCTTAACGATGTGCTGACCTTCTTCGACGGCGTCAGCATGGCGGCATCCCGGGCCGCGCGCCGGCATTGGTGCCGCGATCGCGGCTATTTGAATGCCATTGACGAACTGTCGGGATATGAGGGTGCCATGGAAGGCGGAGCCGGCCTATGAGGGCAAAACACCTGCAACTGGTCGAAGCGCAAGACCCGGCCGAGGACACCGGCGCGCCCGATACCCGGACACCCGATGCCCGGACTCCCGATACCGGGAGCCCCGACAGCCGGACCGCCGATCTCGTCGATCTCGACTCGCGGGCCGTCAAGACGGCGATCGGGGAGGGCGGCCTCGCCGTTGCCGATGCGGTGCACGTGCTCGGTGCCATGCTCCGGCGCGACGGCCAGAGCCTGCCGCCGCCGCTTCTCGCCCGTCTGGTCGAGACTCTGCTTCCGCCTTTCGCGCTGTTCGACGCCGAGGGCGGCCGGCTTTTTGCCACCGAGTCCTTTGCACGCGGCATCGGCGAGGATGCCCGGAACTCGGCGTTCAACGCCATGCTGGAGAGCGTTCTCGCCGCGAGGCGTACGGGCGGACCGGACGCGGCCGTGCCGGCCGCGTCTCCGACCCTGTCCGGGCCGGACGCCACCTATCGGGTGGAAATCCAGGATATTGGCGAGGCCGGCGGACAGACGATCCTCCTGGCCATTCTCCGCGACGTCACCGATATGGCCCGGGCGCTCGACCAGGCGCGGCTGGCGCAGGGCAAGCTCCGCGATTTTGTCGAGTGTTCGTCGGACTGGGTCTGGGAGACGGACGAGCGCGGGTGCATCAAAAGCCTGTCGGCCCAGCTGACCCGGCTGCTGGGCGCGCCGGCCGCCGCCTTCTCCGGCCGGCGGTTCAAGGACCTTGGCCGGTTTGTGGAGTCCGAGCTTTCCGACCTCGTCGACACGGAGGCCTTTCAGCTGCGCCAGCGGGTCCACGACCTGCGATTCGACGTGGTCGACAAGGATGGCAAGGCGGTCGCCCAGATCATTAGCGGTGCGCCCGTGTTCGACGACCGCAGCGGCCGTTTCCTCGGCTATCGCGGGACAGGCACCGACATCAGCGAGCAGGTGGCAGCCACCGTCGCCCTGGAAGCCTCGCGCGACCAGCTGAGCGACGCGCTCGGCGAGCTGCAGGAAAAGAACACCGAGCTTGAGGCCGCCTTCGCCGCCGCGGATGCCGGGAACCGGGCAAAGAGCACATTCCTGGCCAACATCAGCCACGAGCTGCGCACCCCGCTCAATGCGATTCTCGGTTTCGCCGAAGTGCTCAAACTCGAGCTGTTCGGAACGCTCGGCAATGACAAGTATCGCAATTACTCGAGCGATATCTATACCAGCGCCCGCCATCTGCTGGATCTGATCAGCAATATCCTCGACCTCTCGACCCTGGAAACCGGGCGAAAAACCCTGACCATGGAGGTCGTCGATCTCGTCGAGGAAGCCCGCTATTGCCTGCGGCTGGTCGAGGCCGAGGCCGGCCGGAAAAGTCTCGATCTCGCCATCGAGGCGCCGCCCTTCGCCGTCCTGGCAATCGGCGACCGGCGGTCCATGCGCCAGGTGCTGACCAACCTTCTGACCAATGGCGTCAAGTTCACGCTGCCGGGCGGCAGTATCGCCGTCAGCTTTGCCAGCCGGGACGGGCAGGCCGGGGTCATCATTCGCGACACTGGTGTCGGCATTCCCGAAGAAGATATCGAGCGCATTGTCCGCCCCTTCGAGCGGAGCGCGACGCCCTATGTCCGGGACCAGGACGGCAGCGGGCTGGGACTGGCGCTCTGCCAGAGCCTGATGATCCTCCAGGGCGGGGTATTCGGGATCGAAAGCCGGCTCGACGAAGGCACGGAGGTTGCCGTCTGGCTGACGGAAGCCCCAAGCGAGCCCGACCGCAGGTCCTGAGCCAACGGGACACGACGTTCCTCGATATCTTCGTGAATGGCCTCTCATTCGCGATGTCAAGGCCTTTTTAACATCGTCTTTTTGGGATCGCTGCGCCGGGTTTTGGGGTTGGCCCCAAGACAGCCAAAATTCTCTGGCGAACTTGGAAGCAGGCGTTCAGCCTGCCGGGCGATTGTCGGAGCGAGGAAGGCAGGCCATCACTGCCATCTTTGGTCATTGCGTTCGCTCCGCGCCTTCCGGTGCCGCTTGGTGCGCCCGGGTCGGGCAGACAGAAATCAGGATCACAGCAGTAAAAGGGAAGGAAGAACCATGCGCCGGCTATGTATCATGCTTGTCTTTGTCCTTGTCGGGACCGCAGCCTGCCAGCAGGGCGCGCCCGGAAACCGCACCCTGGCCGGGGCCGGGCTCGGGGCCCTGGGTGGCGCCGGGATCGGGGCCCTGTTCGGCAATGATGCCAATGATCGTCGCACCAATGCGCTGATCGGTGCCGGTGTGGGCGCGCTCGCCGGCGGGGCGGCCGGCGCCTATATGGACCAGCAGGAGGCGCAGATGCGCCAGCAGCTGGCCGGCAGCGGTGTCAACGTGCAGCGCCAGGGCGATGCCATCAACCTCAGCCTGCCCGGCAATGTCACCTTTGCGACCGACTCGGCGCAGATCCAGCCGCAGTTCCAGCCGACGCTCAATTCGCTGGCCCAGACCCTTCGCCAATACGAGCGGACGGTAATCGATATTGCCGGCCATACCGACAGCACCGGCTCGCCCACCTACAACCAGCAGCTGTCCGAGCGGCGTGCGGCCGCCGTTGCCAACTATCTGGCCGGTCAGGGAATCAATCCCGGCCGGATCATTCATGGCGGCTTCGGCGAAAGCCGGCCGGTGGCGACCAACCAGACGCCGGCCGGCCGCCAGGCCAATCGCCGCGTCGACATTCAGGTGCGACCCTTCACCGGCTGACGGTTCGACGGCTGCCGCCCGCAACCCGCCGCAAGGCTGCCTCACGGCGGACCGGCCGGGGCGGGTGGCGCCGTTCCTCGGCCTAAGGACGATTGATGCGATTTGTTGGGGTGCGTGTCGCGTTCATCAAGTCTCAACCAATTGAACCTACTGGTGTTCTGTGAAGAACTTTCAGGGCCGCGCGAACCGGTCTCGGGATGCGCCGCTGATGAAGGGACGCTCTTTTTTGGCCTTGGGCGAATGCGAAAGTTGCAATTTCTGGCCCAGGTGCTTGCCGGGCTGACGATCGGCCTGACAGTCTGGGCCACGGTCGCGCCAGCCCGGGCCACGACAGTGATTCGCGCCGGCAGCGAGCTTGACTATCCGCCCTTTGCCATGGTGACCGCGGATGGCGAGGCGGCGGGGTTCTCGGTCGAACTGATGCGGGCCGTGGCCGACGCCGCCAATCTCGAGGTCGGATTCCGGGTCGGCCCCTGGTCGGAGATCCTGGCCGCGCTGCGGGCGGGCGAGCTGGATGCCCTGCCCTTTGTCGCGATCACGCCGGCGCGTGCCGGCACGCTCGCCTTTTCCGTCCCTTACGTGACGACATACGGCGCGGTCTTCGTCCGGGCGGAAGGCCCCGCCATTGCCGGTCCCGCCGATCTCGCGGGTCGCCGGATCGCCGTCATGCAGGATGATGTAGCCCATGACTATGTCCGGCGGCAGGATTGGGGCGCCGGGATCGTCGCCGTGCCGGACCTCGCGACCGCATTCCGGCAATTGGCCGCCGGCCGCCATCACGCGGTGGTGGCTCCGCGCCTGCAGGGGCTTCTCCTGTTGCAGGATGCCGGGATCGAAGCCGTCATGCCGCTCGACGCCGATCTTCCGGACTTCCGGCTGGACTATGCCTTCGCTGTCAAGCGCGGCAATGACGAGCTGCTGGCCGAGTTGAACGGCGGACTGGCGCTGGTGATGGCCGACGGCACCTACGACCGCATCTATCAGGCCTGGTTGCCGTCGCAGTCGCCCGCGGGCGTGCCGCGCGAGACGGTGATGATGGCGGCGCTTGGGGCCCTGGCGACCTTTCTCCTGGTCCTGGCCGCCATGTACTGGCGCCAGCGGCGGCTGGTCGCGGCCGTTACGGCCCGCGGCAACGAGCTGGCGCGTCTTGCCGAGCGCCTGGAACAGGCCCGGCGCGCCGCCGAGAAGGCGTATGCGGAAGAAAGGGCGCTGTTGCGGGTCCTGCCCGACCGGATGTTCCGGTTGGACCCTGAGGGACGCTATATCGACTGGCACACGCCCGAAGGCGCGGCGGTGCCGCAGGATGAGCGCCTGCGCGGCAAGCGGATCGACGAGGTGCTGCCGGCCGATATTGCGGAGGCGGCAATGGCCGCCTTCCGGCGGGCGACGGAGACCGGATCGGTCGAGACCTTCGAATATGTCCTGCCGGGACCGACCGGGCGGTCGGTCGCTCTCGAGGCGAAGATCGCGCCGATCCCGGACGGCGGTGCCCTGGCCGTGGTCCGCGACGTCACGATCGCCCGGGACCGGGAAACCCGCCTTGCCCGGGCAGCGGATGCCGTGGCTGAAGCAAGCGCCGCAAAGTCGCGGTTTCTGGCGGCGATGAGCCACGAGCTGCGCACGCCGCTCAATGCGATTATCGGATTTTCCGATCTGATGCGGCAGGAAATCTACGGTGCCGTCCAGCCTGCCAAATATGCCCAATATGTCGAGGACATTCATCAGAGCGGCAGCGACCTGCTGGCGTTGATCAACAATGTCTTGGACTTGAGCAAGATCGAGGCGGGCAAGGCGCCGTTGCGCGAGGAACCGCTCGATCTGGCCGAGATCATTGCCCAGCGCGTCCGCATCCTGCGGCCGCTGGCCGAGGATCAGGGGACGCGGTTACGCGTGGACCTGCCGCCGGGGCTGCCGCGCCTGCTTGCCGACCAGCTTCAAGTGCAGCAGATGCTGCTCAATCTGTTGAGCAATGCCATCAAGTTCACCAGCGATGGCGAGGTGCGGACCGCCGCCGGGCCGGACAGCCGGGGCGGCCTGACGATCACCATCAGCGATACCGGAATCGGCATGACGGAAGAGCAACTGGCGCATCTCGGTGAGCCGTTCTATCAGGCCAATGTCGGCCTCGCCCGCACGGCGGGCGGCACCGGCCTCGGCATCGCATTGGTGACGGAAATGGTCGCGGCGCATGGCGGCGACATCCGCTTCGAGAGCGAACCGGGGATCGGCACCCGTGTTATTCTGCGCTTCCCGCCGGAACGCGTGCTGACCGACGACGCGTGGCCGGCGGAACGCGTCTATGCCTCGGGCGGAGCGTTCCGCCGCTGACGCCGGTCAGGCCGCCTCGCGGGCCGGGGGGGCCATGAATTCCGGTCCGACCGGTTCCCGGATCGTGTCTTGCAGGATGCGGTCGATTTCGGCCAGGGCATCGGTGCCGAGGCTCCACCCCGTGACCTCGTCCACGGCGTCCAGCTGGTCGGGGCGGCGGGCGCCCCAGAGCGCGACGGCGCTGCCCGGCTGGTCGAGCACCCAGCGTGCCGCAAGGTGAATGACGCGCTTGCCGAACGAGTCCTGCGCGAAACGGTCCAGCCGCGCGACGGCCGCCAGGTACTGCCCGTAGCGCGGCTCCTGGAACTTCGGGTCGACCTTGCGCAGATCGTCGCCCGCAAACGTGCTGTCGGCGCGCATCTTGCCGGTCAGCAGGCCGCGGCACTGCGAGCCGGCCAGGGCGTCGGTGCCGAGGCTCCACCCCGTGACCTCGTCCACGGCGTCCAGCTGGTCGGGGCGGCGGGCGCCCCAGAGCGCGACGGCGCTGCCCGGCTGGTCGAGCACCCAGCGTGCCGCAAGGTGAATGACGCGCTTGCCGAACGAGTCCTGGGCGAAACGATCCAACCGTGCGACGGCCGCCAGGTACTGCCCGTAGCGCGGCTCCTGGAACTTCGGGTCGACCTTGCGCAGATCGTCGTCCGCAAACGTGCTGTCGGCGCGCATCTTGCCGGTCAGCAGGCCGCGGCACTGCGAGCCGTACATCAGCGTGCCGATGCCGTGCTTGCGGCAATAGGGCAGGACATCGGCCTCGATCTCCCGTTCGAACAGATTGTAGGGCGGCTCGGCGACATGAAGCGGGCCGCCCTTGCGGAAGGCGTCCATCTGCGCCGGCGCATAATTGCTGACCGCGATCGTCCGGATTTTGCCCTCGTCCATGAAGGCCTGCATGGTGGCGGCCGTTTCCTCGAACGGCGTCCGCGGGTCGGGCCAGTGGATCATGTAGACGTCGATCACATCGGTTCGCAGCCGGCGCAGCGAGTCCTCGATCTCCGTACGCAGGCGCGCGGGCCGGGAATCGCGCACCGGCCGCGGGCCCTGGCTCCAGTCGAGCCCGACCTTGGTGACCAGCGTAACGTCCTCGCGCCGCCCGCCTTCGGCCAGTGCCCGACCGACCAGCGCCTCGGCCGTGCCGAAGCCATAGACCGGCGCCGTGTCGATCAGGTCGATGCCGCGGTCGATCGCCGCCTGGATGGTGCGGATCGACTCGGCCTCGTCGGTGCCGCCCCACATCCAGCCGCCGATCGCCCAGGTGCCGAGGCCGATGCGCGAAACCGGGCGGTCGAGGCCGGGAAGCTGCGTGCGTTCCATGATGATGCGGTCCGTTCGTTCTTCGAAAACCCTTTGCAGCATAGCAACAGGGCGGCCGGCGGGACAGTTCCGGGGTGCCCGGCCGGTCCTCAGCGCAGACGAACGGCCGGAAAGCGGTCGGGCGGATCGGCGATCCGGTCCTGTGCGGCGATCAGCTGGATCTCGCGGGCGCCGCGGCGGTGGGTTTCCTCCAAAACGGCAAAGATCGAGGCGGCGGTGCGCGACAGCGCCGCGCCGGGGTCGCCGGTCCTCAGATAGTGGCCGAAGAAGAGGGCGGCAGTCGCGTCGCCGGCACCATTGACCGACAGCGGCAGCAGCGGCGTGGCGACCAGCCAGGCGCCGTCCCCCGACACCGCCAGCATCTCGATGTCGTCGGCCGGGCCGTCCTTGCGGTGCAGGCTGGTCACCAGGACCAGGTCCGGGCCCAGGGCGCGGGCACGGTCCGCCGCCGCCAGCGCGTCGTCCATGGTGCCGATGCTGCCGCCGGTGAGGAACTCCAGCTCGAACTGGTTGGGGGTGACGATGTCGGCCGCCGGCACGGCGCGGTCGCGCATGAAATCGGGAATGCCCGGACGGACGAAAAAGCCGCGGCCGACATCGCCCATCACGGGGTCGCAGCAGTAGAGTGCCTTCGGATTGGCCGCCTTGACCCGGGCGACGGCGTCGACAATGACCGCGCCCAGCGAGACGTCGCCCATATAGCCGCTGAGCACGGCATCGCATGCCGGCAGAACCCCCCGCTCCTCGATCCCGGTGATGACCTCGGCGATATCGGCGGCCGGCAGGACAGGACCGCGCCAGGCGCCATAGCCGGTGTGATTGCTGAAATGCACGGTGATGACGGGCCAGACGGAGAAGCCCTGGCGCTGCAGCGGAAAGACCGCGGCGGAATTGCCGACATGGCCATAGGCGACGGAGGACTGGATCGACAGGATATTCATCGGAAAAGCGGCTCCTTGCCTCTGGCGGGGGCGGTGAGGATCGGGGCGGTGCAGCTCAAGCTTCGGCCAGGCAGGGGGCGGGCCGGTCGCGCAGCAAGGCGGCCAGCGTGGTCAGGCCGCGCTCCAGATCGGCATGCGTCGGCGGCGCGGTCAGCGAGACGCGGACGGCGTGCGGGACATCGCCGCGGGCCGGCACGAAGATCTCCGTCGAGGACAGGGCGAGGCCGCGCTGCCGGCCGGCCGTGACGATGTCCGGGGCGCGCCAGGGGTCGGGCAGCGAAAGCCAGGCATGGAAGCTGCCCGGCGCCATCGCATAGGCGAAACCGTCGAGGCAGCGGGCCGCGACCGCCTGCCGGGCGTCGACGTCGCTGCGGATGCGGGCGGTCAGGCCGTCGACCCGGCCGTCCATGATCCAGCCGGCCAGGATTTCGGCCATCACCGGCGGCGCCATCCAGTTGATGGCCCGACCGGCGGCGCCGAAGCGCATGATGCGGTCTTCCGGCAGCGCGACGAACCCGACCCTTAGGCAGGGTGTGACGCTTTTCGAGGTGGCGGTGATGTAGATCGTGCGGTCCGGCGCATAGGCGGCCAGGGCCGGCGGCGCCCCGACCTGCAGCATCCCGTAAACATCGTCCTCGAGGATCGTGATGCCATAGCGGTCGGCGATGCCGGCGATCGCCTGCCGCCGCTCGATTGAGAGCGTCGCAGTCGTCGGGTTGTGCAGCGTCGGCATGGTGTAGAAGATCCGGGCGCCGTTGGCGCGGCAGGCGGCCTCGAAGGCGTCGGGCAGGACGCCCTCCTCGTCCATTTCCACCGGCTTCAGGGTCAGCTGCAGCAGATTCGCCAGCGCCCGGGTGCCCGGCCAGGTCAGCGACTCGGTGAGGATGGTTTCGCCCGGCTCGGCCAGTGCCATCAGCGCCGTGCAGATGGCGTGCTGGGCGCCGCTGGTGACCAGCACCCGGTCGGGCGGCACCTCCAGGCCGCGGCGCGCCAGCCAGCGGGCGCCGGCCACCCGGTGCGACCAGCGCCCGGCATGCGGCTGGTAGGTGAGGAGCTCGCCCAGCGCCGGTGCGGCCGCCAGCGCGGTCAGCGCCTCGGCGAATTCCGGCGGCGGCAGGGCCGGCGGGGGGCGGTTCATGCCGAACTCGATGGCCTGCGGCCCGCCCTCGTCGGGCATGGCCAGGCCGCGGGCCGAGCGGGAGCCGGCCTGCACGAAGCTGCCGCGGCCGATTTCGCCGACCAGCAGGCCGCGGCGCTCGCCCTCGGCATAGGCGCGGCTGACGGTGCCGACCGTGACCCCCAGCTTCCAGGCGAGGTCGCGGTGGGTCGGCAGGCGCTCGCCGACCGGAAGCCGGCCGGCTTCGATGTCGGCGGCCATGGCTTCGACGATCCGCAGATATTTCGGCCCGTGTCGGTTGTCGAGCGAGGGCATCCACATGGCGGCAGTCCCGATTGTCTCGAAACAATGGGCGACATTTCTTCCGCCCATCGCGACATATGAGGATTACCGGGCCGTCCCGTGGAGATAACAATCGAAACATTGTCGGGTGACAATTGACGGCTCATTGCGCGGCAATGGCCGCCGCCGGGCGCGTGGCCATCCTGCCATTGGCTCGGCGCAGAGGTCTGCCGGCTGTCCGGGAAAGGCCGGGCGGTGTCCCGCCCGGCCATGGGCCGCGAATTGCCGGCGCCGCTATTCGGCGATGCGCAGGGTCATCAGCTGCTCGGACACCTGTTCGAAAATCCCCGAGAGCTGGGAATTGTCGCTGGCGAAGTAGTAGTTTTCGGGGGCCGAAGCGCAGCCTTCGAAGGTTGCCTCCTGCGAGGTGGCTTTCAGCACGATGGTGTAGATCGACACCCGGTCGGGGTCGTTCTCTTGCAGCGCCGGGTCGCCGGTCGAGCCGGAGCCGCGGCGGATGCGGTCGCAGATCGTCGCCATGCGGGCATTGGCCTCGACCCGGGCGCCGCTGTTGCTCGTCACGCCGTTCAGGCCGCCTTCGCTGTTGGACAGGCCTTCGCTCAGATAGCCGAAGGCGGTGAAATCGTCCTGGTACCATTGATTGGTGCCGTCGGTCAGGACGATGATGACCTTCTCCATGCCGCGGGTGTTGTAGTCGAGCGGCAGGGTCTGGCCGAGGCGGGAATGCGGCGATTGCCAATAGCTGCGCCAGCGCGGCGACAGCGCCCGCCAGCCCCAGGCCATGCCGACATTGCTCCAGGTCCCGCCGCGGTGCCAGGCCTCCATCTCGTCGATGGCATCCATGATTTCGGCGTAGTTCGGGGTCAGCGGGGTGATGGCCGGCGGGCAGCCGAGATTGGGCCCGCGCCCGCCATTGCGGCGGCCGACTTCGGTGTCGGTCAGGCTCAGCGGGTCCGGCCAGCTGTTCCAGAAATCGTCGGACCAGTGATCGTCGGCGGAGCCGCGCCAGTTGCTGTTGTCCGACATGGTCGGCGGGGTCGAGTTCCCTTCGGCATCGTTGCTCAGCCAGAGATAGGGCGTGAAGCGGGTCGAGGGGTCGGCCGGCGGCTCGTCGGTCTGGTCGAGCCCGTCCGGCCGGGCCATGACGCAGCCCAGCCAGCCGCGCGGGTCGCCGCCGACCGGCTGGTAGACGATGTCTCCCGCCTCGTCGGTGACGCAGGCGCCGTTCTCGTCGCGCAGGCAGGCCGGGTCGTCGCTGGCGTGTTCGACGCGGTAGGACGCCTGGTAGAACGCGTCGGGCGAACTGCCCTGGGCATTGGGGCTCTGCAGGCCGTCGACCGTTCTGGCGGGGTTGAGCCAGGCATAGTGTTCGGTGCCACCCTGCCAGGCCGCACCGTCCCAGGACTGGTCGTCGGCGCCGCGGCCGATATTGACGGTCGCCGTATAGGGCACGAGGCTGACCCAGAGATTGTCGAGTTCCAGCCGGTCCTGCTCGCCGAGCACCGTGTCGTGCCGCGCGGCGGTATCGAAATGGCCCGTGTAGAGCGCGTTGATCAGTCCGCGCGCCGCCTCCTTCATGCGGGTCATGCTGCTGCCGTGCATCGACCCGGTATTGTCCATGACCAGCACCAGCTCCATGCCGCGCTGGGCGCTCTGCACGACATTGTCGACGGCGACCACCAGGTCGTCCCGGCCGAGCAGGCTGGCGAAAGTGGTGTCGAGTTCCGCCGAGGCGGTGGCGCTCAACCGGCGCATCTCCGGATCGTAGGACAGGTGGGTCGCGATATTGGTCACGCCGAAAGAATTCGCCGGGAAATTCGCGTCGAACATCCGGTCGAACGCCGCCTGGCGTTCGGCATCGGTGCGTTCGTGCGCCGCCGCCAGTGCGGCATTATCGAGCGCCGAAGTCAGGGCGCTCTTCACCGTGTAGCCCCGGGCGCTGTCCAGTGCCACGCCCACGGCGCCGAGGACCGGCACCAGGGCGAAGGCCGTGATGACCAGATGGGCGCCGCCGGTGTCGTGCCAGAGGCGGCTGGAAAGCTTGCGCAGAGCCCGGCGAAGCGGAGATCTCGTCGCCATTGTCGGGTTCCCTTTCTTTGGACGGGCGACACGTCGTTAACCAGTTCATAGGTTCGGCGCGCTGTGTCCAAGATAAAATGTCGTCATTAGCTGTCCGGCATTATAAGCAATACAACATAAATTTCCAGGTTTTCTATTGGTTAATATGCATAAAATTGTCGACATTAACCTGTTTTATTAAGGTTAACGATACAACTCAGGTGGAGACTGGGACTTATTCGCTGCCGCTGCCGCTGCCGCTGCCGCTGCCGCTGCCGCTGCCGCTGCCGCTGCCGCTGCCGCTGCCGCTGCCGCTGCCGGCTGGCGATCCGGCCACGCGGTCGCGCAGGCGGCCCAGCAGACGCTCCAGCCGGAAGAGCGGCGTGTCGCGCTGCACGGCGACCCAGCTCAGCCGGTATTGCGCGGTGCCGAGGCTCTGCTTGTAGCGCGCGTCGCCGGCCATCAGGTCATAGGCCCGGTGGCCGAGACGGCGGTTCCAGGCGACGGCCTCGCAGTGGCTGACCAGCCCGGGCTTGAGACGGTTGTCCGGCGCGGCCGCAAAGCCGCTCTGGTAATTGTAGACCCGGCCGTCATAGACGAAATTGTAGAGCAGCCCCAGGTCTCCGGCGGGGCCGGCGATCCGCAGCAGCTGGATCTCCCCGGCGGCGAAGCGGCTGGCCACCAGCCGGTCATGGAAATCCCGAAAGGCGGGATTGGCAAAGGCTCCCGGACGGCCGCGCGCCTGCCAGCCGGCCTGGTGCAGGTCGATCAGCCGTGCCTGGAACGCGGCCGCCTGCTGGGGCGTCTCGGCCTGGGTCACGGTCAACGGCCCCGCAAGACGGGCGGCGCGGGCGACCTGCCGTCGCGTGTTGGGGCTGAGGACGTCCAGATAGGGGGCGGTCCCGAGGGCGACGAGGTCGACATACCAGGCGGTACTGCGCTTTTCGATGCGGACGGGCCAGTCCCAGTCGATCGCCAGAGCGAGCGCCCGGTCGTCGATGCCCGGCAGCACCAGTTCATTCCAATCGCGGGCGTGCTCGACCAGGCCATCGAAGGCGACCCGGGCGATGGCGGCGGGCTGCCGTCGGTCGAGCAGGAAACCGCTGCACTCGACGGTCAGCTGGTCGAAATGCGGGTCGCCGGTCTCGCTCAACTGCAGGCGGCGGGCGCGAATGATGCGCCGCCGCCAGGTCCGCGCCGGGCAGAGCAGGGCGAGGCCGACCACCTCGCGGCCGGCGCTGACCGTCAGGCAGAGCGGCGCGCACCGGTCGGGCAGCCAGCCGAGCCAGGTCCCCATCCAGCCCCAGCTCTGGAAGAAGGAATGATCGGCCCGCGCCTGCAGGTCCAGCCAGTCGACCTCCAGGTGTGCCCGCGTGCGCGCCGGTTCGATCTCAGCTCTCAGCTCCGCCATCATTCGTTCACAAAAAGTCCTGGCCCCGTTGGCCGGTATGGGCGCAGAGCTGCAGTTTAAAAATCGGCCGGCAGCGGATCGAGCGGTGCCGCAAAGAGCCGGTCGTATCGCGCGACCATGGCGTCCAGGCCGTAGTCGGCACGGGCGCGGGTCGCATTGGCGACGCCGAGAGCGGCCCGCTTCTCCGGCGATCCGGCCAGGGCGAGGAGATGGGCAGCCAGGGCGGTCTCGTCGGTGGGTGCGGCGACGAAGGGCCGGTTCTCGGGGCTGAGGATGCCGGCGACGTCGCCGACATCGGTGGCCGCCACCGGCAGGCCGGCCGCCATCGCCTCGACCAGGCTCAGCGGCATCTGCTCGGTGTCCGAGGTCAGGAGGAAGAGGTCAAGCTGCGCCAGGACGGCCTCCGGCCGGTCGGTCGGGCCGGTGAAGGTGACGGCGTCCGCCAGCCCCATGGCGGCGGCCAGGGCCTGCAGGCGCGCCAGTTCCGGGCCGCCGCCGGCGATGATGGCGCGCAAGGGGCGCTCTCGTGCCGCGACGGCGAAGACCCGCAGCATCCGGTCGATGTTCTTCTCCGCGCGCAAGGCGGCGACGGTGCCGACCGTCAGGCTTGCGTTAGGCGCCGGCGTCATCGCCCGGCCGGCGGCCCGCGGGACGGCGAAGCGGTCGATGTCGATGCCGTTGGGGACCAGCACCACCCGCTGCGGGGCCAGTCGCCACAGCCGCGTGGCAATATCGTAGAGCGTGCGCGACGGCACGACGACGCGCGTGCGGCCGGTCAGGGCCAGCCGGCGCAGTCGGACCCGCCGCGGCAGCTGGCCCGCCGCCTCCTCCGGTCCGAAGCCGTCCTCGATGTGAAGGTGCGGGGCCAGAGGTCGCAGCCGGTTGGCCAGGGCCCACTCGATGCTGCCCCAATTGTAGGTGATCAGCGTGTCGGGGCGCTCGCGGCGGAGCAGGGCCCGGAAGGCGCGGAGATTGGCCGGGCTCAAGCCGCCGCCCTTGCGATTGGCGATATCCAGGCGCGCGACCGGGGCGTCCGCCGGCAGCAGGGCGAGGCTGTCGAACCGGCCGTCGAGACTGATCACGCGATGCCGGTACCGGTCGCCCAGAGCGGCGACCAGGGTGGCGAAGCGCCGCTGCGGCCCGCCGACCGCGAAGGTCGAGAAGACGTGCAGCAGGACGCGCGGCGCCGCCGCCTCAGTCGCCGTCACGCTGTACGGCCCCCGCAAAAGCCTGGTCGAGGAAGCGCCGACGGTCGGCTTCCGGCGCCCAGCCGAGATCGCGCTTGACGTCCGCAGTGTCGAATTGCGCGAGCAGACCGCGCGAGCGGAAATCGGTGAGCGAGGGCCGCGTAACCGCCCGGCCGGCCGCCCGCTTGATGCCCCATTTCGCCAGGTCGTCGGCGTACCAGCCAAGCCCGCTCCCCGGGTGGAAGCGCAGCGGGCGTTGCAAGGCGGCTCCGAGCGCGGCGATGTAGTCCCGCGCCGTCAGCCGGACATCGCCGACAAGGTTGTAGGCGCGGCCCGACAGGTCGTGGCGCCCGAGGCACAACAGGATGGCCTCGGCAACGTCCTCGGCCAGGACCAGCGGTACGGGCGTGGTGCCGCGGCTCCAGCCCAGGCAATGGGTCTCCCGATTGAAGAACCCGATGCCGCTGTGGAAGGGCGAGGTCCCGGCGCCGACCACGACGCCCGGACGCAGCACGATCAGCGGCAGCCCCTGCTCCCGCTGCATGGCGAGGAGCGCGATTTCGGCCAGAGCCTTGGCGCGGGCGTAGTCGGCGCGGCGGTCCGGTTCGGGGGAGGGGGGCGTCGCGCCGGTGACCACGGCTTTCGGGTCGTCGAGGTCGAGCGCGGCGATCGAGCTGACATAGATGAGCTGGGGACAGTGCTGCCGGAGCACCGCCTCGGCGATCAGCCGGGCGCCGCCGACCATCGCCGCCTCGACGCCGGCCCGTCCGTCGCCGCCGCCATGGGCGAGGTTGATCATGGCTGCGCTGCGCCCGGCCAGGTCCTCGATGGCAGCCGGGTCGCCGATCGCGCCGCGAACCCGCTCGACCCGCGGGTCGTCGAACAGCGCGGGCAGGTTCTCGACATTGCGGGCCAGGACCGCCACGCGCTTGTCGGCCGCCAGCAGACGGCGCACCAGGTGCCGTCCGATAAAGCCGGTCCCGCCAAGGATGGCGGCATCGACCCTGTCGGGCCGGGGCATGGCCGGTTGCGCGGCTCGGGCCGGCGGGTCGGTCGCGATGCCCGCTTCCGCCAGGATCCGCTCGCACAGGGCCACCAGCCGCGCCCCCTGGGCGCCGTCCGGCCGCGGCGTGCCGGCATCGCAGGCGCGGTGGAAGGCGGCAATGCTGTCGCGCATGGACAGGAAAAAGGGGTCGCGGCGGCCGCCCAGCCCCGCCACCCCGATCCCGTAGCTCAAGAGATTGCCGGCCGCCTGGCGGGCCGTCTGCCCGGCCAGGGCGAGGCCCGTCAGGCACTGGTCCATGGCATCGATCCAGCGCCCCGGACGGTCGGTCGCGATCCGGTTACGGACCATGTCGGCCGTGATCGTCCCGTCGTCGCCATGGACGCTGAGGTCCCAGAGCGCATGGCTCTCCCCGAGCGTGACGTGCATCTGCACCGTTGCCGGACCGCAGCGCAGGCCGATGAGGTAGTCGGTGACCAGCCCCGGGTCCGTGTCCGATTGCCGGGGCGGGGCGGCCATCACGCGGACCGCATCGGCCGGCCCGAGCAGGTCGTCGATCTGCGAAAGCGGATGCACCGCCTGTTCGAGCAGCAGGTTGAGCGGGGTGCGGAACATCCAGTGGCTCAGCTGCTGCGCCTGCAGCTGGCGCAGCGGCATGTGGTAGCGGCAGCTGACCTGACGCACCCGGCCGATCTGCCCGGCCCGGACCGCCGCGGCGAGGCGCCGATAGGCCGGGTAAAAGGGGAAGTTCTGGTTGACGCCAAGCGCCGCCCCGCCGGCCGCCGCGTCGGCCTGCAAGGCGCGGCATGCGGCACTGCCGGCGGCCATCGGCTTCTCCACCAGCACGGCGATGCCGGCCTTCAGCAGCGGGGATGCAACAGCCTGATGCAGGTCCGGCGGCACCAGCACATGCGCGCGCGGCGCGGCGCCGGAGTCGACCAGCGCCGCGACGGTCTCGAACACGCCGGCTCCGCTGCCCCGGGCCAGGGCCTCCGCCCGCGACCGGACAGGGTCGACGACCGCGGCGACGGTTCCGCCCAAAGCCCGGATCGCGTCGGCATGGGCTGCGGCGATCGTGCCGGCCCCGACCAGCGCCACCCGCAAGCCGGACGCTTCCGCGCGGCTTCTGCCGGGCTCTCCTGCCATCTGTTCAGGACCGGCATGGTCCCGGCCGGCAAACTGGTTCATGGGCCGCTCCGCTTGGTTCCGGCACCGTTCCGATGCGACCGGCTGCGGCCTGCGGCCTGCGGCACCGGATGATAAAGAGAAGGTATAGGATAGTCCCTACCGGTCTTTAAACTTTCGGGGCCCGGTCACGGCCGGGCGGAGACGGAAGAGCGGACCGGGTGCGGCGCAACGCCGCGCCGCGCGCCGGCCAGAACGGAACGGAACAGGTCGAGCTGGCCGGCCGTCGTCGCATCCCAGGAAAAGCGCTCGGCATAGGCGCGGGTGGCGGCACGGTCGGCGGGCGCCGTCAGCTGGCGCCGGATCGCATCGGCAAAGGCCGTCGGGGTGCGCGGCGCGACCAGTCGGCCGGCTTCGGGTGCGGTCACGACTTCCGGCGTGCCCCAGCACTGTGCCGCGACCACCGGCGTCCCGCAGGCCATGCTTTCGAGCAGGACGTTGGGCCAGCCCTCCCGGTCGGAGGCGAGGACCAGGGCATCCACGGCGCCATACACCTGCGCGATGCGGTCATAGGGCACCGCGCCCAGGAAGCACAGCCGGTCGCCGACGCCCAGCGATTCACCGAGGGACTCGAGAGCCTGCCGCTCCGGTCCTTCGCCGGCGATCAGCAGGGTGACGCCCGGCAGCTGTGCCAGGGCGCGGATGGCGATGTCGTGGCCCTTGCGCGGGATGAGATGGCCGACGGAGGCCAGCGCCGGCGTCGTCAGGCCGAGTTCGGCGCGCGCGGCTTCGCGGTCATGCGGGGGTGCGAACTGGTGGAGGTCCACCCCGTTGCGCAGCACTGTGACCTTCGAGGCGGGGACCCCGAGTTCGTCGACCAGGACGTCCTTCAGGGCCTGGCAGACGGTGATCAAGGCATCGGCCTGCATCGCAGCGGTGACGATCATCCGCCGGGCACGCGCAAAACGCGGAATGAGGTTCAGATCGGTGCCGCGCGCCGTGACCGTGACCGGGATGCCGAGCGACCGGGCGAGGCGGACGGCCGCCACGCCGTCGGGGTAGAAATAGTGCGCGTCGATCAGGTCCGCCGCGGGGCCCCGCCCGAGCAGCTTTCGGATATGCCCGCTGATTCCGTGATAGAAGCCGGCCGGGGCCAGGGCCATGCCCAGCTTCGGGATCAGCGGGTAGCGGGGATGCGTGACGGATATGCCCTGACGGACCTCCTCTTGCGGGACCCGCGCATAGCGGCCATAGGTTCCCGCCCATTCGGCGGTGACCGGAAACCAGGGCACGGGGGCAACGACCCGCAGGTCGACGCCCCCGGACGCGACGAGGTGCCGCAGCCGGTTCTCGACGAATATGCCGTGTCTCGGCATTTCGCGATTCGGATACAGCGATGTGACGGTCAGGATGTTCATACGGCGTTACGCTGCGGAAACCATCGGTGGCTATGGTACCGTCGATAGC
>JAAAOG010000130.1 GCA_009909005.1 Alphaproteobacteria bacterium | reverse complement strand
TTGATGGCGTTCGCTAATGGCCCAATGAAGCCGTAGGAGAGCCAGACGCCCAGGAAGGTCCCGACCAGGGCGCCGCCGATCAGGTGGCCCAGCACCTCCGGGGGTTCGGTGATCGAGCCCATGGTCTTGATGACGCCGAGCACCGCGGCGACGATGCCGAGCGCCGGCATGCCGTCCGCGACCGTCTGGACGGCATTGGAGACCTGATGCTGTTCCTGATGATGGGTTTCGATTTCCTCGTCCATCAGGTCCTCCAGCGTGTGCGGGTCTTCGGAGCCCAGCGACATCAGCCGGAGATAGTCGCAGATAAAGGTCAGCGCCCGCGGGTTCTGGTAGATACCCGGGAACTGCTGGAAGATCGTGCTTTCCTCGGGCTTCTCGATATGCTGCTCAAGCATCAGCATGCCCTTGGTCTTGGCGACCTTGAACAGCTGGTACATCAGGCTGAGCAGCTCGAGATAATTCTCCTTGCTGTGCTTCTTGCCATGCACGACCTGACCGATGGCCTTGCCGGTGCGGGAAAGCACACTCTTCGAGTTGGCGATGATATAGCCGCCCAAGGCCGCGCCGCAGATGATCACGGCTTCGAAGGGCTGCCAGAGCACCCCAAGATGCCCGCCCATGGCGGAATACCCGCCGAGCGTGCAGATGATGACAATGATCGCACCAACAATGATGAGCATGGGTCGGAGTCCGCGCAAGGCCTCTGTCGCCCGGAGCGGGCGTTGGCGTTAACCCTGGTCCATCCACGTTAAAAAACCGCTTAAAGCGCCGGCCGCCGCGGTGCACGCCCTGGAAACCAAACAGGGGGGGTCCGCCGGCCTCGCCCGTGACGCCCTGTGGCTGCGTTCGGCTCGACCGCGCGGAACCGAACGCGCCCGTGTTCGTTGTCACAATCACGCCGATGCGGCCGCGCGCGGCGGCCGGATCGTCAACAACTGAGGGAGCGAGCGATGGAAGTGCCCGAAGAGGCCCCGCGGGGCATGACCGTGCTGGAACTGGTGGAAGTCTGGGACGGCGAACACGCCCACATTCTTGAACCCGGCCAGTACCAGGCGGTCCCGATCCCCAACCGCGATCAGTTCGACATTCCGCCGACGCCGAAGGCCGACTGGAAGATCAGCCGCGACGGCGAAAACGTCACCACCCTGCCGGCGGCCATCGTCGAAAAGTTGACCGAGGATGGTAAAATCCGGATCACGATCTGAGAGGGTGGCGCCCGGTCTGCGGAGAGACAAAGGGGCGGCTTTATTGCCGCCCCTTCTCGCGTTCGGACCATGATTCCGGTCAAGACGATTTCAGTTCTTCCGGAGGGACGGCCCTGGCGGCATGCTTGCGCAGGATCGCCTCCGCCTTCTCCCGCTCCTCGTCACTCTGCGGCGTGACCCAGAGGACGATGCCGCCGTGTTCGATCTGGGTTTGCAGGGCACGAAATTCGCTTTCGCCGGCACGGCGCCCGGCGACATGGGCCACGGCCGCCGTTCCCAGCCCGGCGCCGGCGGCTACCGCCAGGGCCGGCAGTGCCGCCGCCCCGCTCACCATGGCCACTCCGATTCCGACCGCGCCGCCGGCCGTCCCCGCCATGCCGGAGAGCATGGCACGCAGTTGCCGGATGTCGGTCTCGCTATGGATCGACTGTTCATCCCAGGCGCTCGACTGGCTGGCATTTTCCTCCGACGAGGCCTCGGGCGGCAGCGTTCCGTCCTCGAGACTGCGATGCGACAGCATGCTCAACTGAGAGCGGTCGATGCCGGCACTCTGGAGCGCGTTAACCGCTTCGTCGAGACTCTGCTTATCGCAGAACAGGCCGACGAGAAGCGATTCATCCTTCTGAGTCATGATTGTCTTCCCTCCAGTCGCGGGCGAGTCCCGATGCCAGGGCCACCGCCTCCTGCAGCGCACTCAGGCCCCGTTCGCCGGCGATCAGGTGGTTCTGGGCGATCCGGCGGGCCCGTTCTCCGGCCCGTTCCAGGGTTTCGATGGCGGCACGTGTGGCGGCCCCATCGTCATCGCTCAGGGAATCGATGGCGGTGGAGGCGGCACGGGCGAATTGGACCGCCGCCTCCTCGACCTCCGGCGGGACCTCCTGCTCGGTTTCGAGGAGCGCCAGCGCGACATCCGCCTTGCGGTCGATGGCGACAAGGGTCTCCTGAACGGTCAGCATGAGCGCGGCGGCTTGGAAACCGGGAGCGAGGCGGCCCCCCGATCAAAGGACGGCCTCAATGCTGGCGGGGTCGCCGGGTCACCCGGTAGACCAGCCAGGCAAGGCCGGAAAACAGCATGATCAGCAAGATCGGGATGACGATCAGGCCGACGCCCCAGAAGCGGTCCTGCAGATAGGGTCCAAAAGGCACGACCAGCATGATCACCGCCGCGGCGACGACCGTGGCGATGATCCAGGTGCGAAAGGCTTTGCGGCGCCATGTGCTGCGCTGGGCTTCCCGTTCTGCCGTTTGGTCGGTCATGGCAGCATCTCCTCCGAAAGTCGATCGCCCCGTGGCCGGCACACAGCCTCGGCTGCGGCACGTCGGGCGAACGGTCGGGGATTGCGTAACGTCACATCCTCCAACACGCCGCGGCAGGCCGGAGTTCCGGGCCCGATGCGGGCGGTCGGCAGCAGGAGCGGAACCGCCCGCATCGGCCGCCTGTTTCCACATCGACGCTACGGATCGGGCGCCGAAAAAGGGGGCTGCCATGCTGTGGAGCGTTGCCGACCTCAAGGGCTTCGTCATCGCCGCGAAGGACGGACCGGCCGGCCATGTCGCCGATCTGCTCTTCGACGACCGCGATGCCGCAATCATCGCGTTGGTGGCGGATATCGGCTCGGCACTCACCGGCCGCGAGGTGCTTGTCGAGCCGACGGCGATCGACAAGTTCGATGCAGACCGGCGGACCTGTCTTGTCAAGATCGATCGCGCGGCGCTGCAGCACTGCCCCGACCTCGATGCCGACCCGCCGGTTCACCGCCGCCAGGAAAAAATTCTGGCCGCCGCGCTCAGCCTGCCGACCCGCACCAGCGCCCTGTCGCTCAGCCTCACCGGTCCGGCGCCGCTCGGCATGCCGGAGGTTGGTATCGAGACAGATGCCCAGCAGGCCGAGGCTTTGGCCGAGGCGATCCGGAAGGAGCGCAAGGCCGACCGCCACATCCGCAGCGGCAACGAGATCATCGGCTATGATGCCGTGGCGAATGACGGTCCGGTCGGCCGCATCAGCGACGTTCTGGCCGGGCTCGACCTGCGCTTTGTCCACTATCTGGTCGTGACGCTGGAGCCGCGCTCGCTGCCGCCGACAAAGGTCCTGCTGCCTGCGGCCACCGTCGGCGAATACAGCTGGGCCGGCAGGATCGTGCACATCTCGCTCCGGAACGAGGAAATCCGCGCCGCCCCGCCTTTCGACCGCGACAGCATGGTCCCCGCAGGCGACGAGCGCGAGATCTACCGCATGTACCATGGCGGCCCCTTCGCGCCTTGACCAGCTTATGAACTGTCTCGGCCATGACCGCGCATGACGTCGTCTTCGCACAGGCGGAGACCGGGCATCCGGAATAGGGGCGCCAATCCCGGAGTCCCGTTTTCGCGGGACTGACTTTTCGAATAGACGTCAATGATTGGAGAACCCCATGGGAGATGCAATCCGCTCGGTTCTGGCCGAGCCGGCCATCCTGGCCGTCTGGGCGGTCGTGGTGGCTTTTTCCTTTGCCGTCGTCCTGCGCGACCTGAACACCGCCAATCGCGGCATGCACGGGCTGATGAAATATGTCTGGGGCCTGACCGTTCTGTATTCCGGCCCGGTCGGGCTGGCGATCTATTTCTACTCGGGCCGGCGGCAGATCCCGCATGATTCGCTGTGGCGGCGCTCTTTCCGCTCGGTGTCGCACTGCTATTCCGGCTGCGGGGCCGGCGAGATTGCCGGCGTCTTCATCGCCGCCGGCCTCTTGTCCCTCGACTCCTGGTGGGTGGCCGGCATCAGCTTCGCGCTCGCCTATGTCGCCGGCTTCGCCCTGACCATGGGGCCGCTGATGCAGGAAGGCGTTCCGGCCGGCCAGGCGTTCAGCGATGCCTTCTACAGCGAAACCGCCAGCATCACCGTCATGGAGGTGGTGGCGATCGGCGTCGATCTCTGGCTCGGCGGTGGAGCGACCATCGACCAGGCCCTGTTCTGGAGCGCCCTCGCCGTCTCGCTCACCTGCGGGCTGGCGGCCGCCTACCCGGTCAACGTGCTGCTCATCCTGCTCGGCGTGAAGGAGGGCATGCACAGCCCGAAGGAGGCGCATCACGGCGCGTGCTGAGACGGCAGGCGCCCGCAAGCTCTGCCCCTTTCAACCGCCCCGCAGGCGCTCCAGCCTGCCGCCGGCGACCTTCACCGCCTGGCCGACGATCAGCGGCACCAGGCTGCCGCCGAGGATCAGGGCCCAGCCGTCCCAGCCGGGCTCCACCACCTCCAGCGCATCCGAGACGCCCGGCACATAGGCGGCGCCCAGCAGCAGCCCGGCACACAGCACCAGCGCCCCCCAGACGAAGGGATTGCCGGTGATGTCGTTCCTCAAGATGTCCGACAGCCCGCTGCGCATGTTGAAGACGTGCCAGAGCCGGGCGAAGCCGAGCGTCAGGAAGGAGATGGTGACCGCCTTCTCATCGGTCATGCCGAGCGGGAACAGGGCGAGGAAGAACACGCCCAGCAGCGTCGCGGCCAGCAGGGCCCCCCAGCCGACGACGCCCAGCCAGTGCCAGGTGGTCAGCAGCGCCTCTTCCGGGTCGCGCGGCTCTCGCTCCATGACCCGTGCATCGCCCTTGCCGACGCCCAGCGCCAGGGCCGGAAACACGTCGAGAATGGCGTTGATGAACAGGATCTGCAGCGGCAGCAGCGGCAAGGGCACGGCCATGGCGCCGGCAATGCCGACGGCGAGGATCTCACCGAGATTGCCTGACAGCAGATAGACGATGAAGCGGCGGATATTGTCGAAGATCGCCCGCCCTTGCGCGATCGCCGCGACGATGGTCGGGAAGGCATCGTCCTTCAGCACCATGTCGGCCGCCTCGCGCGCCACCTGCGTGCCGCGCTGTCCCATGGCGATGCCGACATCGGCCTTTTTCAGAGCGGGGGCGTCGTTCACCCCGTCGCCGGTCATGGCGACGACGTCGCGCACCTCCTGGTGCAGGCCGACGAGGTCGAGCTTCTGCGCCGGGCTGACCCGGGCGAAGACCGGCACGCCGCGCAGCTCTTCCTTGCGCTCCGGCGACATTTCGTCAGCCGGTTCCAGCTCGCGGCCGGCGATGACCCGGTCGGCCTCCTCGTCGGTCAGGCCGATCGCCTCGGCGATGCTCAGCGCCGTCTGCGGCTGGTCGCCGGTCACCATGTGCACGCGGATGCCGGCATCCCGGCAGGCGAGGATGGAGTCGCGGACATCGCCGCGCGGCGGGTCGTGCAGGCCGACCAGCCCGACAAGGGTCAGGCCCTGATAGGGCGGTGCCTCGGCGTCGTCGACCGTCTTGTCGGCCAGCGCCAGCAGCCGCAGACCCTCGCCAGCGAGCTCGTCATTGCGCCGCATCCAGTCGTTCCGGCCGTCCTCGTCGAGCGGCGCCGTCTCGCCGTCGGCCGAGACCAGAACCCTGTCGCAGACCGCCAGCACCGCCTCCGGCGCGCCCTTGACGGCGACGCGGAAGCGTTCGCCGCCGCTTTCGACCGCCACCGCGCGGTGGATGGTCGCCATCATCTTGGTGTCGGGGTCGAAGCTCTCCTCCCGCACCTCCGGCCATGTCTCGCGCAGGTCCGCCGTCGCCATGCCGGCGGCCGCGGCGGCGCGCATCAGCCCGATCTCCATCGGGTCGCCGACCGGCCCCCGGCCCTGCCCGCCCAGCGAGGCATTGGTGCAGAGGGCGGCGATTTCCAGCGCCCGCGCCAAAGCCGCGTCCTGCTGCGGATCGACTCCGCCTTGATCCCGAGAAAATTGCGCCCGTCCGGCGCTCTGCCAGGCGAGGGAGACCGGCGCGCCCGCGCCGAGCAGCAACCGCTGCACCTGCATGCGGTTTTCGGTCAGCGTGCCGGTCTTGTCGGTGAAGATGATCGACGTCGCGCCCAGCGTCTCGACCGCTGCGAGCTTCTCGATCACCGCATTGCGCCGGGCCATGCGCCACATGCCGCGGGCCAGCGCCACGGTGGCGACGATCGGCAGGCCCTCCGGCACTGCGGCGACGGCCAGGGCGACGGCCGTCTCGATCATCAGGACGAGGTCCTTGCCGGCCAGGATGCCGCTCACGCCGACGGCGGCGGCGACAACCAGGGTCAGCCAGATCAGCGTGCGGGCCAGCCCCTCCAGCCGCCTTTCCAGCGGCGTGGTCTCGGCCTCGGCCGCCTCGGCCATGGCGGCGATCCTGCCGAGCTCGGTGTCCATGCCGATGGCGACGACGATGCCCGTCGCCGAGCCACGGGTGGTGGCGGTGCCCTTGAAGGCCATGTTCCGGCGCTCGGCCAGCGGCACCTCGCTCTCCAGCGCGCCGGCGATCTTCGGCACCGGGGCCGATTCGCCGGTCAGGGCGGACTCGTCGCATTGCAGAGCGTTCGATTCGGTCAGCCGCAGATCGGCGGCCACGATGTCCCCGGCCTCCAACAGCACGAGGTCGCCGGGAACCAGCTGTTCGGCCGGCACCTCCCGCACCTCGCCGCCACGCCGCACCTTGGCGGTTCGCCCGCCGAGCTCCCGCAGCGCCTCGATGGAGCGGACGGCCTTCAGCTCGGTGACGAAGCCGATGGCCGCATTGACCGCCAGGGCAATGAGGATCGCGGTGCCCTGCAGCCACTCTCCCAAGACAAAGGAGACGAGCGCCGCCGCGGCCAGCAGCCAGATGATCGGACTGGTGAACTGGGCAGCGAAGATCTGCAGGGCGCTCCGCCGCTTCGCCTTGCGGAGCTGGTTGGCCCCGTAATGGCGGCGGCGCTTGCGCACCTCGGCGGGGCTCAGGCCGTCGGCCGGATGCGTGTCCAGCGTCTCGACGACGGCGTCGACGGGCTGGCGGAAGGCGTCAAGGCTCATTGGCTTTCTGTGTTGTTTCGGCCGGCTCAAGCGCCGCTGATGCCGGCCGGCACCGAGCGGACCACGCCGGGCTCGCCCTCGCCGAACTCGCCGGCCTCTTCCGGCGGCACGGGGACGACCCGGTAGAGCTTTTCGTTGGTGAAACCGCCATCCGGGTCGGCCTTTTCCAGGCTGGCGAAGACATCGTGCGGGTCGCGGGCCAGCTTGGCGGCTTCGACCCGCGCCTGGGCGGAGGTGGCGGCCCGGACGATGACTTCGGAGAAAATCGGGCGGCCTTCCCAGGTCGGGTCGTCGGGCTTGGCGGCCGGCAGCAGGCGCCAGACGGTGGGCAGCGCAGACGGGGCGGGCATGGGGAGTCTCCTGACCGGCTTGGATCGCAAGGGAAGAACACCAAGGGTGGTGCCGGGTTCCGGGCACCGAAGAGAGGGGGAAACCCTTTGGTGTCCGGGCGTTTTGACTCACGCAGACCGCGTTTCAAACCCGCGAGAGGAAACCGATGACGCGCGCAACAGATCCCGTCCGCCCTGCCATCCGGACAGGCGCCTGGTACGGCCAGCACCCGGAAGTGCCGCCGGGCCGTCCTGACGAAATTCCGCCCGGCATGCCGCCCGAGGAGCCGCCAAGCCCAACACCGACCGAGGACCCGGAACTGCCGCCCGACAACGTGCCGATCGTGCCGCCTGACGAAATGCCGGGCACGCCGCCGCCGAAGGAGGTCTGAAGGCCTGCTCATGGCAAGGGAGGCAGAAAGCCTGGGGGCGGTGCGATTCGGCTGTGGCAATTCCGGACCCCGTCTCACGAGACGTAAGATCGCGAGAAACCTTTGCCAAAGCCGCTGTGTTGAAATTGCATTGCCTGCTGCACGCTGCTAGGCAGTGCGCGAATGACCAGCCAATGGATGCGTGATGGTGGCCAGACGCTATGACGGCAAAGGCCGGACGACGGACGAGCAGCACGGGGGCGGCGAGGACGCCAAGCCGCAGGCTGACCGCCAACGACCGACGCCTGACCGTCCATCGCTACTCCGGGGCCAGGATCGAACCGACGGTGCAAAACCGGGCGCGGATCAGGGCGGAAAGCCTTCCGCCACGGAAATCATCGATCGCATTGAGGATGCCGACCGTCAGGACGGGAAAGAACTGGATGCCATGCTGAAAAAGGCGATGGAGCCTCTGCTGGACGACGCACTGCCGCCAAAGCTGACGGAAATGGTTGAGAAGGCCAGAAAAAAACTCAAAAAATAAAATTGTTTCTGCAATACCTTTTGCCGGGAAGGATGGCCGGCATACAAATACTACAACGATTTCGGGCTGGCAGTCCCTGCCCGGGCAGGAAGCGGCAATCCAGAGGTCTTTTCCTGCCCGCACCTTCGCGGGCGTGACGGTGGCAAGGGCCTTCCCAGGGGCCTTGGCCCGGAAGCAGACGGGCCGTGCGATCGACCGGCGTTGGAGGGGTTCGGCATCGAACCCGAATGGGGGAACCCAAGTGGGGGCGGGTGTGGGAGCCCGCCCGCACAGTTCCACTCAGGCGCGATAGACCCGCTGCTGCGTTTTACCACCCTGGTCGGTGTGTTTCGGGATAAGGCCCCGGTCCTGAGCCAGACCGACGGCGTTGGAGCTCTGCAAGGCCTTTTCCAGGGCTTCTCGGGCCCGGAACAGGCGGGAGCGGATGGTGCCGATCGCAACGCCGAGCACGTCGGCCGCCTCCTCGTAGCGGAGCCGCTCGACGGCGACCAGGTGAAGCACCTGGCGATGGTCGTGGCTCAGAGTGCGGAAGGCTTTTTCGACCTCGGCAAGATGGACGGCGTCTTCCTGCCGCGACAGAACCGGCTGGACCGCCTGGGAGGGTGCAATGTCTTCAACCGAGACCATGCGCTGCCGCCGGGTTGAGTTGAGGAACAGGCGGTGCATGATGGTAAAGAGCCAGGCACGCATGTTGGTGCCTTCCTGCCATCGGTCGATATTGTCGATGGCCCGCACCAGGGCGTCCTGGCAGAGGTCGTCGGCGGCATCCTTATCCTTGGTCAGCACCCAGGCGTAGCGTCGCAATCGCGGGAGCTGTTCCTGCAAAAGGGTCATACGATCCATGAAGATGCCTCTCGATTTCGCGTCGGAGATGCGCGGCCGGGCTTGGCCGGGCATGTCTGGGATGCTGTGCGTGCGCGCGCCGTTTTTTGTCATCGGCTTTTCCGGCCCCGGAAACGGGCCTGTCGGGAACTCGAATCCCCCTGAGGTGTTCGTGGCCCTGTTCATTGCGGACCCGAAAAGCGCTGTCGCCACGGCCGGCGGATGGCCGGCCGGATCACGACACCGCTTAAGACATGGGAGTAATGCACGGAACCCTCAATCCCCGTTCAGACATTCGAAAGAATTGTTCTCGATACGGCACGGATCGCGGGAGATTCCGAAGCAAGTTTTTTGTTGTTTTCACGACAGTTGCGCCCGGAACGGCATATTTTTCCGGATGGCACTTTAAAGTCCTGAGAGAAATATTGTCTTACCGGCCTGGTAAACCCTTCCAAGAAAAAGCAGCAGCAAGCGGCCAACCCGAATGATCTTTGCGCTGACTGAGCAGCCGGTGCTGACCCAGGCTCTCGTTTTCGTCGTGGCGGCCATCGTCATCGGCCTGGTCGGCGTCCGGCTGGCCGCCCTGGCCGACCGGCTGAGCGTCGTGACCCGGTTCGGCCAGGCGCTGATCGGCGCCATGCTGCTGGGCGCCACCACCTCGCTGCCGGGCATCATCACCTCGGTGAGCGCGGCGGCGACGGGCCACCCGACGCTGGCGATCAGCAATGCCATCGGCGGCATCGCCGCCCAGACGGCCTTCCTCGCCATTGCCGATTTCGCCTATCGCCAGGCCAATCTGGAACACGCCGCCGCCTCCGCCGCCAATCTGATCAACGGCGCCCTGCTGGTCTCGCTGCTCGCCATCCCGCTGGCCGCCATGGCGGCGCCGGAGACGACGCTCTGGCAGGTCAGCCCGGCCTCGCTGCTCATGCTGCTCGCCTACATGAAGGGCCAGCAGATCGCCATGGCCGTGCATGAGCAGCCCATGTGGCGGCCCCGCCGCACGGTGCTGACCACCGAGGAGGACAAGGAGCAGGTGGTCGAGTCCACCCGCCGCTGGCCGCTGGTTGCCGGCGTCCTGGGGCTGGCGGCGGTGACCGCCTCGGCGGGGCTGGTGCTGACCGAATCCGCCGTGGCCCTGGCCGACAGCACCGGCATCGGCGAGCAGGCGGTGGGCGGCGTCATGACCGCCATCGTCACCTCGCTGCCGGAGCTGGTCACCTCGGTGGCCGCCGTCCGCCGCGGGGCGCCGAACCTCGCCGTCGGCGGCATTCTCGGCGGCAATGCCTTCGACGTCCTGTTCCTCGCCTTCGCCGATATCGCCTATCGCGACGGCTCGCTCTATCACGCCTTCACGTCGGCCCATGTCTTCGTCATCGCCGTGACGATCCTGATGACCGGCGTCCTGATGGTCGGGCTCTTGCGGCGGGAAGAGCAGGGCCCGGCCGGAATCGGGTTCGAAAGCACCACGGTGCTGGCCCTCTATGCGGGTTCCGTGTTCATCATGGTGACGCGGTAGGAGCGGCAGCCCGGAAGCGCCAATGCTCCGGCGCCGAACGAGCGGGAGGAAGAAAAGGATGGACGACGGCGAGCGGGCGGAACGGGTGCGGGAGATGGCCGAACGGCTGATCGACCTCGCCAACAAATACCATGTCGCACAAGGGATACCGCGGGTGCTGGTCGCCGACGCCCTGGTCCTGGCGGCTGCCGGCTATAATGCCTCTGTCGCCCAGGAGAATCGGGTGGGCCTGGAGGCCGCCGACGGCTTTGCCGCCAGCTGCCGCGACCGCTTCGTCGACCTGATGCAGTACGAGCTCATCGAACCCGCCGGCCCGCCGCAATAGGCCGCAATAAGACGAGGTCGCCGCGATAGAGACACGTACGGACGGACAGACCGTACGACGGCAGCCCGGCATGCCGACGCGTACGGCCTCCGTCCCGTACTCATTCCCTGACGAGGACGGCACCGCGGCGGAAGGTCGTGGCCAGGCGCAGGGCCTTTCTCGGGCCGGTCACCCACCAGACGGCGCACCAGGTCTCGGCCGACCGAATCGCGATCAGGCCACGATAGAGGTCGGGCCCGCAGGGGTGGATCGCCCGGCAAAGGCCGGTCTCCAGCGACAGCGGGTGGAAAAGCCGGCCGTCCGGGAACAGGACCCGTCCCGTCCGGTCGCCCGGATCGAACCGGTAGCGATAGGCCTGCCGCGCGTCGACCGCCGCTTCGCCGGTCCGAAGGCTGCCGCTTTCTTCATAGTCGAGGCCCCCGGGAACGGGCATGAAGCGTCCCGTCCCGGCGAAGCGGGCACCCGCCCCGGATCGGGCGTCGCGAATCCGCCGGTCGATCGTCCAGGTCCCGGCGAAATAGGCGAAGGGATCGCTCACGGGCAGGCATTGCCATCCCCTCGGCAGGAGGGTCACCGGATCACCGTGATGGAGAGCCTCTCGTCGCATCGATGCGTTTCCGTCCCGCGAAACCGGGAATCCCGTCGGTCCGGGTATCCGGATGCCCGCCCGGGCAGGCATGACAAGGGTTATGCGTTTCAAACGATCTTTTTTGAGTCGTGCTCACGCGACAGCTTCGGTATATCTCGGGCACGGATGAGTCACAGAAGAACCCGGGAGACCATCGCACAATGACCCAGCCCAGCACACCCCTGATGACGGCGGCCTGGCCGGCCAGCGGCCGTCTCGCCCTGATGCGCGCCATCCTGCTCGTGGTCGGCGGCACCCTGCTGCTCACCATCTGCGCCAAGATCCAGGTGCCGATGTGGCCGGTGCAGCAGAGCATGCAGACCTTCGCCGTCATGATCATCGGTCTCGCCTATGGCTGGCGTCTGGCCGGCGCGACCCTGATGTCCTATCTCGCAGCCGGTTTCGCCGGCCTGCCGGTCTTCGGCGGCGCCATCGCCGGTCCGGCCTATTTCCTCGGCCCCACCGCCGGCTACCTGATCGGCTTCTTCATGGCCGCCGTGGCGATCGGCTGGCTGGTCGAGCGCGGCTGGGATCGCAGCCTGTTCACCACGGTCGCGGCGCTGCTGATCGGCAATGCCGTGCTCTACATCCCCGGCCTGCTCTGGCTCGGCATCATGTTCATGCCGGGCGTCATGGAGACTCTGGTCGCCGGGCTGTTCCCCTTCCTCACCGGCATGGTGCTGAAGATCGCCCTGGCCACCGCGGCCATGCCGCTGGCCTGGAAGCTGGTCGGCCGGCCGCATTAACCGGTTACGCCGGTCGTTTTGAGAGGGCCGTCCGCCACGGGCGGCCCTTTCTTTTTGCGCCAACCAAACCCGGCAACGCCGGCGCTATCCAAAGAGGCTATCCAAAAAGGACCGACGGCAGCCAGGTGGCGAGGCCGGGGAACAGGGCGACGGCGGCGAGGCCGATCAGCTGGATGATCACGAACGGCACGGCGCCGCGATAGATGTCGGCGGTGCGGATCGTCCGCGGCGCCACGCCGCGCAGATAGAACAGCGCGAAGCCGAAGGGCGGGGTGAGGAACGAGGTCTGCAGGTTGACCGCCATCATCACCCCCAGCCAGACCGGGTCGACCCCCATGCTCAGCAGGATCGGCGCGACGATCGGCACCACGACCAGCGTGATCTCGACGAAATCGAGAAAGAACCCCATCAGGAACATCGCCAGCATCACGGTCAGCATGGCGCCGTCGACACCGCCCGGCAGGTCGGTCAGCCATGCGTGCGCCGTGCGATCGCCGCCCAGGCCGCGGAAGACCAGGCTGAACAGGGCGGCGGCGATGACGATGGTGAAGACCATGGTGGTGAGGCGGGCCGTCGTCTCTGCCACCGGTGCCAGAATGCCGGCCCGCCAGACCCGCCACAGCGCCAGCCCGATCCCGGCGACGGCGCCCAGGGTCAGCACCACGGCCACCACAATCCCGGCCATGTCGCCGGCCGGGATGACCTCCCGGCTCACCCGCATATCGACGAAGGCGGTCAGCACCAGCAGGCCGGCGATACAGGCGCCGGCCGCCGGTACCGGCCAGGCCGCACGGCGCACCCCCTCGCCCTTGCCGTCGACCGCGCCATCGCCCTCGGCCAGGCGCTGGCCGGCCAGCAGCAGCGCCCCGATGGCACCGACGCCGGCGGCCTCGGTCGGCGTGGCGATGCCGCCGAGGATCGAGCCCAGCACCGCCACCATCAGCACCAGCGGCGAGACCAGCGCCCGCACTACCCGCCCGATCCGGAGTGCGGCGCCGGCACCGCCCTGACCGGCGGACCGCGCCGCGGCGATCGGCGGCGATCGCCCGGGCGCCACGACCGCGACGCCGATCTGGTAGGCGAGGTAGAGCCCGACCAGGCACAGCCCCGGGATCAGCGCGCCCGCGAACAGATCGCCGACCGACACCGTATCGGGCGTGAAGATGCCCTGGTTCATCTGTGCGGTCTGGAAGGCGGCGCCGATCACGTCGCCCAGCAGCACCAGCACGATCGACGGCGGGATGATCTGGCCCAGCGTCCCGGCGGCGCAGATCGCCCCGCAGGCCAGCTTCGGGTCATAGCCATGGCGCAGCATGGTCGGCAGGCTGAGCAGCCCCATGGTGACGACGGTCGCGCCGACGATGCCGGTCGAGGCGGCGAGCAGCGCGCCCACCACCGTCACCGACAGCCCGAGCCCGCCCGACAGCCGGCCGAACAGCGCCCCCAGCGCCTCCAGCAGGTCCTCGGCGACCTTCGAGCGCTCCAGGGTCACGCCCATGACGATGAACAGCGGCACCGCGATCAGCACCTCATTGGTCATCGTCCCGAAAATGCGCTGCGGCAGAAAGGCGATGAAATTCGGGTTGAAGACGCCGAAGGCCCAGCCGAGCCCGGCGAACAGCAGCGCCGTCCCGGCCAGGGCGAAAGCCACCGGCACGCCGGTCAGCAGCACCGCGAAGACCGAGACGAACATCAGCACGTCGAGCAGGGCGGCGAGGTCCGACATGAGCGCCTCAGCCCTCGCCCCGGCCGAACCGGCTCTGCTGTGCGGCGTCCGGCCGGGCGATGCGCACAGCGGCCCGGATCAGGCAGGCCAGCCCCTGCAGGAACAGCAGGCCGGCAAAGCCGAGGATCAGCGTCTTCTGCAGGAACACGGCCGGGATGCCGCTGGTCTCGCGCGAGCCCTCCAGAATGGCCCAGGAGGCGCGGACATAGGGCCAGCCGACCCAGGCGATGACGGCGCAGATGACCATTGGCAGCAGGCCGGTGCCGACGAGATCGATCCACGCCCGGCCCCGCGCCGAGGCCCGGGCATAGAAGATATCGATGCGGACATGGCTGTCGGTCCCCAGCCCATAGCCGGCGGCCAGAAGGAACAGCGCGCCATGGGCGTAGAGCAGCGATTCCTGCACCATGATCGAGCCGAGCCCGAAGACATAGCGCATCAGCACCAGGGCGAACTGGATCAGCACCATCAGGATGGCCAGCCAGGCCACGGTCCGACCCACCGCCGCGTTCAGGCAGTCGAGCCGGCCGGCAAGTCGGAGAAGCACGGGACGGGCACCCTTGTCGGGTGGGAGACTCGAAACCGCCCGAGATCTGCACGGGCGCCAGCCCCCGCGTCCAGCGAAACCGGCCGCCGCCCGGCAAAAACGGCGAAACGGTCCGGCGGCTTCGGTCTGGCCTTTTCGCCCGTCTTCCGGTAGGGGATGAGGCTGCCCGGCGAATGTCCCCCGACAATCATAAAGGTGCGACAGGGGAGGCCCCGTGACCGTACTCGATACGATCGTTCCCTCGATCGTCCTTTTCGCCGTTCTGGCCTCGGGCCTCGTCTCTCCGGCCCTGGCGCGCGCCGTTGCCGGCGGCATCGACACCCTCAACGAATGGGTGGGGCGGGTGGTCTCCTGGATCTGCCTGCTGATGGTGCTGACCACCGCCCTGGTCGTCGTGCTGCGCTATGTCTTCGTCATCGGCTTCGTCTGGATGCAGGAATCCTATGTCTGGATGCACGGCGTCGTCTTCATGATCGGCGCCGGCTATACGCTGCTGCATGACGGCCATGTCCGGGTCGACGTGTTCTACCGCACCGCCTCGCGGCGCTTCCGCGCCTGGGTCGACCTGGCGGGTGTCATTCTGCTGCTGCTGCCGGTGATGGCCGCCATCTGGTGGGCTGCCCTGCCCTATGTCGAGGTCTCCTGGTCGCGGCTGGAGGGCTCGCGCGAGACCGGGGGCATGCCCGGGCTGTTCCTGTTCAAGACCGTCATCCCCGCCTTCTGCCTGCTTGTCGGCCTGCAGGGCATCTCCATCGCCCTGAAATCCTACGCCGTGTTGAAGGAACGCTGGCCGGACGGGTTCAACGGCGAAGCCGGAGAGGAGGCCTGAACCGGTGGCGGATCCCCTGATCGGCGAGCTGCTCAGCATCGGCATGTTCGTGCTGGCCTGCGTCGTGCTGATGTTCGGCTTTCCGGTCGCCTTTTCGCTGGCCGGCTCGGCGCTGGTCTTCGTGCTGATCGGGACCGTCACCGGACATATGGTGCTGGCCGATCTCGGCGCCCTGCCCTCCCGCATTTTCGGCATCATGAGCAACGAGGTGCTGGTCGCCGTCCCTCTGTTCGTCTTCATGGGCGTGATGCTGGAGCGCTCGCGCGTCGCCGAGCAGCTGCTCGAGACCATGGGGCTGCTGTTCGGCACCTTGCGCGGCGGGCTCGGCCTGTCGGTGGTTGTCGTCGGCATGCTGCTCGCCGCCTCGACCGGGATCGTCGGGGCGACGGTGGTTACCATGGGCCTGCTCAGCCTGCCGACCATGCTCAAGGCCGGCTATGACCCGAAGCTGTCGACCGGCGTGATCTGCGCCTCCGGCACGCTGGGCCAGATCATTCCGCCATCGATCGTGCTGGTGCTGCTGGGCGACATCCTGCAGGGCGCCTATACCCAGGCGCAGTTGCGGCTGGGCAATTTCGCGCCGGAGCCGGTCTCGGTCGTCGACCTGTTCGCCGGCGCCTTCATCCCCGGCATGGTGCTGGTCGGGCTCTATATGGCGTGGGTGCTGGTCGTCGCGCTGTTCCGCCCGAAGGCAGCCCCGGCCCTGGTCCGGCCGGTCGACAGCGGCAGCCTGCTCGTGCAAGTGGCGGTGTCGTTTCTGCCGCCGGCCCTGCTGATCCTGGCGGTGCTCGGCTCGATCCTCGCCGGCATCGCCACGCCCACCGAATCAGCCGCGGTCGGCGCCGTCGGCGCGATGATCCTGGCCGCCATGCGCCGGCGCCTGACCCCGGCCGTTGTCACCGACGTCATGCGCGCGACCACCAAGATCAGCTCGATGGTCTTCATCATTCTGCTCGGGGCCTCGGTCTTCTCGCTGACCTTCCGCGATCTCGGCGGCGACAAGCTGGTGGAGGACGTGCTGACGGGCATGCCCGGCGGCATGCTGGGCGCCATGCTGGTGGTCATGGCGCTGATGTTCGTGATGGGCTTTTTCCTCGACTTTATCGAGATCATCTTCGTGGTGGTGCCGATCGTCGGGCCGGTGCTGCTGATGATGGACATGGACCCGGTCTGGCTGGGCGTGATGATCGCCCTCAACCTGCAGACCAGCTTCCTCACCCCGCCCTTCGGCTTCGCCCTGTTCTACCTGCGCGGCGTCGCCCCGCCGGAAATCCGGACGGTCGACATCTACAAGGGCATCATCCCCTTCGTCATCCTGCAGCTGGGCATGCTGGTCATCCTGGCCCTCTACCCGCCGCTCGCCACCTGGCTCCCGGACGTGATTTTCGGGTGAGGCCCGTAGAGGTATCCGCCTAATCGGCCGAGCCTCCGGCTTGGTTTCGGTTTTAGCTTTCGGTGTCACTGCAGATAGCTGTCCGGCCATCGTCGAGCACCGTGAAGAATGCGCGTTATTCGCACGAGCTCGCGGTCAATCACGTAATAAGCAGCATAAGGCAGGCCAGGAATTTGCCATTTTCGGAGACCAGGAAAATCTGTCTCCCTACCCAGCTCGGGATGATGTTGCAAGATGAGAACAGACTGCTCTATCCTTTCACGAAGTCGTTGCGCTGCATGTGGATTTTTGTGTGCAACATATTCAGCGATGGTCTCAATGTCCATCAGCGCGCGAGGACGATAAGTCAGTCTCACCGTCTTTCATACTTTGCAATTATTGCGTCGAACCTGGCGAATACCTCTTCATGGGTTAGGTCGCCCTCTGGGTTTTCGTTGAGATCCCGGATCGCATCACGAAGCTGTTCTTCTTCCCAGGCGTCGTAGCCCGGATCGCGCGGCGAGGCGGCATTTGGCTCGCCGGTCAGTTCATCGATCGATACTGGCTCGTCCATCCGCGGCGGCATGGTTTTCTCCCTTACTATCGTCCTCACTATATTGGCAGTGCGGGACGCAGAGAAAGTCTTGCGTGGATCCAGCTTACAGACGGGGTGAAAAGCGCAACGCTCTCTCACGACCCCGGGTCGGCGACATGGCCGAGGAAGAGGACGGCGCCGGTCTCGATATGGCGGATGGCGAAGACGAAGGGGTGGTCGGCCACCAGGGTGAAGGGGGCGGACGGCTCCATGGCGCTGGTCACGCCGACGATCACGCCGGTCACCGCCGCCGCCTCGGTGCCCTCCTCGTCGAGCGTCAGGGCCGTCTTGTGCACGACGTTGTCGAGATAGAGCACGCCGGGCTCGACATCCGCCATGCTGGTGAAATCCGCCTGCTGCGGCGCGAAGGCGACGCCGAGGCCGAGGCCGCTCAGCACGTCCCGCAGGCGCGTGTCGAAGACCAGGTCGAGCCGCGGCAGCGCCACCGTGCCGGGCCGCGGGCTCGGCCGCACCTCGCCGGCCATGGTCGCCAGGGTGGCCGGGTCGGCCAGGGCCGCGCCATCCGGCCCGGTGCGCGGCACCAGCACCAGCATCTCCACCCCGCCGGCGCCATAGGGCAGCGCCACGGCCTGGAAACTGTCGCTCTCGGCATAGCGGTAATGCCGGTCATAGCGGCGCATCATCGGCACGTTACGGGTCTCGCCGCCGGCCAGAATGAAGGCCTCGGCCTGCGTCTCCTCCGGGTCGAAAGGCGTCGACCAGATGCCCCGGAAATACACGGCATTTGTCAGCACCATGCCGGTTTCCGCCGGCAGCCGGTCGACCAGCGAGGGGATCATGCCCCCGGTCTGCTCGGCCACCCAGGCATTGATCTGCCCGACCGTCCCCGGATCGCCGAAATCGACGAGCCGGATATCCGCCGCGAAACGGCCGCGCAGGCGCTCCAGGAAACTCTGTCGCCAGGGCAGGTGGTCACTGCCCCAGACGGCATTGGCGATGGCCAGGGCGACGTCCTCCGTTTGTGCCCGCAGGGCGTCGGCCGCCCGGGCGTGGGCGCGCGCCGCCTCTCCCAGGTCGGCGCCGGTCGGGGCGAGGCGGGCGGCCAGCGCCGCGGCCGTCTCGCCCTCCGCCCCCTGGGCGGTCATGGTCAGGGCGGCGGCGAGGCTGTAGGGGGAAATCACCACCGTCTCGCCGGGCGCCGCGGCGACCAGTGCGTCGAAGATGGCGACGCCGAAGGCATTGCCGGTGCGCACGACCTGTCGGACCGTCTCGGACGGCATGGGCTCAGCCGGCATGGGGTCCTCCGTGGCGGCGGCCGGTCCGGCCGGCGCAAGCATCAGGGCACTCAGCAGGAGAGCGAGCGCGGCGGGCAAACGGGACAGGCGGATCATGCGGGGGCTCCTCGGGCAGCGGACCGGACCGACCCGAAATCTGGCGCCGCCGCATGATGGAAATGCGGCAGGCCCGGGGCTTTGCCGCGGCAGGCGGCCGGGCGGCTCCGCTTGACAAACCCGCATCAGGCGACCGCGGTTTCATGCCGGCGGCGGCGGCGGCGGCGGCGCCCGGCCGGTGTCTTCGCGCCCGGGCTCGCGTACGGTCAGCATCAGCAGCCCGCCGACGATGAAGAACAGCAGAATCGTCGACACCCCGGCCCGCTGGCTGTCGAACAGGTCGGTCGCCAGTCCGAACAGCGCCGGCCCGGCGAAGGCGATCGATTTCCCGGTGAAGCCGTACAGGCCGAAGAACTCGCCCTCCTTGCCGACCGGCGACAGCTTGGCCATCAGCGAGCGGCTCGCCGCCTGGACGGGCCCGAAGAAGATGCCGAGGCCCAGCGCCAGGGCGATGAAGCTCCAGGCCTCGGTGATAAAGACCAGCGGCGTGCCGAAGGCGAGGATCCCGACGATCGCCAGCAACACCGTCTTCCGCGATCCGATCCAGTCGTCGACCCAGGCAAAGCCGATGGCCCCCAGCCCGGCGGTGACGTTGAGGCCGATGGCGAAAAGGATGATCTGGTCGAAGCCCATGCCGAAGGTGCCGGAGGCATAGAGCCCGCCGATCGCCGTGATGGTGATGATGCCGTCGCGGTAGAGGGCACTGGCGATGAGAAAGCGCACCACTTGGCCATAGTGCCGCACCTCGCGCAGGGTCTGCAGCAGGGTGGCCACGCCGTCGCGCACCGCCTGCCCGATCGGCCGGTGGCGCGACGGCACGTCCGGCGTGACCAGGAACATCGGCACGGAAAACAGCACGAACCAGGCGGCGACCAGCAGGCTCGTCGCCCGGACATGCTCGGCATTCTCCGTCGGCAGGCCGAGCCAGGGGTCGGTGTCGCCCAGCCCGACAAAGCCGAGCAGCGCCACCGCCAGGCAGGCAAGGCCGCCGAGATAGCCGAGCCCCCAGGCCCAGCCCGAGACCCGGCCGGTCATGCCGGGCGGCGCGATGCTGGGGAGCATGGCATTATAGAAGACGACGCTGAGTTCGAAGGCGATATTGCTGATCACCACCAGCGCCAGGGCATAGGCGATGAAGGCCGGCGACGGTGCCGCGAACCAGAGCAGCGCCGTCGGGATGACGGTGAGCGCCACCAGCAGCGCGATCCACGGTTTGCGCCGGCCGCTCTGGTCGGCGATGGAACCGAGAACCGGGCTCATCAAGGCCATGCCGACGGCAGACGCTCCGATGGCATAGCTCCACATGGAACTGCCGGCCGTGGCGTCGCCGACAATGCCCCAGCGCTCGCCGCTCGCATCGACGCCGCCGGCGAAATAGACGCTGAAGATGAAGGTGCCGATGACCGTGTTGTAGGCCGAATTGGCCCAGTCATACAGGCACCAGGAGGCGATCCCCAGCGGCCCGGCGGGTTTCTGCGGCATGGACGGCGTCCCCGGCGAGAATGGCACTGGCCGGAGAGTACCGGTCTTCCCGCCGGGACCAAAGCGGTGACAGAGCGATCAGAACGGGCTGTCGCCGAGGTCGATCTGATTGCGGTCGGTCAGCGCGCCGGCCGCCGCGCCGACCGCCCCGCCGACGACGGCCCCGCCGACCACAGAGCCGCCGACGATCGCCGCGCCGACGGTTCCGGCCCCGGCGCCGAGGGCGCCCCCGGTCAGGGCCCGCTCTTCCATGGTGTTGCCGCAGCCGGCCAGCGCCGCGACAAGAATCAACCCGCACATGGTGTATGTCACAGGACGCATGGGGTCACCCTCCTGAGGGACGAACGGATGATCGGTGCCCTCGTCGCACCGTCCAAGCGATGAACGGTAAGGAGCCTGCCGCTATTCCGTG
>JAAAOG010000165.1 GCA_009909005.1 Alphaproteobacteria bacterium | reverse complement strand
GGGGCGAGGCCGGCCTGGGCGGCCGCCGCATCGACCGCGACCAGGCGCAGCCGGCCGCCCTGGCCGTCGACGGTCACCAGCGGCAGGGCCGGATCGCGCGCGGCGCCGGCGCGGTACAGCCGGTCGGTGGCCAGGGCGGGAAACCAGAGGGCGATCAGCCGTCGCGCCATTGCTGCACACCATGGCATTCAGCACAGGACCGTAAAAGGATCATAGAATGAACAAACGGCCCTTTGCGTCCTTAATCATAAAAGGGTTATTGGGATCAAAGGATGGCCATCAGGAGAACACCGGTCCGATGTCAGGCGGCACGCTCGTCCTGCCGGAGAACGCCGGCGTCGCAGAGCGCAAAGCCGCCCGCCGGGCCGCGCCAGAGCAGCGTCCAGCGGCCCGGCCGGCCGCCGCGGCAGCGCGTCAGGGCAATGTTCCAGGCGGTTTCGCCGACCCCCGGCTCGTCGGGAGCGAGGGCCGGTCCCGGGGCGGCGGCGATCTCCCAGCGGGTGACGGCGGTGGTGCCGGCGCCGTTGCGGCCGGCCTTCGCCGACGCCTCACGCCGGCCCGCCCGGCCGAGCAGCAGCAGGGTCACGCCGCCGGCCTCGGCCGCCAGCTGCAGCCGCCGGCTCTCGGCCAGGCCGGGGGCCGCCCCCTCCCCGATGACGGCGGCAAGGGCGGCGCTGCGGGCCGCTTCCTCCAGCGCCCAGAGCAGGTCGGCCCGGCTGTCCGTGCGGCCGGCCAGCAGCCGTGCCGGGGTCAGGCCATAGGCGAGCAGCCCGGGCGGGTAGAGGTCGCGCGAGCGGCTCAGCCACAGCACCGGCGCGTCGCCGCAGAGGGCGGAGAGACGGGCGGCGAGCGCCGCGGCGAAGCCGGTGGCGGCGGCATCGTGCGGCGCGTCGCCGCCGGGCGGTTCTCCCGGCAGAATATCGTGCAGGCAGGCGAGCGGCAGGCCGCCGCCGGGCAAGGCGGCATCCAGATCGGGCAGGCCGAAGGGCAGCACGCCGGCGGCACCACCCTGCCCCCAGCCTTCCAGGCTGCGGATACGATCGCGCAGTGCGGCCAGAGCCTCGGCCCGCGACCCGGCCCCCGGCCCAGCGTTCGACCCAGCGTTCGGCGTCTCTTCGTTCATGATACGTTCTTTATGGGGCAGATCGGTCCGCCTGTCAAGTTTGGCACCGCACGGCCGGACGGCACGGCGGCAAGACGCCACCCCTCGCGCGACCTCGGAGGGTCGGCGTCCCGCCGACCGGGCGGAGGGTCGGCGTCCCTGCCGACCGGGCCGCCGCCTTGGCGCGCCGCACGTGTTCGTGCTATGTTCCTGTCGCCGCGACCCCGTCGGGTCCGGCAGGGGCATGGCACGACATGGCCGGGATCAAGCGCCGCCAGCTGGCGGAAGAGGAGCGTGGACGGCGGCCGGCCCGGCTGGGCGCTCTGGCCGATGCCGGGCTCGACGTGTTCTGCTGGTGCAACCGCTGCGGCCACAATGCCGTGGTGCCGACGGCGCAGCTGATGGGCCAGCTGGGCCCGGCCATGGCGGTGCCGGAGATCGGCGCGCATATGCGCTGCACCGGCTGCGGCAGCCGCGATATCGCCACCCGCCCGCACTGGCCCTCCCCCGGCCAGATCACCCGGCATATGTGAGGAAGAGGTCATTTCGACCGCCACCCTGAAATTCTTTTACATCGATTTCTAATTATTTCACAAATAAATACGAAAGTTTTTTCGTTGAGAGCGCAGCGAATCCCAACCATTACCTAAGATTTGTTGGCGCGGTGTTGGTTGAGGGTGAAGAGGCGGGCCAGGGCCTCGTCGTCGGAGATGGTTTCGGGCCAGCCATAGGCGCGCGCCACCGCGGCGTCGAGGCGCTTGTGCAGGGCATCGAGCCAGGCCGGGCGCTCGTTGTAGAGGTTGGTGAGGGTGCGCTTCTTCAGCAGCTTCGCCGCCGTCTCGTCCCGGGGGATCAGGCGGTCGGGATAGCCCGGCACCACCTCCGGCACCCGGTCGACCATGTCGGGCGGGTTCAGCCAGGCCTCGCGCTTCTCGTTCAGCTCCCGCGCCGCCGCGGCGATGTCCTGCGCCCGCGGATCGTCGACATAGTCCGCCGCCGGAATGTCCGGCGTCAGCCCGTCGGGAAAGGGGAAGGTTTCGAAGACCGTACTGATCGTGTAGCGCGGATCGTTGCCGACCCCCAGCCAGGTGCAAAGCCGCAGGGTCCAGAGCTCGTGGAAGCGGCCCTGCAAGACTCCGAAGGTAGTGTCGTCATCCCGGGCGATAACAATCAGGTTCTTGTCCGGCCCGACGGAGGCCGGACACCAGCGGAACACCCGGTGCTTCGCCACTTCCGGCGTCACGAGAAACCGCGGCAATGGCCGGGTCAGCCGCCGCATATCGTCCCGCGGCCGCCAGAACCGCCACCAGTAGTCGCGCAGAAAGGCGATCGAGTTCTGTTCCCGGACCGGCTTGATGACCTCTTCGGCATAGGCGTACGGCGCTTCGTATTGAATGATATCGTCGACCCGGGACTGCGACCCGAAATCGATGATCCAGCGGTCGCGCGGCCGGCGCACCACGTCATAACCGTTCCAATAGGGGCGCAGCACCGCCGCATTGGCCGACCCGTCCGGGTTGCGCGGCGCCGCCAGCCATTGCCGGGCAAGCTCCCCGTTCACCTCGAACGGCCCCGTCTTCTGGATGCCGATAAAGGCGATGCTTCGGTTCTCGTCGAGCCGCCGCACCGTCGCCGGATCGAAATCGGACTCCGGCACCTCCGGCGTCAGGTCGCTGAGGATGCGCTCGACCGCCGACCCGTTCAGTTCGATGCGGCTGACGCTGCCATTGCTCTTGCCGGTAAAGCAGATCAGCGAGACCCGCACCGCCGCCCCTTCGAGCACCCAGGGCTCGTCCGACCAGGCGCTGACAATCGCGCAGTCCTTCACGAGGCGCTCGACGACCACGCGGTTGGTGCCGAGAGCGATCGAGTTGGTGGCGACGAGGCCGGCATGATGCGCCCCGCCCTGGACGATGCGGTCCCGGGCCTTTTCGAGCCAATAGGCGACGAGGTCGATGAAGCGCGGCAGCCGGTCGTGGAAGGCCTGCCGAACCGTTGCGGTATAGTCTGCGCCGAAGATCGACAGAAAGCGTTTGGCGCCGAGAAACGGCGGGTTGCCGATGATCGCGTCCACTTCCGGCCAGTCGGCCTCGCTGCCGTCGGGATTAAGCAAAGCATCCCGGCATTCGATCTGGTCGAGCGGCTTGAGGATCGGCGTGCGCTCGACGCCGAAGCCGTTGCGCATCTGCCATTGGATCTGGCCGATCCAGATGCTGACCCGGGCGAGTTCGGCGGCATAGGGGTTGATCTCGATTCCCCGCACCACCTCCGGCCCGATGGCCGGGAAGGCGCGCGGCAGGCCCATCTGCTCGGCGTCGATGGCGACGACGTTCTCGAAATCCTTCAGCGTCATCAGCGCCAGATAGAGGAAATTGCCCGAGCCGCAGGCCGGGTCGAGCACCCGGTAGGCGATCAGCCGGCGACGAAATTTTTCGTAGACTTCGCGCCGCTCGTTCTCGTGCTTCGTCTTCGCCGCGGCGCTGCCGGCCTTGTCCTTCTTGACGTCGATGGCGGCGATCTCGTCCTTCACCGCCTGCCATTCCGCCTGCAGCGGCCGCAGCACCACCGGCTCGACGATCTTCATGATCTTGTCGGGGTCGGTGTAATGGGCGCCGAGCTGGCTGCGCTTGTCGGGGTCGAGCCCGCGCTCGAACAGGGTGCCGAAGATCGACGGCTCGATGTCCGACCAGTCGAGCCGGGCGGCCTTCTGCAGCGCGCGGATTTCCTCGCGCTCCAGCGGCAGCACGTCATGGTCGGCGAACAGCCCGCCGTCGAACCAGGGTACGTCGGTGAAGCCGATCTCGCCGCCCTCGCCCATCGCCGCGAACAGGGTGCGGGCATGGGTGGGAAAGCGCTCGGGCCGGCGCAGCGACTGGTAGACCATCTTGGAGAACAGGCGCTCGGGCAGCAGGCCGATATCCTCGGCGAACATGCAGAACACCAGCTTGTTGATGAAATGCGCCACCCGCTGCGGGTCGTAGAGCTCGCCGGCCTCGTCGGT
>JAAAOG010000137.1 GCA_009909005.1 Alphaproteobacteria bacterium | reverse complement strand
CTCTGCGGGGCCGGCTCCAGAGACGGCGGCCGATATCGGCAGCCTGGAAGAGCGCCTGGCGGCGATCGAAGACGGCCTGTCGGACCTTCAGGCCGGCGAAGATGTCCCCGCCGATGTCCGGAGCCAGATGAATGCCCTGGCCGAGGGTCTCGCGGCATTGGAGGAGCGGATTGGCGCGGGCACCGGGACCGAAGGTGCCGAGGCCGGAGACGGGACCGCGGACACCGGGCTCGCCGACCGGATTGCCGCGCTGGAAGAGGCGCTGGCCGAGGCCGGAGAGGCGGGCGCGCCGGTCGACGCCACCGCCCTGGCCGCCCTGTCGGGCCAGCTCGATGCCATCAACGGGCGGCTGGCCGGGCTTGAGACGCGCATGACCGAAGTGGTCGAGGACCGGATCGCCGCCATCCGCGACCGGCTCGGCGCTCTCGACGATCTGCGCGCGTCGCTGCAGTCGGTCGACGAGCGGCTGACGGCCCTGGAGGACGCGCCGCTGGCCGATCCCGCCATGGCCGACACGATAGCGCAGCTGCAGGCGCGGGCGGGCGAGCTGTCCGGCGCGCTGTCGTCCGTCCGCCAGCGTATCGACGCGGTGGCGCAGCAGGCCGCCGAGCGGCGCGCCGCCGATCTGCGCGGCCAGGCGCTGTCGCTCGCGACCGCGCAGCTGCGCCAGCAGGTCAATGCCGGCGCCGCCTTTGCGGTGCCCCTGCAGGCTGCCCTGTCGCTGATCGATGCGGACAGCCAGGCCTATCAGGCGCTGGCGCCGCTGGAAGCGCATGCGGCCGAGGGTATCCCGACCCGCGAGGCCCTGGCCGTCCGCTTCGAGGATGTCGCGGTGCAGGCGCGGGAGGCGGCCGCCCTGCCGGCCGATGCCGACTGGTTCGATGAGGCGGTGTCGGCGGTCAGCGGCCTGGTTTCGGTGACGCCGGTGCCGGGCGAGGCCGCCGGGGCCGACAGCGTCGAGGGCCGCCTGGCCCGCGCGGCCTATCGCGTCTCCAACGGCAATCTCGAAACGGCCGTCGAGGCCCTGCGCGGGCTGGAGGGACCGGCCGCGGACGCGGTGTCCGGCTGGCTCGCCGAGGCGGAGGCGCGGCTGGCCGCCGATGCCGCCCTGCGGACCCTGGAAGAACGCGCCATCCGACGGCTGATGGAGGTCGAAGCGGCAGCCGCGGCAGCCGGCTCCCGGGCCGGGGCCGGCGATGGCGCCGACGAGGCCGGCCGGGCCGGCGGCGCGGCCGGCGGCGCCGGGGCCGAGGCGGGCGTTGACGAGGCCGGTGCCGCCGATACCATTGCCGAGGAGGCCGTTGCCGAGGAGGCCGAAGCCGAAGGCGAGGACGAGGCGGGCCCCGCGCCCGAAGCCCCGTCGCCACCGCCGGGACCGGAGGCGGAGGTCGGGCCGGAGGGTGATGCCGGAACCGGGGAGGCCGGCCAATGATTCGCGCCCTCCTCTACTTCATTGTTATCGCCGTCCTGGTGCTGGTGGCCGTCTGGCTGTCGGAAACCCCCGGCGCGGTGCGCATCGACTGGCTGGGCTACCGGGTGGAGACCTCGGTCGGCGTCGCCCTGGTGCTGGCCGTGGTGCTGGTCGGGGTCGTCACGGCGCTCTACCGGCTCTACAGCCTGCTCATCGACGGGCCGCGCGCGCTCAAGCGCATGCGGGCCCGGGTGCGCCGCGATCGCGGCTTCCGCGCCCTGAACCAGGGCTTCGTTGCCGTCGCCTCCGGCGATGCCGAGACGGCCCGGGCCATGGCGCGCAAGGCCGACCGCATGCTGCAGGAGCCGCCGCTGACCCTGCTGCTGTCGGCCCAGGCGGCGCAGCTGAACGGCGACGAGACGGCGGCGCGCCGCTTCTTCGAAGCCATGCTGCGCCGGCCGGAGACCGAGTTCCTCGGGCTGCGCGGCCTGCTGACCCAGGCGATCCAGGACAACGAGCCGGTCAAGGCGCTGGGCTATGCGCAACGCGCCATGGCGCTCCGGCCGAAATCGCCCTGGGTGGTCCAGACCTGCCTCAACCTGCAGGTGCAGCTGCGGCGCTGGGTCGAGGCGCAGTCGACCGTCGCCGCCGCGCTAAAGGCGAAGCTGGTCGACAGCCCGACGGCCCGGCGCTACAAGACGGCCATCCTGATCGAGCGCAGCCGCGAGGCCGACGGCGAGGGCAAGACCGACCAGGCCCTCTCCCTGGCCCACGAGGCCGTCAAGCTCTCCGGCGATTTCGTGCCCGCCGTGATGCGGGAAGCCAAGCTGCTGGCCCGCACCGGGCACGAAGCCCGCGCCCGCAAGCTGATCGAAAAGACCTGGAGCAAGGCGCCGCACCGGCTGCTGGCCGAAACCTATCGCGATATCGTGCCGGTCACCGAGGACACGGCGGCCCGCGTCGGCCGGTTCGAGAAACTGCTGCGTGCCCAGCCCGACCATCCCGAGAGCCTGGTTGCACTGGCCGATCAGGAGATGGAGGCGGAACGCTGGGACGGCGCCCGCACCCACCTCATGAAGGCCGAGGCCAAGGGTCCGTCGCGGCGGATCTACCGGCTGTTGGCCGAGCTCGAGGTCCGGCAGAAGAACGATTCCGAGGCGGCGCGCGACTGGCTGATGAAGGCACAGGCCGCACCGCCCGACCCGGTCTGGGTGTGCGACCATTGCGGCGCCGTGCCGGATGTCTGGTCCGCGGTCTGCGAGTCCTGCGGCTCGTTCAATTCGCTGGCCTGGATCGCGCCGAGCGCAGCCGCACATTTGCCGGCAGCACCCGCCGCCAGGCCGCTGGCCAGGCCGGTCGCCGAGGAGCCTGCCGTCATCGCCGCCCAATAGGCAGGGCATTGCGTGGAAACGGTCACCTGTTTCCACGCACCGCGATCCAGCTCACCGGATCACTGCGACCATGGATTTCTGGAAGAGGGCCAGATAGGGCATGGCCCGTTCGCCTTCCTCCTGCGAACGGGCCGACTGGCGGATGAACTGCCGCACGAAATTGGCGTCGCAATATTCCAGGTCGGCCGCCGCCTTCAGCGCCAGCAATTCGCCGATGCGGTGCGGCAGGGAATATTGCCATTTGATGATCGCCTCCGCCAGGGCCCCCTGGCGGAGCCCCTCTTTCGGGTCGGCCGGCGCGAATTCCTGCCGGTGCACCTGGGTAAGCTCGCGCCAGGCGTCCTCGATCGACCGCGGATGCACCCGGATCATTTCCTTGAGAAGCGTGACGTCGTCGTCCTTGGGCGGAAGATAGTGGTTGCCCTCGGCATGGCGTTCCATGAGCGCCCGGAGGCCGGCGACCATCGGGCGCGGCTCCGACGGGGCCGCCGACTCCGACGGCCTTTCCGCCGCACCGGCGGACCTGTCCCGACCGAGCAGGCCCTTGACCGCCCCCAGCAAGCCGCCGCCCGGGCCATGGCCATTGACGGCCTTGCCATGGGCCTGGCCGTTGCGGCCGACGCCATTGGCCGGTGCGCTCCTGCGGTTGGGGTCGTAATTGTCCCACAGGCTGTCCCAGGCATTGTCCCAGGATTCGAAGACCGGATTGGCCTTCGTCTTCAGGATGTCGGCAAACTTCTTTTCGCCGTCATCGGCCCAGTCATACTGCTTTTCCAGGAGTTGCAGCTGCCGCCGGCGGACCATCAGCGGAAAGACGCCGGCCCGCAACAGGCCGGCATAGATGTCCAGAAAGGGTCCGGCCATGGGAAAGGGCAGCCGCCCCTTGGACGGCGTCTCCGGCGCCAGGAGGGCCATGGTCCGGCTCGTCCGTCGCTCGAGACTGGTCTGGAGGATCTCCGCAAAAGACATGACCGATCCGTCGACTTTCAAAAAGGGGGGCGATAGCGCCGGGATCCCCCTGACCGGCGTCCCGGCCGGAGCACCCTGCAATCCCGGGAGGCACTCTGACCCGGAAAGGGTTTATAATCGGTAAGAACGGCCATGACGTCGTTTACCGGTTCCCGGCTCCTCCGAAAAGACGCCGGCCGCTCCAAGTCAGTGGACAGTCGCCAGGACCTGCGCCATGATCCGCCGCGCCCGGCATGGGGCGGCTGATTGCGAGGAGACGGACATGGCGGTCCCGATGCGACCCGGTTTCGTGGCGGAGGCGGCGCGGCTGACTTTGCCGCACCTGGCCATTCTGCTGGTTGCCATCGCGGTCCTGTTCGCGGCCGGCGCGCCGGTCCGGGCCCAGGAGGCGGACGCCGGCGGCGGCTTCGACATCACCGCCGT
>JAAAOG010000161.1 GCA_009909005.1 Alphaproteobacteria bacterium | reverse complement strand
CTCGAACTGCGTGATGTCAAAGACGTCGGCCTCGGCGATGGCCGTCTCCAGGCCGCGGCGCAGCTCTGCCGGATCGTTGGCGCTGCGGTAGAAGGTGACGCCGGCCCGGTTGAGCGCCGAATCCTCGATGCAGAAGCCGATCGTGTGCACCTCGATCGGATTGGCGTAATTGGCGAAGATGCCTTCCAGCACCGGTGCCGGGTCCTGGCCCTCGGAATGGGCGCCGTCGGTGATGACGACGATGCGGTATTCGCCATAGCCGCGCTGGCGGATCGCCTGGGCCTCCAGCTCCTGCCGGGCCAGCGCCAGGGCATCCTTCAGCGGCGTATTGCCGGCCGGTTCCGTCTCGGTCACCGACTTCAGAAAGGCGTCGCGATTGCCGGTGCCGAGCGGGACGGGCAGCGCCACACGGCCCTGGGCGAAGACAACCAGCCCCATATTCGCGTCGGCCGGCACCGATTCGAGCCAGGCGGCGAGCGCCGCCCGGGCGGCTTCGGCGCGGCTGGGATAGTCGCCGGCGCAATACGGTTCCGACATGCTGCCGCTCATGTCGACGACGGCCACCAGGTTGGGGCGGGTCAGCGAGACATCGACGGAGTCGGCCGCCGTGTCGACCGGCGCCGGCCAGACCGCTTCGGCCGCCGCCCGGACATTGTCCGCCGGCCCGCGCGGGGCCCGGGCCTCGATGGCAGCGGTTTCCGCCTCGCCCCCGCCGCCCCCGCCGCCCCCGTCATCGCAGGCAGAGACGAGCAGCGCGGCACAGAGCGCGGCGGTGACGGGGCCCGCAAGGGCCGGGGAGAAACGCGATCGCATGCTCCGCCTCCCTCACCAGGTGTTGAGCGGCGTGAAGACGGTCGCCTCCGCCTCCAGCTGAATGACCCGGAAGACCACGCGCATATTGGAGCGCCATTCGGCTTCGGTCTGCGGCGGGCAGGGATCGTCGCCGCACAGCCCGGTCTTCGGGCTGAGGATGCCGAGCCCCGTGGTGACGAACTGGCTCTCGTCGAGCGACAGGTCGCGCCGGCCGGCGGCGTCGAGCACCGCATCGCGCACGGCCATGGCCCGGGTGAGGCTGAGATTGCGGGCGGCCTGGCGGATGCGCCTGAGCTCGCGGGCGCTGGCATCCTCCTGCTGGCGGCGGAGATAGCGCAAGGGGTCGCTGTGCCCCTCGACCGACAGCACGGCGCCGCCATAGGTCGAGGCCAGCTCGATCACGCGGTCGAACTGCTCCTGGTACTCGGCCGGCGGAAAGTCGGTCTGGTTGGGCTGGAAGCTGATCTCGAATTCGAACAGCGTGTTCTCGTCAAGCTGGTCGCCGGTCCGCAGCTCGTCGACCGCCTCCGCCGCCGCCCGGTCGTCGAAACCCGGCAGCGCCGTGCGCCGCTGGTCGAACAGCCCTTCGGAGAACACGCCGTAATCCCAGTCGGCCATGGCCAGAGCGTGGGCGCTCTCCAGCAGGCCCGACTCCACAAAGAAGCTCTGGATCTCGTTGTTGATCGCCAGGAAGCTGCGGGGGTGGGTTTCGGTCGCCCAGTCGACATTGCCCTGCAGGCCGCTGGTCTCGATATGGCGCCAGAGCTGTCGCGCCTCCTCCTCGGCCTGCGGGTCCCCCAGAAGGTGGGCGCCGACCGCCTCCCAGTCGACGACCAGCTTGACGACGTCCTCGCGGACCGTTTCTTCCGACTCGAACAATGCGTCGACGACGTCGCGCACCCGGTCGCGATTGGCCTCGAAATAGTCGGCGCGGACGGCATAGACCTCCGAGATCACCCGGTTGGCCGACGTGGTCGAGACGAGGGTGCGTGCGCCCTCGACGGAGCCCTCGGCCCCGGTGCCGACATCCCCGGCGGTCAGCACCGCGGCATCGGCCGTCAGGACGAAGGCCGCATCGACCGTCCCATCCTCCAGGAAGGCACGCGCCGGGGTGTCGCCGAACAGCCCGACCAGCTCTTCGGTGTACCGGACTTCCGGCGACTGCCAGTCGCGGCCGTCATCCTCGGCCGTGCGCCGGGCATCCGCCAGCACGCGCGCCATGTAGTCGAGATGCGGGCCATAGGCCTGGGTCACGATGACGGCGCCGGACAGGTCGGCGGGGCTGTCGATGCCGGGCCGGACGACCAGCGAATCGCCGCCATTCGACCAGCCATGCTGATAGATCGCGACCATGGCGGTGCGGGGATCGGCCTCGGTCACGTCGGCGACCAGATTGAGCATGCCCTGGGTGCCGCGCAGGACCGGGCTGTCGCAGGCCAGATACGCTTCCAGCTGGGCGAGGAGGTCGTTGCTCAGTCTCAGCCGAACGTCCAGGCCGCGATCGGCAAAGGGCGCGTCGGCCTCGGTTTCCAGCGCATAGCCATTGGCGTAGAGCGTGACGATGTCCGCGCCCGAGGTGCGCAGCGGCAGGAGCAGGCCGTCGCCGGCCGGACAGTCGCGCACCTGGAACGGCCCGCGCTCGGCCACCGGCGTCTGGTCGACATAGGCCGCCGCGCCGCCGCTTGCGGCCGCCGCGCCCGCCGCCAGAAGGGCTGCCGCCGCGAGGCGGCCGGCTCGTTGCTTCATGGCGTTCTCCTCCCCCCGGTCGGCCGGCGCCGGCTCAGGCCTTGCGCCCGCTTTCTTCCAGAAGCTGCAGGCGGGCTTCCAGCTCGAACAGGTCATCGTCATAGGTTTTGGCATGGTACTTCTGGAACAACCGCGCGAAATCGTCCAGCGCGCCGTCGAAGCGGCGCGCCGTCTCGGCCGCCCGGTCGGCCTCCAAAGCCGCCGGGTCGAGCCGGGCAAAGCGGTCGACGAGATCGGCTGCGGCATCAAGGTCGCGACGCAGGAACTGCCGCACCCGGCGCAGGTCGCTCGGGTCTTCCTCGACCCGGGCGATGATCCGGTCGGCAAGGTCGGCGAGGCCCGCAACCCGGTCGGCCTCGCCGGCCGGCAGGGCCCCGGCGCTCGCCCGCAGGGCGTCGACCCGGTCGCGGGCGCCGATGAGCGCCTGGGCCACTTCTTCGGCAGAGATCAGGGCCCCGTCTCCACCCAGGCTCTCGCCGATGCGCTCGGCCAGCGAGCGGCGCCGGGGCAGGAGCAGAAAGACACCGGCATAGGCCGCCAGCGCCAGCACCAGGCTGGCGGCCGGCCGGCTGCCGGGGAAAAACGCCGGGTGCGTGACGGCATGCAGGATGGCGACAAAGGCGGCCGATGCCGCGAATCCGGCCAGCACCGCCCGGGCCAATTCGCTCATGACGGCGGCACCAGGGTGATCTCGACCCGGCCGAGCCGGCGCTGCCACGCCGCCTCGCTCTCGCCCTCGTCGCGCGGCAGCGGGTCGGTGCCGCCGGGCGCCAGGACGGTGATGCGGTCGCGGTCGATACCGTCTTCGATCAGCGCCGTGGCCACGGCCCGGGCGCGCGCTTCGCCGAGATCGCGATTGGCCTGCGGATTGCCGAGGGTCCCGGTATGGCCTTCGAGGACCGCGCGATGCCGCGGATGGGCATGCAGAAAGGCGGCGACCCGGTCGATGGTCGCATCCGCCTCCTCGGCCGGCGTCGCCCCGCGGGCAAAGGCCACCATTGCGTGCTGCGGCTCCTGCGTGCGGCCCCACCAGTCCAGCGCCATGCTGGCGGCCACCGTCACGGCCAGAATCACCAAGCCGACCAAATGCGCACGCGCCACGCCGCCTCCCTGCCATGCTTCGGGCTGCTATCCGATCAGACCCGAACTATAGCGCAGCAGGATGCGGATGCCGATTCTTGCTTTCGGCGGCATCGAAGAGGGCGGCGATCCGAACCCGCGCTATTCCGGCAGGCGCAGCGGTCCGGCGGCCGTGCCGGCTCCGGCGCCCCTGGAATCCGGGAGGACCGGCCTTTGGGCGCTTTCCCGGCTTATGCGCGCTTCACCATGCCGATGATGAAAAGCAGGACCACGGCACCGACGACCGCCATGATCAGATTGCCGACCAGTCCGGCCGCGGTCAGCCCGACGATGTTGAACAGAAAACCGCCCAGCAGCGCGCCGATGACGCCGACCACCAGATTGCCGATCAGCCCGAAGCCACCGCCCTTCATGATCTGGCCGGCCAGCCAGCCGGCGGCCAGACCGATCAGCAGAAACAGAATTATATTCATGGGATCCCTCTCCCGTCTGAGGACGCCCGGACGCCATGAGGTGCGTTGCCGTCCGATGCCGCGTCAACCGGCGGAGGGCCTCTCCGGTTCCGGAGTGCCAAGGCGGGCGTGACCGGGGGCGGGCGCCGGGGCGGCGGCCGGCCGCCCGCCGCCCGATCGGGTTGCGGCCCGTTTGCCGGCCGGCGCGGCCGCACGGGTGCGGCCGAGCGAGACCAGGCCGCCCACGGCCATCAGCCCGGTGCCGAGCCAGATCCACGGCACCAGCGGGTGATGGAAGGCGCGAATGGTCCAGCCGCCCGCCTCGCCGCGATCGCCGAGCACGACATAGAGGTCGGCCAGCCAGGTGGTGCGGATCGCCGCCTCGGTCGTTGCCTGCTGGGCCACCGGGTACCAGCGGTTTTCCGGCGTCAGCTCGAAACGTCGCCCCGGCGCGGTCACGGTGATGGTGGCGCGCTGGGCCTGGTAATTCGGTCCGGCCACCAGCTCGACACCCTCGAAACGCAGGTCATAGCCGGCGATCTCGATCGTCCCCCCGGGCTCCAGCCGCGCGATCCGCTCGCTCAGGAAAGCGCTGGAGGCGGTCATGCCGGCGATCGCGATCCCGAGCCCGGCATGGGCGAGGGTCATGCCCCAGGCGCTGCGCGGCAGGCCCTTGGCCCGGCGCCAGCTGTCCGCCAGGGGCAGCCGGAACAGCCGGATGCGGTCGGCGAACTCGGCCAGCGCCCCGAAGAACACCCAGGCGGCCAGCGCCAGGCCGACCAGCGCCATCACCGGCCCGCCCAGCCGCCAGGCGAGCGTGCCGAGGATGACCAGCGCGGTCAGCCCGGCCGCAACCTTCAGCCGTCCGAGCGCTCCGGCAAGGTCGGAGCGTTTCCAGGCCATCATCGGCCCGATCGCCATGAGCACCAGCATCGGCAGCATCAGCGGCACGAAGGTCGCCTCGAAGAAAGGCGGCCCGACCGAGACCCGGCCGCCGCCCGCCGCCTCCAGGAACAGCGGGTACAGCGTCCCGAGAAACACCGTCACCGTGGCGGTCGACAGGAAGAGATTGTTGAGGACAAGCGCGCCCTCGCGGCTGACCGGCGCGAACACCCCGCCGCCGGACAGGGACGGCGCCCGCAACGCGTACAGCACCAGCGCGCCGCCGACGGCGATGGCCAGCAGCACCAGGATGTAGACGCCGCGGGCCGGATCGACGGCGAAGGCATGGACCGAGGTCAGCACGCCCGAGCGCACCAGGAAGGTGCCGAGCAGCGACAGCCCGAAGGTCAGGATGGCCAGCAGGATGGTCCAGCCCTTCAGGGCCTCGCGCTTTTCCACGACAATGGCCGAGTGCAGGAGCGCCGTACCCGCCAGCCAGGGCATCAGGCTGGCGTTCTCCACCGGATCCCAGAACCACCAGCCGCCCCAGCCCAGCTCGTAATAGGCCCACCAGGAGCCGAGCGCGATCCCCAGCGTCAGCCCGGCCCAGGCGGCGACGGTCCAGGGCCGCACCCAGCGCGCCCAGGCGGCATCCACCCGGCCCTCCAGCAGCCCGGCGACGGCGAAGCTGAAGGCCATGGAGAAGCCGACATAACCGAAATACAGAAGCGGCGGGTGGAAGGCGAGGCCCGGGTCCTGCAGCAGCGGATTCAGGTCGTTGCCGTCGAGCGGCGGCGGAAAGACGCGGGTAAAGGGGTTCGAGGTGAACAGGATGAAGGTCAGAAAGCCGACGCCGATCATGCCCTGCACTGCCAGCACCCGGGCGCGCAGCGTCGCCGGCAGCGACCCGCCGAACAGCGCCACCATCGCGCCGAACGCCGCCAGGATCAGCACCCAGAGGACCATCGAACCCTCATGGTTCCCCCAGACGCCGCTGATCTTGTAGATCATCGGCTTGGCGGAATGGCTGTTCCGGATGACGTTCTCGACCGTAAAGTCGGAGACGACATAGGCCCAGGTCAGGGCGAGAAAGGCGAGCAGCACCGCGGCCAGCTGGCCGAGCGCCGCCGGCTCGCCGACCGCCATCCAGTCGGCCCGGCCGCGGGCGGCGCCGGCCAGCGGCACGCCCGCCTGAACGACGGCGAGCAGCAGCGCCAGGATCAGCGCGAAATGACCAAGCTCGGGGATCATGGGGCCGGACCGGGGGCGGTGCGGGCGGAAGCGTGCATGAGGTCGTTCCCTTCGGCGCGACGGCGGCACCAATCATCAGGCGCCTCAGCAGATATGCGCGCCGGTGCCCCTGTCAATGCGGCACGACCGGCCGCGGGGCGGCAGCGCCCTGCGGCGGCGCTCTCGCCTGGGCTTCGGTGCCAGGCTATGCTGGTCAGGCAAGGAGACTCGATCATGACCGATTCTGCCGTCATCGCCAAACGTCCGGCCTGCTACCAGGACGTGCTCGACGCGCCGGACACCATGGTTGCCGAGCTGATCCATGGCGCCCTGCGCCTGCAGCCACGTCCGGCCCCGTTGCATGCGGTAGCCGGCTCCTCGCTCGGCGGCGAGCTTGTGGGACCCTTTCAGAAAGGCCGCGGTGGACCGGGTGGCTGGTGGATCCTCGATGAACCCGAACTCCATCTCGGACCCGATGTCCTTGTGCCGGACCTTGCCGGATGGCGCCGCACGCGGATGCCGGTGATGCCGGCGACCGCCTATTTTCCGCTGGCCCCGGACTGGGTGTGCGAGGTCCTGAGTCCCGGGACGCGGGAGTATGACGTCACCGAAAAACGCGACATCTACGGGCGTGAGGGGGTTGCCCATCTCTGGCAGGTCGACCCCGACTCCCGTACTCTTGAGGCTTTCGGGCTGGAGCACGCGCGATGGGTTCTCATGGTGGCGCTGCATGGCGAGGCGGAGGTCCGGGTGCCGCCCTTCGACGCCATATCCTTCGATCTCTCTGCCTTATGGGCCTGAGGCGTCACGGCCGCGGGGTTTCCGCGGCGCGGCCGGCGTGGCGGTCGGCGGCCTGCAGGGGGTCGCCGCAGAGCGGGTCGCCCTGCAGGCTCTCCGCGACTTCCGGCGGCATGTAGTTTTCGTCGTGCTTGGCCAGCACCTGGTCGGCGACGAAGATGCCGTCGGCGCCCAGCGTGCCTTCCGCCACGACGCCCTGGCATTCCCGGAACAGATCGGGGAGCAGGCCGGCATAGACCACGTCGATCTCGCGCTCCCAGTCGGTCACGGTGAAGCGGACGCTGACCCCGTCCCGATGCTCGCCGACGCTGTCCTCGGCCACGACGCCGCCCAGACGGATGCGCCGGCCGGGTTCGACGCCGCGCTCGTCGACATCCGAGGGGCTGTAAAAGAAAAGAATGTTGTCCTCGAAAGCGGTCAGGGTCAGCGCCGTGGCGGCGCCGACGCCCAGGAGAATGAGCCCGACCAGCGTGAGCCGCTGCCGTTTACGCCGCATGGCCGCCGGTCTCCTCCATTGGCGTATCCTCCGCGTGCCCGTCCCGGCGGGCGCGCCGCTTCTCCGGCTGCAGCTGACGGAGTGCGGCCTCCCGCGCCTTCAGCCGCCGCAGCGAGGCTGCGAGCAGGCCGATCATGACCAGGGCGCAAACGCCATAGGCGCCCCAGACATACAGGGCATAGCCGCCCATATTGAGAAAATCCGTCATCCTCGAACCGCAGAGCCGCGCGTCACGTCGGCAAGATAGTATCACATCGTCCGGACGGGCACGGGTCGGGACGTCTCAGGCGCCGCGACCTGCCGCCGCGCCCGGCGCGCCTGCCGGCATGCCGGTGCGACCCGCGGCCGGCACCGCCGCGGCGGCCTGGGCGAAGCGCAGCGCCTGCAGCCGCCGCTCCAGGATCTCGGCGCGGATGCGGAGCAGCGCGACAGAGGCGAAGAACGCCATGAAGGCCGCCGCCATGACCAGCAGCGGTGCGAGCATTGCCGGGTCGATCGCCGGGACCCCGATCCGGCTGACGGAGGCCGGCTGGTGCAGCGTGTTCCACCAATCGACCGAGAACTTGATGATCGGCAGATTGACCACGCCGACCAGCACCAGGATGCCGCCCGCCTTCAGCCCGCGGCCGGGTTCGTCAAAGGCGTTCACCAGGGCGAGATAGCCGAGATACAGGAAGAACAGCAGCAGCACGCTGGTCAGCCGCGCGTCCCACACCCACCAGGTGCCCCACATCGGCGCGCCCCACAGACTGCCGGTGATCAGGCAGATGGCGGTGAAGGCGGCGCCGATCGGCGCCATGGCCTTGCAGGCCAGCTCGGCCAGCACCGTCTTCCAGACCAGCCCGGCGACGCTGGCCGCCGCCATGCAGGCGTACACGAACAGCGCCATCCAGGCGGCCGGCACATGCACGTACATGATCCGGACGGTCTCGCCCTGCTGATAGTCGGGCGGCGAGCCCAGCAATGCCAGGTACAGCCCGATCCCCGTCAGGACAATGGCCAGACCGCCCAGCCAGGGCGCAAGACGGCGTGCGAGCACGGTGAAACGGGCGGGATTGGCGAGCGCGTGCATGCAGTGTGTCCATCCGGCTCCGGCGGCATGGCCGGCCTGCTGATCTTCACTCTAGGGAGAGGCCCGGCCGGCCTGTCAATGCGGCACCGCGGCTGGGCAAGCCCGTCCGCGCACCACTGAACACATAGGACGCGCGGCAGCCCGAAGACATGGGTCGCGGGTCTCGGCTGGCCGGATTCCGGCGATTCCCGGGGCCGATTTGCCAGCCCGGGGGGCGCCGGCGGCTCGCGCCGGGCCGTCAAGCTGCACGGAAGCCGGCGGGAGAAGCCAATAATCGCCCTTAAGCCTTGATTGAATTAAATGCCGGACAAAACAAGGTGAAAATCAATAAAAGCCAACTATTTACACAGTTGTAACTTGTGTCTGACCATACTCCGAACACCTGAAAATCTCGCGGCAGAGCGCGATAGTATCATGGACTTGTGAGATGAATAATCGAGGGATTGACTCTTCTGCCACCGGTCCGACGGCCGTCGTCGGGCCGACAGGGAGCAGCCTGACGCTCGCCGACCTGCCGCCGTCCAATACGCGGCGCTGGGTCAGCCGGCGCAAGGCGGAAGTGGTGGCAGCAGTCCGGCAGGGCCTGCTGACGCTGGGCGATGCCTGCAAACGGTACAATCTGACGGAAGAAGAGTTCCTGTCCTGGTCCCGGCTGGTCGATCGCCATGGTATGCGCGGCCTGCGCACAACCCGCCTGCAGGACTACCGCAAGCGTGACCGGTTCGAGCCGGCCGCAGCCGGCGACTAATCGGTCCGGAGGGGCGCGACGCCGGCAACCGGGCCCGGCGCGCCAATTGGTCGCGCCATGGCCGCCAGTCTGCGGTCGAGGGGATTCCCGGCGTTACGAGGCCATGTCCGCAGCCGCTGTCGAGGCGAGGCCGGCGGGCTCCGGCGGTGTGTCGCGTCGCAGCAAATGAAGAGTCAGAGACGCAAATATTGACTCAATTGCCCTAATTAGCACAAAATATATTCAAGTCTTGATATAGCACAGGTACAAACGCCCTCTATAAGAGATTTGTTTCGCGTGGTGTTCTCCCAAACCCGAGAAAGGCCGGAGGATCCGGGCCCGGCCATATGGCATGGACCTCGGCGCCGCATCGCCATCAGGGTCGCCCGGGCACCGCGCTTGCGCCGCAGGGCTTGCACAGAAGAGTACTCATTCGCGGCCCCAGCCCTGAGTCTTTCCGGCGCTTGCGAGTATTTACCATCTCCAAATTCTCAGAATGAAAATGTCCACAATTGCTTTGTGCTTCTGCAGGGCGAATTCTCATTCATCGCGTTTTTGTCAGCCGGCGGTCCGGCGCGCGGCGGCGGCTCGACCCGCGGCAGCGCGACCTGGACCCGGCTCACGACGCTTTTCGATGCTTTCCGACACCGCCTGTCCAGCCGGCTTCCGATGACCACTGACCTTTCCGACCACGAGACACTCGCCCTGGCGGTGATTCGCTTCCTGAACGGCATCTATGAGGTGGAGTGCGACATTTTCGGCGACCCCATCTCGGCGCTGCTGATCCGCCGCATTGCCCAGGGCCAGCTTGAAGGCCGGCCCTTCGACATCTCCTCTCTGGCGGTAGCGCTCAGACTGCCGACACCGACCGTGTCGCGCCGGGTTACCCAACTGATCGAGCGGGCCTGGGTCACCCGGACGCGCACTGGCCGCTCTTATCAGCTCGCCCTGACGCCGAAGGTCTGCGACGAGGTGCTGCCGAAATTCGCCGATTTGAAAAAATCCATCCGCCGCTTCAACGTCGAGACCAAGGACCTGCCCTGACACCCCCTCGTGCTCCCGGCCCCTCGTGCTGCCGCGCCCCTGGCTCACTTCCGCCGATGCTGCGCTTGCAGGGGAGGATAAAGGGCTGTTTGCTGGCCGGAGACAGCGCGCGGATCAGCGGGGGCGACGATGAAACTGGCCTTTCTCGGCATGGGGGTGATGGGGGCGCCGATGGCCGGCCATCTCAAGGCGGCCGGCCATGACGTCACGGTCTATAACCGCACGGCGGCCAAGGCGCGGGCCTGGGCGGCGTGCCATGGTGGAGCGATGGCCGAGACCCCGGCCGCGGCGGCGGCCGGCGCGGAAATCGTCTTCGCCTGCGTCGGCAATGACGACGATGTGCGCAGCGTCGCCTATGGCGAGTCCGGCGCCTTTGCCGGCATGGCCCCGGGCGCCGTCTTCGTCGACCACACCACCGCCTCGGCCGAACTGGCGCGGGAACTCGATGCGGCCGCCGGCACCCGCGGTCTCGCGGCGCTCGACGCGCCGGTTTCCGGCGGTCAGGCCGGGGCCGAGAAGGGCCAGCTGACGGTCATGGTGGGGGGCGACGCGGCCGCTTTCGCCCGGGCGGAGCCGGTGATGGCGCATTACGGCAAGGCGGTGACGCTGATGGGCCCGGCCGGAGCCGGCCAGCTGACCAAAATGGTCAACCAGATCTGCATCGGCGGGCTGTTGCAGGGCCTGTCGGAGGCGTTGAACTTCGCGCAAAAGGCCGGGCTCGATGCCGAAAAGGCGGTGGCAGTGATCTCCAAAGGGGCGGCGCAGTCCTGGCAGATGGAGAACCGGGCCGCGACCATGCTGCGCGGCGAGTTCGACTTCGGCTTCGCCGTCGACTGGATGCGCAAGGACTTCGCCATCTGCCTGGACGAGGCGCGGCGCAACGGCGCCCGTCTGCCGGTCACCGCCCTGGTCGACCAGTTCTATGCCGGCGTCCAGGCCATGGGCGGCAACCGGTGGGACACGTCCAGCCTCATCCAGCTGCTGCGCCAACGATAAAGCCTGATCGAACCGGGCCGGTCATCATCGAGCCATGGCGGCCCGCGCCTCCCTGGCCGCGGCGGCCAGCCCCGCCCGCTCGCCCTCGAGACCTTCAAAGGCGAAAGGGTTGAGGAACTGACGGGTGGCCAGCAGCTGCCGGTCGGTCGCCGCCAGTCCGGCATCGTCTGAGAGCGCCGTCCAGTGCGCACCGATGGCGGCAATCTGGCGGCGGAGGAGACCCAGGGCTTCGGCCTCTGAAAGCCGGAACAAGGACGCCGCATCCAGCAGCACGGCCAGCCGGCTCTCCCGGCGGTTGCCGATAATCAGCATGGCCTGCGAGGCTGCGTTGCCGGTCCGCCCCTGCGGGCAGATGTCGTAGGCCGGCGTCAGGGTCAGCATGCGTCCGTCCCAGAAGGCGGCATGGTTGCGGGCGTGATCGTCGGTATTGCCGCACAGGATATTGAAGCCGATCCGCCCGAACAGCTCCGCCAGTGTCGCCTGCGGGGCTGAGAAGCGCCGACGAGCGATCTCCGCCAGCTCCTCATAGGAGGCGTAGCGGGCCATCATCTCGTCGAGGCCCAGGAGGGTCAAGGCCGAGACCATGGCCCGTCGAGCCCATCCGTCCTTGCCGGGAACACGGTCGAACCGCTCGATCAGCAGCACGTCCTTGCCGGCGGCCCGGGCAAGCGAGACCGGTGCCGCATCCAGGCCGCAGCAGGCTGCCAGGCGCATGGCCACGAACTCGGCCTTGACGACGCTGAAGAGGTCGGATGACGCCGAAAACTTGGCGATATATTTTCGATCCCCCTCGTCGATCAGCGCCTTTGGCCGCGCGCCGCCGATGGAGGTGCCGTGCTGCAAGGCAGCGGCAGCTCCGGTTCGTAAAGCGGAATGGCCTCGGCCCGGTCGAGATAGCTGCGGCCGTAATTGAAGGTCAGCCCCTCCGGCCTTGCGGTCAGCCGGCCGGCGACGACCGGCTCCGTCGCATCGGGCAGCCAGACCCAGACATAGACCGCGCGTGCCTTAGAAGTCGTCATCGACCTGGGTGTCCTCGGCGGTCGGCCTGATGCGCTGCGGCAGCAGCGTCAACAGGCTGTCGAGCCGCGCCCGGTGGCTCGGCAGGGCGGCCGGCTCAGGATCGAACAACGGCACGCCGGCGATCGCCGCCACCTCGAAAACCAGGCCGATTTCCGTCTTCAAATCGCCTTTCTCGATTTTCAGCAGCGTCGTGCGGCTGATGCCGGCCCGCGCGGCCAAGTCCTGCGCCGTCATGCGACGCCGGGTCCGGGCCAGTCGGATCTGGGTGCCAAGCAGGGCCGCCGCCTCGCGCGCGGCTCGGGTATAGGATCGGGGTCGAACCATGAACGGTTAAGTGGGGCCAGCACAGTGGTCGGTAAAGGGTTTAATGATCATTATCGTGGACATTCCGGACTTGGGCATGCAGGGAGTGCCGGTTCCGCCTTGGCATTGCGCCGTCGACCCGCGTCTTGCATGTCTTGCGGAGTCACGGCACGCGCCGCCCAACGGCCAGATCGGTGCTTGACCGGCGGCGGGCGATCGCCTAAGTATCGCGGCTTGTCCGCTGGGGATCGCCGATCCGCCGGCCTGTATGGCATGCGCGACGGCAAGACCGCGACGGCGAAGCGAAGCACCAGAGAAAAACGGAACGAACCATGTCACGCAAATGCGTCGTGACCGGCAAGGGCGTGCAGGCCGGGAACAATGTCAGCCACTCCATGCGCAAGACGCGCCGGCGCTGGCTGCCGAATATCCAGACCGTTTCCGTCTTGTCGGACAGCCTCGGCGAGACCTTTCGCATGCGCCTCTCCTCGCATGGCCTGCGCACGCTGGAGCAGATCGGCGGCTTCGACGTCTTCCTGATGCGCAAGAAGCCGGACGAGCTGCCGCCCGAGCTACGGCGCATCCGCAAGCGGGTCGAGGCCCGGCGGAAGGCCGACGCGCAGGCTGCCGGCTGATCCGCCGCCCCCGAATCCCCGACCGGGACCGGATCCGGATATGGTTGCTCTGAACCCGCCTCTCCGCCGGGCCGAAAAGGCCGATGCGCGCGTTCTGGCGCGCCTGATCGACATTGCCGGCGAAGGCATTCCCTCTTTTCTCTGGGCGCAGGCCGCCAAGAGCGGCGAGACGCCGCTGCAGGTCGGTGCCCGGCGGGCGGGGCGCGAGGAGGGCAGCTTTTCCTACCGGAATGCCTATGTCATCGAGGCAAAGGGTGATCGCGGCCCGCATGTCGCCGGCATGCTGCTCGGCTATCGCCAGCCCAATCCCTATCCGGAGGTCGACCTGGCGCAGGTGCCGGGCGTCGTGCGGCCGCTGATCGAGCTTGAGTCGCTGGCGCCGGGATCCTGGTTTGCCAATGCGCTGGCCGTACTGCCGGAAGACCGCGGGCGCAATTTCGGCTCCCGGCTGCTGGTGCTGGCCCGCGCTTTGGCGGAAGAAAGCGGCGCACGGCAGATCTCGCTCATTGTCGCCGAGGAGAATGCGCGGGCGGTCCAGCTCTATGCCCGCTGCGGCTACCGGACGATCGCCCGGCGGCCGGTCGTCTCTTATCCCGGCGCGGCGCATGGCGGCGCCTGGCTCCTGATGGTGCAGGATATCGCCTGAGGCCCGCGCCTTTTGGCGGGCCGCGGCCCGCGGGACACCCTTATCCATGCTGACCCTGTCGCCCGACGCCCTGATCGCCGCCATGAATGCGGCGCCGCCCGTGCTCATCTGGGGCCTGCTGCTGGTGCTGTGCTTCAGCGCGGTGCTGGCCTTGCTGCGGTTCTTCGGGCCGGCCGGGCTGTATGTCTATGTCGCCGTTGCGGTGATCGGCGCCAATATTCAGGTCCTGAAGCCGGTCCAGTTCGCGGTATTCCCCGACCCGGTGGCGCTCGGCACGGTGCTTTTCGCCTCGACCTTCTTTTGCACCGATATTCTGGCCGAGCATTACGGGCGGGCGGCGGCGCGGCGGGCGGTGCTGCTCGGCTTCGCCGCCTATCTGTTGTGGACGCTGCTGATGCTGCTGACGCTCGGCTTCCGGCCGCTGGCGGCGGAGGAGGCGGGGCCGGGACTGGCCTGGGCGCTGCCGGTGCATGAGGCGATGAGCCTGCTGTTCACCCCGGCACCGGCCTTGTTCGCCGCCGGCATGACCGCCTATCTCGTCAGCCAGTTTCACGACATCTGGCTGTTCCATCTGCTGCACCGGGCGACGGCGGGCCGGCATCTGTGGTTCCGCAACAATGCCTCGACCATGCTGTCGGCCCTGATCGACAATATCGTTTTCAGCGTGCTGGCCTGGGTGGTTTTCGCCCCGCAGCCGCTCGACGTCGAGACCCTGGTGGTGACCTATATCCTCGGCACCTGGGTGATCCGCGTGGCGGTCGCGGCACTCGACACGCCGTTCCTCTATCTCGGCCGGGCGATCGCCCGCAGCCTGACGCCGCCGGCGGCCGCGGCCCGTGCCTGATTATCCGCAATTCCGATTCGACGTCACGGGGCGCGATCCGGCCGGCAGCCGGGCGCGCACCGGACGGCTGGGCACGCCGCACGGCGTGGTCGAGACCCCGAACTTCATCTTCTGCGGCACCAAGGCGGCAATGAAGGGGGTGCTGCCCGGCCAGATGCACCGGGCCGGCAGCCAGATCATCCTGTCCAACACCTATCACCTGATGATCCAGCCGGGCGCCGAGATCATCGCCGCGCTGGGCGGCCTGCACGGCTTCATGGGCTGGGACGGGCCGATGCTGACCGACAGCGGCGGCTTCCAGATCTTCTCCATGGGGCATGGCGGGGTGGCGGACGAGATCAAGGGCCGGCGCCGGCCGCCCTCCGAAGCCGCGCTTATCGGCATCAGCGAGGAGGGCGCACGTTTCCGCTCCTATCGCGACGGCTCGCCCCTCTTCCTGTCGCCGGAGGGCTCGATCGACATCCAGCGCAAGCTCGGCGCCGACCTGATCGTCGTGCTGGACGAGTGTACGCCTTTCCATGTCGAGCGGGCGTACACCGCCCAGTCGATGGCGCTGACCCATCGCTGGGGCGATCGCTGCCTCGCGGAGTTCGATCGCGGCGATGACGGCCGGCAGGCGCTGTACGGCATCATCCAGGGCGGGGTGTACGCCGATCTTCGGCAGGAAAGTGCGACGTACACCCGCGACCGGCCGTACTTCGGCACCGCCATCGGCGGCTCGCTGGGCGGCGAGGCCGGCCAGATGCGGGCGGTGGTCGCCGAGACCATGCGCCATGTGCATCCCGACCGGCCGGTGCACCTGCTCGGCATCGGCGGCATCGCCGACATCCTCGACGGGGTGGCGATGGGCATCGATACCTTCGACAGCGTCCAGCCGACCCGGGTCGGCCGGCATGGCTGGGCCCTGCGAAAAGGCGGCGCGCGCGAGCGGGTCAATCTGCGCAATGCCCGCTTCCGCAGCGAGTCCGGGCCGATCGACGAGAGCTGCGGCTGCGAGACCTGCGCCACCTTCGCCGCCGGCTATCTCCACCATCTGCTGCGGGCCGACGAACTGCTCGCCATCACGCTGCTTTCCATCCATAACGTCTATACCATGAACCGGCTGATGCGCGACATTCGCGACGCGATAGCGGCCGGGGCGCTGGCCGAGTGCCGGCGCGCCTGGCTGGGTGCGGCGTCGGCGGACGGGGAGCAGGAGGATGACGGAGAGGGCTGAGGCCGCGCGGGCGGCAGACAGGGCGGAGACCGGACCCGGCGCCAGCCTGATCGACCGGCTGACGCCGATGATCACCCGTACGCTCGGCATTCTCGACGTCCTGCGCAGCAACGGCAGCCACCCGACCGCCGCGGCGGACATTTATCGCGAGCTGTTCAACAGCCTGCGGCATTTCCGCGATGGCGCGCTCAAGGCCGGCAAGCCGGAGAGCGAGACCTACGACGCCATCTTTGCCGTCGCCGCCTGGGCCGACGAGGCCTTCGGCGCCTATCCGGACTGGTGCACGGACGTCACGGCGCTGACGGCGACCCTGTTCAAGAGTACCGATCCGGCCGCCGATTTCGCCGGCCGCCTGAAGCGGCTGACCGACGCCCAGAACGAGGCGCGCGAGGTCTTCCTGATCGTGCTCGGGCTCGGCTATCAGGGGGGCCGGGGCGCCGACGGCCAGCCGGACCCGGCGCGGGCGCGGGAGCTGGCCCGGCTGAAGATGCAGCAGGCGGCGCGGCACCGGCCGCCACCCCTGCCGCCGTCGAAAGTCGATGCCAACGGCCTGACGCCGGCGGTCTATCAGCTGACCGACGCGCCGGCCTATGCGCCGCCGCAGCCGCGCGGCGGCCGGCTGGCCTGGGCCGGCGGTCTGGCGCTGCTGCTGCTGGCCGGCGCGGGCGCCGGCCTCTGGGCGGTGTTCGGCGGCGCCGGCGGCGCGGAGACCGGCGGCCAGCTGGTCGCGACGGCCGAAGGGCCGGAGAACGAGGTGCTGGCGCTGCTGCTGGAAGGCTTCGACTGCGCCCGGGTTTCGGCCAGCCAGGGTGCGGAGGGGAGGGTGCAACTCTCCGGCTTCGTCGCCAGCGCGGCCGATCTGCGCGCGCTGGAGACCTCCGTCGCCAGCCTGGAGGCGGTGCAGAGCGTCGCATCCACGGTGGCAGTGCGGCCCTGGCCGTTCTGCGCGGCGCTGTCGGTGCTGGTCGATTTCGGCCCGCACGGCGGCGGCATGGGCGGTGCCACGGCCGGCGGTGCCGTACCGGACTACGCGCCGCCCACGATCGAATTCGCCGACGGGGCGGGGCCGCTGGTTGAGGGGCAGCCCCTGGTCTTCACCGTCACCGCCAGCCCGGATTTCGACGGCTATCTCTATGTCGACTATATCGATGCCGAGGGCGGCGTCATCCATATGCTGCCGGAGCCGCTGCACCCCGACAACATCGTCTATTCCGGGGAGCCGGTGCAGATCGGCCTCGACCCCGTGGGTGCCGGCATCAACGACCGCATCTGGCGGGTGACGCCGCCGCTCGGCACCCGCATGATCCTGGCGCTCTCCTCGCCGGTGCCGCTGTTCGCCGATTTCCGCCCGGTCGAGGAAGACGCCGCAGACTACCTCCCCGAACTGCGCGAGACCCTGACCACCACCCGCAACCTCGGCGGCGCACTCGCCTATCCCGGCGCCTATCTCTTCTTCGAGACCGTCCCGGCGGCCACGGAATAATATTGAGACGGTTTGGAAAAAAGGGAGATTGTGCCGCTTCCAGGCGTAGTAGCGTCATTCGTTGATATGTTTTTGCATATAGGTAGAAATGAGTGCGGCAATCGCGCCACTGAAGATAACAGATTGTATTTTGGAAAGCTGTTCGTCTGACAGCCAGTGTGTGCTTATCGGTGCCAGAAAATGCCAAAGCCATATACTGACGGCTGCCAAAAATACCGTAACAAAAAACCACATCAAAATAACCATGACCCAACCGGAATGGCGTATTACCCAGTATCGATTTTCGAATTTTTGCCCTCGTAGTTTGGTTTCATTGCCCCAGTCTTTTTCCTCCTGGCCGGCCAGCGGATCCTTAGCCCAAGGCGGTGGTTCCGAGATGTCCTCAGGCGGCGGCCGGATCTCTTCCGTCATTCATCTTCTCCAGATAATGGGCTCGTATAGAATCGTCTGGTATCTCCGCGTTCAATCGGCCTGTTCTATACACAAGATCCCAAGGCGATCCGCTCTTGTGCGTCAGCGATGACAGGGAATAGGCTGTCAATTTCCCATATTTTTCAACGACCTGGTCAAGCAAGTCTGAAGTCTCTCCGTCAACTGTGCTTTTTTCGTCTTCAATGAGATCCAAGGGTATAGGATCACGGCCGTATTTCTTGGTAGCTTGATAAAGATCCGGCATGACTGGTCCATATTTCCAGGCTTCAATCCTCGCGTCAAAGAGTTTTTGATTACGAATTGCCAGTGACCAACCATTCGCGATATAGCTAAGCTTCATCAGTTGGAGCGGAGTAAGCGCCCAGCCCCGCTTTTTCGCAAGACGGAGTATCTCGTCTGCTATAGCGATGATACTGTACATGGCTTATCGGGTCTCCACATTCCTTTTGGTCGGACTACGCAGTCGTGCCCTCCCGGTCCAACGTACGAAACAGATAATGTAGTTTACCGCTGATTTCAGCGGGACGGCTGCCTCATGTGCCCCATACGGCCATAAAGGCTCGCGCATGTCATCAGCCTCGACGAAGAACCGCCCATTGAGTGTTCACCCATAGGCCAGTTCGGGGAGCCAGGTGACCAGGGCCGGCCAGAGGAAGATCAGGGCCACGCCGATCAGCTGCAGCACGACGAAGGGCACGACGCCGCGATAGATGTGGCGGACGCTGATTTCCGGCGGCGCCACGCCCTTGACGTAGAACAGCGCGAAGCCGACGGGCGGTGTCAGGAAAGAGGTCTGCAGCACCACGGCGAAGATGACCGTGAACCAGACCTGGGCCTGGATCGGGTCGGCGAAGCCGAGATCGAATGCCATGTCGCCGACGATCGGACCGACCAGCGGCAGGATGATCAGGATGATCTGGATCCAGTCGAGGATGAAGCCGAGGATGAAGACCACGGCCAGGATGACCAGGATCGTGCCGTAGGGCCCGACATTCAGCCCGAGAATGGTGCCCTCGATCATCTCGTCGCCGCCGAGATTGCGCAGCACGATGGCAAAGGCGATGGCGCCGATGATGATGGCGAAGATGAAGGCGGTGGTCTTGGTCGTTTCCCGCACCACGTCGCGCAGCACCGCATAGCTCAGCTTGCCATTGGCCAGGGCCAGCAGCGTGGCGCCGAAGGCGCCGACGCCGGATGCCTCGGTCGGCGTGGCGATGCCGAAGAAGATCGACCCGAGAACCGCAACGATCAGCCCGGCCGGCGGCAGTACGGCCAGGAAGACGTTGAGCACGGTCTTCAACGTCACCGGCGGCGGGTCGCGCGGCGCCGGCGCGGACTCGGGCCAGATCAGCGCGGCGAGGATGATGTACGCCACGTACAGGATGCCCAGCACGATGCCGGGGATCAGGGCGCCCATGAACAGGTCGCCCACCGGCATGGCCAGCCGGTCGGCCATCAGCACCAGCATGATGCTGGGCGGAATCAGGATCCCCAGCGTGCCGACCGCTGCGCAGGTGCCGACGGCGAGCTCCTTCGAATAGCGGTTCTTGAGCATCACCGGCAGGCCGAGCAGCGTCAGCAGCACCACCGAGGCGCCGATGATGCCGGTCGAGGCGGCCAGCAGCACGCCGATCAGGGTAATGGTGACCGCGTAGCCGCCCCGCATCCGCCCGAACAGCTGGACGAAATTGTCCATCAGGGTTTCGGCGATGCCGGAGCGGTCGAGCATCAGCCCCATGAAGATGAACATCGGCAGGGCGACCAGCACCCAGTTGCGCATCTGCTCCCAGATATTGGCGACGATCAGCGAGGCGCGGGTCCAGGTCAAATCGCCTTCCCAGTAATCGGGGAAGAATTCAAGGATCAGGTCGAGGAAATACGTGTCGGCGGTTACGGTGATCGCCGTGAACAGGATGGAGATGCCCCCGAGCAGCCAGGCGATGGGGAAGCCGGTGAACAGCAGCGCCAGGAACGAGCCGAACATCAGCAGCGCAAGGACTTCGTTGAAGTTCATGGCGTCAGGTCCCCCGACTGCGGCCGGCGCGGCCGCGGCAGGCCGAAGAGCAGCGCGGTGACGCGCAGCAGCCGCGACAGGGTCGACAAAGCGAGCAGCACGAAGGCGACCGGCAGGGCCGCCTTGATCAGCCAGCGCATCGGCAGGCCGCCCGGCGCATCGGAGACCTCGCCGATATCATAGGCGCGCTCGACGAAGGGGACGGAGTACCGGAGAATGAAATAGATGAAAGGCGCCAGGAACAGCAGAATGCCGAACAGCTCGACCCAGGCCTTCGTCCTCAGCCGGAAGCGGGCATGGAAGATATCGACCCGGACATGGCTGTCGAAGACCATGCAATAGGACAAGCCGACCAGGAAGCCGACGGCGTAGAAGTGCCATTGCAGCTCTTCCAGCTCGACCCGGCCCTCGCCGAAGGCATAGCGCAGGGTCACATTGGACACGATAACCAGAATCAACACGACCCACAGCCAGGAGACCGTATCGCCGATCGCCTTGATCAGCCCGTCCAGGCCGTCGGAAATGCGGGTGCGCGGCAGGTCGGTCGCGGCATAGAGGCTGTGGTCGCCCGGCGGCGGCCTGTGGCCGGCGCTCTGAGGGTTCGGAGCCCCCGAAGGCTCGTCTCGGGTCATAGATCGTCTTTACGGTCGGCAGACAGCAGTTCCGTGTGGGCAAGGACCACGGTCCGAAATAGAAATCTGCCGGCCGCACTCCGGAAAATGCGGCCGGCGGGAAGTATCGACTCTGGTTTATTCTTGGTCTTGATCTCTTGCCCGGACATTGTTGAGGAAGTCTCGCGGCAGGTAGCCGAGAGTCTTCCAGTAATTGTAGTCCTCCCGGAAGGCGCGCTGGCTCTCCAGGACCCGGGCAAAGTCTTCGTCTGCGGCAGCTTCTTCTTCGAGGACCTGCTGGGTCACGTCGTAGAGTTCATAGAGGATCTCTTGCGGCAGTTCCTCTGCCGAGATCCCGTTCTCCGGGAAGTTCCGAATGATTTCGCCCTGCTGGGCTTCCGACTTCGCCAGGGCGTTGGTGACGCCGGCCGTGCAGGCCAGATTAAACAGGGCCCGGGTGCTCTCCTCCAGCCCGTTCCAGGTATCGACATTGACGATCAGGTGCAGCGCCGTGAACTG
>JAAAOG010000088.1 GCA_009909005.1 Alphaproteobacteria bacterium | reverse complement strand
GAAGCACGATATCGAGATCGTCATCGACCGCCTGGTGGTGCGCGGCGATCTCGGCAACCGCCTGGCCGACAGCCTGGAGACCGCCCTTGGCCTCGCCGACGGCATCTGCATCGCCGAGAACGCCGATACGGCCGAGCGCACCGTCTTTTCCGCGAAATTTGCCTGCCCGGTCTCCGGCTTCACCATCGACGAGATCGAGCCGCGGCTGTTCTCCTTCAACAACCCGGCCGGCGCCTGCCCGACCTGCGACGGGCTCGGCACCAAAATGGTCTTCGACCCGGAGCTGATCGTCCCCGACGAGGAGAAGACCTTGTTCCAGGGGGCGGTGGCGCCCTGGGCCAATTCCTCCTCGCACTACCAGGCCCAGACGCTGGACGCCATCGCCCAGCATTACCGCACCAGCACGCACACGAAATGGCGCGACCTCCCCTGGAAGGTGCAGCAGGCCATCCTGCATGGCTCCGGCGGCGAAAAAATCACCTTCCGCTACGATGACGGCGTCCGCAGCTACGAGACCAACAAGGCCTTCGAGGGCCTCGTCCCCAACCTGACCCGCCGCTATCTGGAAACCGACAGTGCCTGGGTGCGGGAGGAGCTGGGCAAGTACCAGCGCACCATGCCCTGCGAGACCTGCGGCGCCAGGCGGCTGAAGCCGGAGGCTTTGGCCGTGAAGATCGGCGGCCGCGACATCTCCGAAGCGACGGCGCAATCGATCGCCGTGGCGGAAGAGTGGTTCACCGGGCTGCCGGCCGGTCTCAGCCCCCAGCAGAACGACATCGCCGCCCGCATCCTGAAGGAGATCAACGAGCGGCTGGGCTTCCTGACCAGCGTCGGCCTCGGCTATCTGACGCTCGACCGCGCCTCCGGCACCCTGTCGGGCGGCGAGAGCCAGCGCATCCGTCTCGCCTCGCAGATCGGCTCCGGCCTGACCGGCGTGCTCTATGTGCTCGACGAGCCGTCCATCGGCCTGCACCAGCGCGACAATGACCGGCTGCTCGGCACGCTGAAGCGGCTCCGCGACCTCGGCAATACGGTGATCGTCGTCGAGCATGACGAAGACGCCATCCGCTCGGCCGACTATGTGGTCGACATGGGGCCGGGCGCCGGCGTGCATGGCGGCACCGTGGTGGCGCAGGGGCCGCTGCTGGCGATCCTCGGCAACCCGCACAGCCTGACCGGCAAATACCTGACCGGCATGGAGCAGATCCCGGTGCCGCGCGAGCGCCGGCCAGGCGCGCCGGGCAAAAGGGTGCGGGTGGCCGGTGCCTCCGGCCATAACCTCAAGACCATCAGCGCCGACATCCCGCTCGGCACCTTTACCTGCGTCACCGGCGTCTCGGGCGGCGGCAAGTCGACCCTGGTGGTCGAGACGCTCTACAAGGCGCTGGCCCGCCAGCTGATGGGCGCGCACGAGCACCCCGCTCCCCATGACCGCATCGAGGGGCTGGAGTTCCTCGACAAGGTGATCGACATCGACCAGTCGCCGATCGGCCGCACCCCGCGCTCCAACCCGGCCACCTATACCGGCGCCTTCACCCCGATCCGCGAATGGTTCGCCGGCCTGCCCGACGCCAAGGCGCGCGGCTACGGCCCCGGCCGCTTCTCCTTCAACGTCAAGGGCGGGCGCTGCGAGGCCTGCCAGGGCGACGGCGTCATCAAGATCGAGATGCACTTCCTGCCCGACGTCTATGTCACCTGCGACGTCTGCAAGGGCCATCGCTACAACCGCGAGACCCTGGAAATCCTCTATCGCGACAAATCGGTCGCCGATGTGCTGGAAATGACCGTCGAGGAGGGGGCGGCCTTCTTCAAGGCGGTGCCGGCCATCCGCGACAAGCTGGAGACGCTGAAGCGGGTCGGGCTCGGCTATATCAAGATCGGCCAGCAGGCCACCACCCTGTCGGGCGGCGAGGCCCAGCGCGTCAAGCTGGCCAAGGAGCTGTCGCGGCGCGCCACCGGCCGCACGCTCTATATCCTCGACGAGCCGACCACCGGCCTGCATTTCGACGATGTCCGCAAGCTGCTGCAGGTGCTGCATGCGCTGGTCGACCAGGGCAACACCGTCGTGGTCATCGAGCATAATCTGGAAGTCATCAAGACCGCCGACTGGATCGTCGACCTGGGCCCGGAGGGCGGCGATGGCGGCGGCGAACTCGTGGCGGCCGGCACGCCGGAGGATGTCGTGGCCGCCCCGCGCTCCTACACCGGCCAATATCTGGCAAGCGTCCTGAAAGGCCCCGACCGCCGCAAACTGGCCTGACGCGTCACCGCGGGCGCGCGGCGATCCCGGCGCCAACCACCGAGGAGGGAATCATGGCCAAGACCATCGACGAGGTCATCCCGATCGAAGAGCTGACCACCGAACAGTCGGACGCCACAGATCCGGATTATCGGGAATGGAAGCGCCGCAAGATCGAAGCCGCGCTCAAACACGCCCGCGAACACCCCACCGACCATCTGACCCATGACCAGGTGTTCGACAGACTGAAAGCAAAATTTCGCTCATGAGGCTGATCTATGACCCGTCGGCCGAAGCGGATTTGAACACCATCTTCGATTATATTGCGCATCACAATCCGCGAGCCGCGGAAGACACGATTATTCGTCTTGAACAAACGATATTGCTGCTTTCCCGGTTTCCGCGGCTCAAGCGGGTTGGGAGAATAGAGGGGACCAGAGAACTCAAAACGCCGCGAATACCTTACAGAATTGTGTATACGATCGAAGAGCATACATTGAGGATTCTGAATGTTATTCACGGTCGGCGCAACTGGCCCTGATCGAAGTTGCAATACCGGGCGGCTCGCCGCTCTGAAACCTTTTTTCCGATAACGGCTTTAACTCGATCGGCACACCGGCCCGCCCTCGATGCCGAGAATGACGGCATAAAACCCGGCCATCAGCGCGGTATGGATCTCGCCCCGTTCCCGCATCGCCTTAAGGTCCGCCATGGAGTAACTTCTGATATCGTCGTTTGCCATGCTCGCATACCATCCAACAGAACAAGCTCTCGATCACATCCCCTTAAAATAGCTGACTTCCTATTTTTCTAGCAATCGTCACGTAATCTGGAAGCGGCGGCGGATGACCAGGGCGGTCAGGAACAACAGGATGACATTGAGCAGCCGGTGGAAGCCGCCCAGGGCGTAGACCGCGAGTTCCCGCGTCGTTGTCGGCCCGGCCCTGGTGTCGATGCCGATGCGGCTCAGGTCGATGCCGGCCAGCGGGTTCAGCGCGGGTTCGTAGAGGAACCAGAGAAGCTGGACGATATCGGCCGCAAGCCCCGGCCCGCCCGCTATGCCGAGAATGACGGCATAGAGCCCGGCCATCAGCGGGGGCGCCAGGATGAAGAGCCAGAGCAACGGGATCCAGATGAACCGGCCATAGCCGCTGGTCAGCAGATAACCCCAGGAAAATATCTTCTCGAATATGGTGACGCCAAAGTCCCGGCGCTTGCGGCGGCTTTCCAGTTCCAGGGCAAAGAAGCGCTGCTCGTCGGCCCGCGCCCGGTTCTCCTCCATGGCAATTTTCAGGGTCTGGTAGGCCCGTTCGAATTGCGGCGCCGTGTCGCCGATCGAAGTGGTTCTTTCGTCTAGTTTCTCGATATACTTCTGCGTAGCGGCATCCCAGAATACATGTTCTTCGCGCCGGTCTTCCTCGTCTTCGATCTTCGAAATACGTTCCTGGCGATGGTCGTATAGCCGCGGTGAAACCCGATACAGGCTGGCGCCCGGGGCGGCGAAGAACCTGGTTCTGACGAAACCGGTATCGCGGTGGAAAACGGCCTGATGGAATCCGGGGGCCACGGCAAAGAAGGCGTCGTCGAAGTTGACCGATTTGTCGAACAGGCGGTCGTTGAACGTCGCGGCGCCGAGAAACGTGGCACCCCGGAAGTCCATTCGGCCAAAGCGGGCATCATACTGCCAGTCCCTGTCGCGCGGCGCCAGCCACAAGGGCTGCGCTGCATCCCCCGATCCCAGAGTTCCCGGCCAGCCAGACCGTTCGATTCCACCGAGGCCTGCAGGATCACTGTCCGCGCCCTGTCTTTGACCCGACGCTTTTTCGGATGCCGGCCGGTCGCCGAGGGAGAAATCAGCATCCCCGCAGAATACCGCGCTCGCGAACGACGCGTCCCCGCCGATGCGCGCGGCCCCGAACCGCGCGTGCCTGCCGATGCGCGCGGCCTCGAACCACGCGTGCTCGCCGATGCGCGCGGCCTCGAACCACGCACTCCCGCCGATGCGCGCGGCCTTGAACCACGCGTGCCCGCCGATGCGCGTGGCCCGGAACCACGCAGCCCCGTCGATGCGCGCGGTCTGGAACCACGCAGC
>JAAAOG010000028.1 GCA_009909005.1 Alphaproteobacteria bacterium | reverse complement strand
CCCGGGCCGTCGCCGCCATTCTGCATGAGGGTGCGGACCTCGACGACACCATCCAGGGCCTGTTGTCGCGGCCGTTCAAACCCGAGGATTGATGCGCCGGGAGACGGCGGCCGGCGCATCGCCGCGGGACGGTCCGGAACGGGTCAGGCCGCCTGGAACTGCGCTTCGGAGCCGCCCTCGCCATTGTCGCCGCCGGAGTTGCCGCCCGGCTCCTCCGTGCGTCCGGCTGCATCGCGGCGGCCCAGGCCGGTGCGCTTGGCAATCGCCGAACGCCGCGCGGCATAGCCGGGGGCGACCATCGGGTAGTCGTCCGGCAGACCCCATTTCTTGCGATATTCCTCCGGGGTCATGTTATAGGCGGTGCGCAGGTGGCTCTTGAGGACCTTGAAGCGCTTGCCATCCTCCAGGCACACAATGTAGTTGCGATTCACCGAGCGCTCGATCGGCACGGCCGGAACCGGCGCGTCACTGCTGCCGCTCTCGCCCGATGCCAAATCTGCCAAAGTCATCGATACGTTACGAATGATCTTCGGCAGGTCGTCGGGCGAAACCGGAGTTGCCTTCACGAAAGCCGACACGATTTCGGCTGCCATCCGCTGGATTTCGATACCGGTCTTCTCATCCTGTCTATTCATCTTTAACCTCCATGCGGCCGCCCGCCGGCGGCGTTTGTTATGCATGTAACGGCGCTGAAAACTGTTTCAAGTCCGGAGGAAATACAATCCGAGTCCGCGGGAGTCGTCGGGCGGGCAAAACAAGGGCCCGCGCCGCAAAGCGTTCAATCGCGGACTTCGTTCCGTCAAAAGAGTGCTTCGCTTCACAAAGCCGTGACGGCGGGGGCGCAAGGCAGGATTTCAAACGAGAAAAGGCCCGCGGACCGAGATTACAAAAAGTGGTCTCCGCCAAATGGTTCCGGTCAGCCGACAGCCGGGCATCGGATGCCGGCATTCATTCGGCCGCCAGCCGCCGGATCGCATGATAGAAATGATCGGAGCCGCGATTGGGATTGTCGGGGCGGATGAGAAACATCTCGAAATCGCGCTGGCCGAGATCTTGCGGGATGAGGCTGAGGAAGAAGGGCGAGATGAACACCGCACCGGCCGCGAAATGCCGCCGCATCGCGGCCTCCGCGGCGTCGGGATGGCGGGGGCGCAGCGGATGGAACTCGGGAACGCCATAGGAGCGGCCGCCGACGAGATCGAAGATATGCGGCGTGTCGGCCACGCCGCCATAGGCGGTGACGCCCGGCCGGGCACCGGGCAGGCTGAAGAAGCCGCGGTCGACGGCGTAGAGCATGTCGTTCCAGCCACCGACGAGGAACGGCGCGACCTGATAGGTGTAGAGCAGGTCCGCCGGCAGGCCGGCCTCCCGGGCCAGGGCGATCCAGGAGGCCATATGCGCCGCGACCTGATGCTGCCGGAAGGCGTGCCAGAGGGCGGCAAAGGGGTTGTAGCGGACGGCGAAGATGTGTTCGGGGTCGTCGACATTGCCGCGAAGGCCGCGCGGCCGGGGCTGCAGCGGCGGCGTTTCGGGCGGCGGGCTCTCGGCCATGTCCGTGTCGCTGCCGACGAAAAAGATCTTATGGCCGAGATCGCCCGATTGCCCGTCAGGCAGCGTGGCGCGCACGGTCACGCCATGCCAGCCGGGCGCCAGCCCCTCCAGGTCGATCGTGCCGCGAAAGCCGCTGTTCGGCGTGTCGATGTCGGGCAGCGCATCATAGACATCGGTCCGGCTGAGCTGCGTCGTCGCGGAAATCTCCATTTCGCCGTCCAGCACCAGCGTGAGCGCGGCGATCCCGTCCGGATGATCGACCCAGCCGGCCACGGGAAAGTCCCCGGCGGCAAAGGCGTCCCAGTGCGTCCAGGGCCGGGGTCCGGCCCCGGCGAAGCCGGGTGGCAGCACGTCTTCCCAGGCGGTGAAATGGGCGCCGATATGGCGGTTGAGCGCCGCCAGCGTCCAGCCTTCGTCACGCAGCCAGGCCCGGAACTCGCGGCGGCTGGCGGCGCTGTAATCGGTGGTGCGGATGTCGCGGAACCGGTCATTGCCGTGGCGAAGATCGGGAAAGGCATGATGCACCTCGCCGTGCAGTTCGACTCCGATCAGCAGGTCCGGATGCGCTTCCGCGAAGCGGCGCAGACGTTCGAGCGCCGCCGCCATGGCTTGGCGCCGGTAGGCATTCACCGGGATCGCCGGGTCCGTGGACAGGGTGTAGCCGACGATCGCGGCGGTGAAGTACCGATCGATCGCCGCCGTCCCGTCCTCATAGGCCATGAGATTGCGAGGATCGGCGACAAGCGCATCGGCCAGCCGGCCCGCGCCGAGGTCGTCGACGAAATGATTGCCGTAGAGAGCGACGACAATCGGCCGGCCGAGTTCGGCGGCAACCGCCAGATCCTCGTCAAGCTGCCGCATGTCCAGCCGCCAGGCCCCTGCCTCATCGCGGCGGAAAGCATTGAGCAGCGTCACGGGCACGGTAAAGCCGACCCGGACAGCCCCGGCCGGCCCGCCGGGCTCCAGCGTGTCGAGCAGTTCGGCCAACCGGGCGGCTCGCTCGGCCGGCGGATAGCGGTGGGCTCCTTCGATCTTCGGGGTGAGATAGACGACCGACGAGGGGACGTCCGCGGCGGCGGCAAGGGGCGCCGCTGCGAGTCCGGTCAGCAGGAGGAAACGAACGAGAAGAGCGAGCCGGCGCATAGGGGCGCACTTTCCGGTAGCCTGTTCCGAACAGTCAGACCCCACCCCCGGCCCTGTCAAGTGGCGGGATCAGCGGGCGCAGTTTTGCGTCGCCTGGCGATCCTGTAGTCTCTTGATCCATGGGTATTTGAGCGTCGGTTTTCCGGCTTCGGAGGCAGAATATGGGACCTAGACACGGCAGTAATTCGATAAAGTGGATTTTTGTTGCGATCATGCTCGTCTTTGGCCTCGTCCGGGGAGCCCTGCTGATTCAGCATGAGCCCTTGCTCGGCTATGCAAACAATTTCGACTTCTTCCGCGCGCAGACTTGTCTGGGCGTCTGGCAGATGCGCGACGATGGGCTGCCCGTGCACGAGGCCAGCCCCGAGCGGCCCTTGACATGGTACAACATCGTCGAGAGCGGCCCGGACTGGGGAAACTGCCACTACAGTTCCGATTTGCTGCCAACCGGAATGGCCGTCGTCTATGCCGCCGCACGGGCCGCCCTGGCCGGTCGCGACAGCATTGAGACGCGGGATATCGGGACGTTCCTGCTGCTGCTTCACGCGGCGACGGCGACGGGCCTGGCCGTCTGGCTGTGCCGCAGGCAACAGCCATGTCTGGCGATGGTCTTTGCCGCACTCTTCGCCCTGTTTGTGATGGACCCGGTCAACACCCTGTTTCTCAACACATTCTACCAGGAAAAATCGGCGCTGCTGTTTGCCTTGGCAGCCGGCACGCTTGCCGTTGCAGGGATCGGGCAACCCTTGCGTCCGGTGGCGGCCTGCGTCTTCGGGGCGACGCTGGTGCTTCTGGGGACGTCCAAGTTCCAGCACTTTCTCCTGCCCTCGGTCTTCGTCATCGCGTTCGGTATGGCCTGGTGGCTGAGCCGCCGCGCGGCAATGCGCCGGCTCTTCGCGGTCTCGGCGATTGCCGCCTGTCTCGTGATCGTCGTGCAGGGCAGCAATCGCGCTTTCCTGTTCCACGAAACGATCGGCCGGGCCAATGCAACCAATGCCTATCTCTACAGCATCATGGGCGAGTCGCCCGATCCGGTCCACACCGCCCGGGTGCTGGGGCTGCCCGACCGCTGTGCCGCTTATGCCGGGATGAACTGGTGGGCGCCCGCGCTCAATCCCGTCCATCCCTGCCCGGAAGTCTTCGACATACCGCGCCTGCGCATCTTCGCTCTTGTCGCGCAGGATCCAGAGACGGTCGTCAATCTGTTGCGGGCAGGGATCATGCTGCAGCAGCCCTGGTTCATGCCCGAGGTCGGCCAGGTTGCGGAGGCGAGCTACGCACGTCTGCCGGAAACGATCCCGACACTGGCCCGAGCCGTCGCGCGCCTGCCCGTTTCCATCTACGCCCTGCTCTATGTGCTGCCGGGCCTTGCCGCCATCGGGTCGGTCCTGTGGCTGGCGCTCCGCCGCAGGGACCGGGAGCCCGTTCTGTTTCCAACGGTCGTGCTGCTGCTGGCCGGGCAATTCTATTATGTCTTCCTGTCGGTGCTCTTCGGCGACGGCTATGCGGACCTGGTGAAGCAGAGCAATCTCCTGTTCACCACGCAGGGCGCCCTGCTGCTGACGCTGGCGGCCTGGCTGTTCGCTGCGCTTGCCGGCCTCCGGCGGCCGATCCCCATCGAGCCGGTCCTTCAGCCCTAAGCCCGTTCTCTCAGTGGACTTACCGCCCCGGAGCACTGCGGCGATAGCTCAAGGCCTCGGCGACGTGCAGCCGGCGCACCGCGTCGGCGCCGTCGAGGTCGGCCAGGGTCCGGGCCACCCGCAGCACCCGGTGATAGCCCCGCGCGGTCAGCCG
>JAAAOG010000125.1 GCA_009909005.1 Alphaproteobacteria bacterium | reverse complement strand
TCCCGCTCAGCTGTGCCTCCAGCACGCTCCGCGGAAAGCCCTCCTGCCAGAACGAGGGAACGAGCAGGATGCTGGTGCGCCGCCAGAGGGTGCGCACATCGTTCTGGGTCGGGAGCCACCAGACATTCGGCCAGGTGGCCAGGTCGAGGCCGCGACTGGCCAGCAGGCTGCGCGGCATCCGCCCCTCGACCACCAGAAAGGTGATATCCGGCCGCACTTTCGCCGCCATGCGGGCCAGCCGGGCGAAGAGCAGGAGCCCCTTGTGCGGAATGGGATTGATGAAGGTCACGAAGCCCAGCCTGCGCGCAGCCGGGCGGGCGGCGATGCCGGGCGCCTCGGGCGGCAGCAGCCGGTCGGGCTCCATGATCGTCCGCACGACATCGACCGGGCGGCTCCAGAGCGCCTCGTAATGGCGCTTGAGGAAGTGTGAGGGGGCGAGGATGCGGTCGGCCGGATCGAAAACGCCGGCATCGGTATATTCCGCATTGCCGAGATAAGCGGCCACCGGCACGCCGCGCTCGCGCACCATGGCGCGCAGGTGCCGGACCAGCCCGCTGCTGCCATAGCTGATGACGAGATCGGGCGCGAGGTCCGCCAGATGACGGGCGAAAAGCGCCAGCATGCGGCGCTGCTCGTCGGCGCTCAGATTGCGGCCCTGGGTGCTGCGCGTCAGGAAGACGTGGTGGGTGATGTCGGCATCCCGAAGGACCAGCAGCTTGCCCTTGGCGGTCTCCGGCACCGCCTCAGGGCCGAGGACCGGCGCCAGCGGGATTTCGTAAGGCGGGTCGAACAGCGAGGCGGTGAAGCTCAGGCAGCGAAAGCCGGCACCGGCCAGCGCGGTCAGGAACGCCCGGACGGACAGCGCCGCGCCGCTGGCATTGTCCAGCAGGCACATGGACGGTTCCGCTCATCGGTCCTGGCAAGCCTCAGGAGGGAAACCGCTTGTCACAAAGAAATGGCGGCGCCGCAAGCGGCGCCGCCGATTCGGATCGTAAAATCTGCCGACGCGAGGAGGCTCAGGCGCGGATGCGGCGGCGGCGGCCAAGCAGGCCGAGCCCGGCCAGGCCCGAGCCGATCAACGCCAGCGTCGCGGGCTCCGGCACATCGGTGCCGTTGTCGTCATTGCCATTGTTATCATCACCGCTCGGAACCGTCGCCGTAATCGCGGCGACGGCAAAGTCGGTATTCTCCGGCGACAACGGACCATCTGCGAAGAAGGTAATCGAATTGACGCCGGAATTGGTGACGGCGAACTGCTCCCAACCGGTCCTGTCGGGGTCGCCGCGCGTGCCGGTCGCCGAACCGGCGGTCGAGCCGTTGATCAGCCACTGCGCCACTTCGGCCTCGGGATCGTTGGTGCCGGTATTCACACCGAAGAGATCGAGGAAATCGAAGCTCTCGAAGGTCACCGGACCATTGACAAAGGTAATCGTCAGCGACTCGCCGGAACCGATCCCCAGCCCGAAGCTGACCTCATCATCGCCGATGCCGATACCGTCGCCATCGCAGGCCAGCCGGTCGCAGGGATTGGGATCGCCGCTCAGAGGGTTGGTATTGCCGTCATAAGTCTGAAAGGAGAGCGAACCCCCGGACGCCTCGATCCTGGCGGTAATGCCGTTTTGAGTGGCCTGAAAGGAGGTATTGCCGGCAGCGCTTCCCCAGACCGCGGAATCTGTAAAGTCCAGAAGAGCTGCATGTGCCGATCCGGCGATCAGGGCGGTCGCCGCGACACCGGCCAGGAACAGAGCGGTTCTACGCATCATCGTCTCTCCCATCTTGCGGGGTCTGTCGCCGACCACCACACAGTTAAGACAAATTTAAGCAAACTGCATGCCATAGCCCAAAGCCCTTTATTATCAGGTTTTTATAAAGTTTTGTCGGAAAACTTGATTAAGATTAAGCGGCAAAGGGGTCGCAAATGTCAAGAATTCCGACAGGGGAGATGGGATCGCGATCCGGCCCGACAGCGGAAGCGGCGCCTGGTGCCCCAAAACACAGTGTAAATTTTCCCGACACGGCCCGACAGGGCCGACGCTGACGCCCCGTTGCAATCCCGCCCGGGGCTTCTTAGAAGAACCGGATCAAACCTCCCTCGCTGAGGCTACAAAGCCATCCCGCACCATCCCGCGGCAATATGGAGGCCGTCATTCCCGACCAGACCGCGACCGCAACGCCGCGGACGGCCGCGCCGGCCGCATGCCCGGATGACGGGGCGCCGCCCGTCGACATCATCATCCCCTTCTACCGCCGGGCCGATTTGGTCGCGCCGCTGATGGAGGCCCTCTCACGCATGTCGGCGGAGATCGCGGCATGCCGGGGGCGCGTGATCGTCATCAACGATTCTCCGGACGATCCGGCGTTGTCGGCAGCGCTGGAAGACGTGGAGCACCGGGCGACCGGCGTGCCGGCGCTGTCGGTCCGGACCAATGACCGCAATCTCGGCTTTGTCGGGTCGGTCAATCATGGTCTGGCCGCGGCGCGGGATGCGGGCCACGACGCGCTGCTGCTCAATTCCGATACAAGGCCCAGCCCCGGCGCCTTCGCCGAGATGCGCCGCGTCGCCTATGCCGACGCCATGACCGGCTTCGTCAGCCCGCGCTCCAACAACGCCACCTTGTGCACTCTGCCGCCGCAGGCGGAGTACCATCAACAGAGCCCCGCGGCGGCCGAAGCGGCCTTCCGCCGCCTCGCCCGGCACCTGCCGCCGGTCCGCTACGTCCCCACCGCCGTCGGCTTCTGCCTCTATATCAAGCAGGCGGTGCTGGCCGAGTTCGGCCTGTTCAGCACCGATTACGGCCGCGGCTACAACGAAGAAAACGAGTATATCTGCCGCGCCAATCGCTGCGGCTACCGCGCCGTCCTGGCCAACCACGCCTTCGTCTGGCACGAGGGCGAGGCCTCCTTTGCCGCGACCGGCGGCAAGGCGATGCTGGAGACCGGGAACGCCGCCCGGCTGGATGCCGCCTGTCCGGAATACCGCCCCTCTGTCGAGGCCTATTTTGCGAGCCCGGAGGTCGAGGCGGAAGCCCTGTTGACGGCGCTGCTGCCCGATTCCGACGGCCGGCTCGATCTCGCCTTCGACTTCTCCAGCGTCGGCCCCAGCCATAACGGCACCTATGAAGCGGCCAAGGCGCTGCTCTCCGTGTTCGCCGCGCGCTATCAGGCCGACTACAACATCTTCGTCCTGGCGACGGCAGAGGCGGCGCGCTTTCACGGGCTCGACCGGCTTGAGCGCGTCTATGTGCTGCCGCCGGACTGCAACCGGCGCTTTGCCGTGGCCTTGCGCATCGGCCAGCCCTTCGAGCCGCAGGTGGTGGTCCGAATGGGCCGCTGGGCCGTGTTCACCATCTGGTTCATGCTCGATACCATCGCCTGGGACTGCCAGTATCTGGCGCTCGGACATGGCGACCTGACGGGGTTGTGGCGCACCGTCTTCGATCATGCCGACGCCGTGCTGTTCAACAGCCGCTTCACCGAAGCGCAGTTCGCGGCCCGCTTCGACCTGCCCGCCGGTCTCATCCGGCTGGCCTCGCCGCACTCCTACCGGTTGGCCGACTACCGTCCCGATCCGGCGGCGACCGGCATCGCGCCGGCCGTTCCGGTCGGCCGCCATGTCCTGGTCATCGGCAATCACTTTCAGCACAAATACCTGAAACCGACCGTCGACGCGCTCTCCCGGGCGATGCCCGACCGCACCCTCTATGCCCTCGGTCTGGACGCGCATCCCGCGCGCCGGGTGGTCTGCCAGCGTGCCGGCGAGCTCAGCGAGGCGACCATGGACCGGCTTTTCGCCGAAGCCGCCCTGGTGGTCTTCCCCTCGCATTACGAGGGCTTCGGTTTTCCGACGCTGAAGGCGCTGGCCTATGGCAAGCCGGTGATGGTCCGCGACATGCCGCTGGCCCGCGAGATTCGCGACCGGCTCGGCGAGCCCGTGGCCGCCAATGTCCACCTCTATCGCACCACCGCGGCGCTGGCGACGCGGCTGGCTGCCGGCCTGCCCGCTTGGCAGGGCGGGCCGCCGGACGGGGTCGGGGAGGGGGACGGTTGGGAGCGCGCTGCCGATGAGCTGGCCGATGTCGTGACCCGGGTGCTGGCGCGCCCGGAGCCCGCCCTGCCGCGGCTGGTGCGCCGGCTGCTGGCCGTGCGGGCTCTGGCCGGCACCGGCGGCGCCGAATCCGCCCAACTCTCCGGTCCGGTGCTGTCGCCGCTCGGGCTGGCGGCCGGCCGGCGGGCCGAGCAGCTGCAGGCCTGGGCCCAGCGCCGGCCCCGCCTGATGCGCCTCGTCCGCCCCCTCTGGCGCCCCCTCTGGCGCCGCCTGAGCGGCCTGTAAGGCGCCGCGGCAGCGGCCCTCATTACAATACAATGTTTTCAATATGTTAGATGTTTCAACCAAGTTAAAACATATGTTGTGCCCGATCGGCGATCGCGCGGCACAATATGTTGAGTGGCGATAACATGACGTTATTGAATTGGGCAAAAGCGAACCCTTTTG
>JAAAOG010000230.1 GCA_009909005.1 Alphaproteobacteria bacterium | reverse complement strand
ATACGGAGAGGCCGTAAAGGTCTGCCAGCCGATCTTTCAGGATTTCGGCGGCACGCCCGCCTTTCACGGCCCGATCCTCACGGTCAGCACCTTCGAGGATAACGGCCTGTTCCGCGACCTCCTGCAGGAGCCGGGCGAGGGCCGGGTGATGGTGATCGACGGCGGCGGCTCGCTGCGCCGGGCGCTGTTCGGCGGCAATCTCGCCGCGGCGGCGGCGAAGAACGGCTGGGCCGGGCTGCTGATCAATGGCTGCGTGCGCGACGTCGCGGAAATCGCCGCCCTGCCGATCGGCGTCAAGGCGCTGGCCGCACATCCGCGCAAGTCCAACCGGACGGGCCAGGGCGAGCTGAACGTGTCCGTCTCCTTCGCCAATGTCGTGTTCCACGCCGGCGACTATCTCTATGCCGACCGCGACGGCGTGATCGTCGCCGACAAGCCGCTGGTCTGATCGCCGCCGGCCCTGGTCTTGTCCTCGCCGTCACTGTCGCCGTTTTCGCCGAGCGGCCAGGCTCCCCGCGGGTCGAGGTCGCTGGAGACATGGGTGGTGCGCGGCACCGCGACGAAGGGCTGCTGTGCGGTTGCCGGCACCGCGGGGCGGACCAGCATGCGGGCGAGTGCCATGGCGACGATGGCGAACAGCCCCAGCGCGGTGAACAGGAACAGCGCCTGCGGCCCCAGCCGGCCCATCATCATGCCGCAGAGCAGGGGCCCGATCATCGACCCGGCGCCGTAGACCAGCAGCAGGGCGCTGGAGGCGGCCACGACCTCCTCCCGCGCGATGAAGTCGTTGGCGTGGGCAAGGCAGAGCGCATAGACCGGGATGCCCAAGCCGCCGAACAGGAAGGCGATCGGCACCAGCAGGGCCAGGTCGGTCGGCGCCAGCCAGAACAGCGCCAGCGACACCGCGACATCGGCGAGGCAGACCGCGGCGATGACGGTGCGCCGCTCGAACCGGTCGGACAGCCAGCCGACCGGCCATTGCAGGGCCAGGGCGCCGGCCAGGGTCGCGGCCATGAAGGCGGCGGTGCCGCGGTCGTCGAGCCCGATACCCTGGGCGAACACCGCCCCGAGGCCCCAGAAGGCGCTCATCGCCAGCCCGGCCAGGAAGCAGCCGGCGACGCCCAGGGGCGAAATCGCGAACAGCCGGCCCAGACTCACGCGCTCGGGCGACGGGTCGCGCGGCGCCTGCACCCGGCTCAGCGACAGCGGGATCAGCGAGGCGGAGATCAGGATCGACACCAGGCAGAACAGCTCGAAGCCGAGCGGGTCGGCGCTCAGCAGCAGCCACTGGCTGCCCGACCAGGCGCCCAGCATCACCATGCCGTAGATCGCCAGCACGCGGCCGCGGGTGCGCCGCGTCGCCGTGGCGTTCAGCCAGCTCTCGGCCACCATCACCAGCACCGCATAGGCCGCCCCATTGGCGGCGCGGAACAGGCCCCAGCTGACCGGGTCGATCAGCAGCACATGCGCCAGGGTGGCGATGGAGGCGAGCGAGGCCAGGGCGGCGAAGGTGCGGATATGCCCGGCCCGGGCGATCAGCGCCGGGCCGATCAGCGAGCCGCCGACAAAGCCGGCGAAATAGGCCGACATGATCAGGCCGATGACCTCCTGGGAGAAGCCTTCGGCCGTGGCGCGCACGCCCAGGAGCGTACCCTGCAGGCCGTTGCCCAGCACCAGGAGGGCAATGCCGAGCAGCAGCACCGCGAGCTCGCGCGCCGCATCGCGACCGATCAGGGTCGGCGCGCCGGCCGCCGGAGCGGCCACCACGGTTCTGGCATCATAAGCCGTCATCGATGTCCATCGAAGCCTGGCGAAGCACCGTCCCCGGCTCGAAACGTTCGAGGTGCCGGAGACCGGCGCGGCCTTATCGAAAGGTAAAATGCCGGGCGAGTATAGACCCGCGACCGCGCCGGCGCCAAATGCTCCGGAGGCGCCGGCAGCGATGCCGGGCTTTCATCCCTCGCCCGGCGGGGCTATATCGCCCTCGCACGCACCGACCGGACGAGACGCGAAAGGAGCCGGCATGAACGCCGAACACCAGGCCATGGCCGAGCAGATCGAGCAGTCGCTGGGACTGCTGAGGAGGTCTCTTTGACTGGGAGCCATCGCTCCGCCGCCTCGACGAACTGAACGCCCTGGCCGAAGACCCGGACCTCTGGTCGAAGCCGGACGAGGCCCAGGCACTGATGCGCGAGCGCACCCGCCTGGAAGAGGGCATCGGCCGCTATCGCGCCCTGGAGCAGGGCTATCATGACGCCGTCGGCCTGATCGACATGGCCGAGGAAGAAGGCGATGCCGAGATGGTCGCCGAAGGCGGGCAGGTGCTCGCCGATATCCGCGACCAGGCGGCCAAGGCGCAGCTGGAAAGCCTGTTGTCCGGCGAGGCCGACGCCAATGACTGCTATCTCGAGGTCAATGCCGGGGCCGGCGGCACCGAGGCCCAGGACTGGGCGGAAATGCTGCTGCGCATGTATGTGCGCTGGGCCGAACGCCGCGGCTACAAGGTCGACTGGCTGGAGGAAAGCCCGGGCGAAGAGGCGGGCATCAAATCGGCCACCGTCACCATCAAGGGCCACAACGCCTATGGCTGGCTGAAGGCCGAATCGGGGGTGCACCGGCTGGTGCGCATCAGCCCCTTCGACAGCCAGGCCCGCCGCCATACCAGCTTCGCCTCGGTCGCCGTCTCGCCGGTGGTCGACGAGAGCTTCGAGATCACCATCGAAGACAAGGACCTGAAGGTCGACACCTACCGGGCCTCGGGCGCCGGCGGCCAGCACGTCAACCGGACGGACAGTGCGGTGCGCATCACCCACATGCCGAGCGGCATCGTCACGCAGTGCCAGAACGACCGCTCGCAGCACCGCAACCGGGCCAATGCCATGGCGATGCTGAAGGCGCGGCTCTACGAGATGGAGCTGAAGAAGCGCGAGGCGGAAGCGCAGGCGATGGAGGACGCCAAGAGCGATATCGGCTGGGGCCACCAGATCCGCAGCTACGTCCTGCAGCCCTATCAGATGGTCAAGGACCTGCGGACCGGCGTCGAGCGCGGCAACGCCCAGGGCGTGCTGGACGGCGACCTCGACCCGTATCTGGAAGCCGCGCTCGCCGCCAAGGTCTTCGCCGGCACCGAAGACGCGGACGCAACAACCGCCTGAAATGGGGGCCGGAGCCCCCTGTGCGATGCAGTGGCGCGAGGCCTTGTTAACAGCGGCTTCGCCGCCTGTCGAAGCGGAACTGCCGCGCTGGGCCGGCGGCGAACGCCTGCCGCGCCCCGGTTCCCGAACTGTCAGGGCACGGATCGCCGTGTCTCGGACACATAAACAAAGTGTTTCGCCGTTACCGGCGTCGCTATGAGGCCGAGGGCTACGATATGCCCGAGGAGCGGCATCACGTCCCGAGGCAGTATTTCCCGTATAAGGTCCCGGTCGCGGCCGGGGAGCATGTGCGGCGGGTGTCTCTACTTTGAAATAGTCCGTAAAAGCTTGCTAATGATATGACACCATAGAGCATATCATCCGATGGTAGAGATTGATCTTGCGCTTGAAAGAAAAGTTCGATTACCATAGCCGCAAACATACACGTTGGGCCTGGCGGCCTTCAGCCATGAGAAGCTCCAAACCATTGGAATAAGCTGGAGCAACGTTTGCCAAATGACCCAGCAATTTTTCGAGCGCCCGATCGTCAACTCCCCTTACGAGTATCCCGACCGTCATTGGGAACTGGACAAGGATGGCCAGCCGACCAACCGGCTTATCGAACAGCGCCGGCGCTCGGAACTGATCACGCCGGTTCCGAAACCCAGAAAGCGGCGCCGGAAAACCCGCCAGAGCGAGATGGTCCTTGATACCGGCGAGGGGCTGTCATCAGAGGAGCAGGAATATAATCCGACACCGATCATCAATGAAATCCGCTCATATGTCGAAGACTGGCGGCGGCTGAACAATCCCAATGACTGGCAGGTCACGCCGGAGACGGCCCGTCTGCTTCAGCACTGGCGGCATCACCGGTTCCACAGCATCCGCCCGTTTTTCTGCCAGGTCGAGGCCGTCGAGACGGCAATCTGGTTGACGGAAGTCGCGCCGAAGCTGGGCAGGCGCGGCAAGAAATTCTGGGAGCACATCAAGGGCGCGAACGAGCAGGCGAACCCGGAGCTCCTGCGTCTTGCCCTGAAACTCGCCACCGGCGCCGGCAAGACCACGGTGATGGCGATGCTGATCGCCTGGCAGACGGTCAACGCCGTCCGTCACCCGAACAGCAGGACCTTCTCGCGCGGCTTTCTGATCATCACGCCGGGCATCACCATCCGCGACCGGCTGCGGGTTCTGATGCCGAACGACCCGGACAGCTACTACAAGACCCGCGAACTGGTGCCGGGCGATATGCTGGGCGATATCGACCGGGCCAAGATCATCCTCACCAATTATCATGCCTTCAAGTTGCGCGAGCGTCTCGACCTGGCGAAGGGCACCCGGTCCCTCCTTCAGGGCCGGGGGCCGGACCTGAACACGCTGGAGACCGAAGGCCAGATGCTCCAG
>JAAAOG010000227.1 GCA_009909005.1 Alphaproteobacteria bacterium | reverse complement strand
GATGAGGCGGTCAAGCTCACCCCGCCCCTTCAGATGACGCTGGAAAAGGCCCTCGCCTATATCGCCGATGACGAACAGGTCGAGGTCACGCCGGACAGCATCCGCCTGCGCAAGCATCACCTCGACCCGCATGAGCGCAAGCGTGCGGCGAAAGCGGCGAGCTGACAACGTCTCCGCATCCCCGGCCCTGAGCCGGGGCCTCCAGGCAAAGGCTCCCCGCTGTTTCAAGCAGGGCCCGGCTCAAGGCCGGGCACGCGGTCTGTGTTTCAGCCCGTCTTCTCCGCCTCCCTGTCATGGCCCGGTTCATCCGGGCCATCCAGCTCAGGAAAGGGGGCATGCGTGAACTGAACACCCGCATGAAGCGAGTGGTCCACCGTGCCGGCAGGTTCACTCAGCAAGGTCAGCGCTTGCGATAATGCCAGCCACCTCGCCCGCGTCGGAGTCGTAATAATGCGCAGCCGGGGCCAGGAACACCACGACATGCATCTTGTCTCCCGCTTCGGCCACGGCCACGTCGCCGCGGAAATCGAGGCCGCTCCGGAACTTGCCGGTGATGTCGAACCGGGTGCCCTCAGTGCCGTCAAAATCCTGCGGCCGGACATTTGCGGTCGCGACATCGGCATATTGCAGGCGTTGCAGGCTGGCCGTGACAAGGTCAACCTGTTCAAGCGCGCTCATGCCGGCGGTATAGACCGGCACATCGGCATCCTTTGCCGCACGCACCAGCGATTCGCCATCCTCCAGGGAGATGAGGTGAAGCTGGTTGAGGGTCAGCCCGTCCCGGGTCAGCAGGTCGCCGCGCGTGATCATGTTGATGCTGGCGGGCACGCGCGTCCAGTCATCCTGCAGCGTGACTGTGAACCCGGCATCGCCGTCCAGCGGGCCGGCCGGCACCGCTGACATGGTCTCGACACAGCCGGCCAGCGCCAGCCCGGCCGCGCCTGTCGATACAGCCTTTTTCATCCCTCTTCCCCTTCGAGCTTCATGATCATGTTTTCGACAAGCGCGCGATCAGCCGCGTCTGGCGCATGTTCCAGATAGGTCGTCAGGGCCGCGAGCGCCTGCGTGTGCTCGCCAGCCTTCATCTTCAGGTCGCCGATCTGGCGGAAGGCCTCAGCCGGGGTATTGCTGGCCTGGCCGGCCGCCTCATAGGCGGCCAGCGCCAGCGCCTCATCGCCCTCTTCGCCGCGGAAACGATAGACCTCTCCGCGCGCATAAGCGATGGCGCCTTCATCGCCGGGAACCTGCGCGAGCCGGTCAAGCAGGTGCAGGGTCGAGCCGGCATCACGCATCGCCACCTGCGCGGCGAGCCAGCCCGGCAGGTGTGGCCGGATGCGCGCGCGATAGGCGGCCGGATCGGTCTCGACCGCCGGCCAGGCGGCCGATTGCTGGTCGAGATAGGCAATCCGCTCCTCGGTGAGCGGATGCGTGTCGAACAGGCTGGCACTGTTGAACCGGCGGCGCTTTTTCCTGTTGGTCGAGGCCTCGACCTCGTCGCGCAGATTGATCCAGATGCCCACGCCGCTGGCCGTGTCGTAACCGGCCTCGCCAAGCGCTTCGAGCCCGATCCGATCTGCCTCGCGCTCCTGGTCGCGATTGAAGGCGAAAGCGCCCGCCATCGGCGCGGCATAGCCCAGGTCGGCAAGCGCGCCCGCACCGGCGGCTATCAGTCCGGCCGAGAGGATCGAGCCGGTCACCGACGCATTCTTGACCGCCCCGCGCCGTTCCAGCGAGTGATTTTCCAGATAGTGCCCGAATTCATGGGCCAGAACGAAGGCAAGCTGCGCTTCGGTCTCGGCGCGCAGGAGCAGTCCGGTATTGACCAGCATCATGCCATTGGGCGCCATGGAGGCATTGAACTGCGGGGATTCCATCACATAGACGCGCAATTCCCCGCAATAGTCGCCTGCGACCTTGCACAGGATCTCCTTCATATAGGCGTCGAGCGCGGGATCATCGACACGGTGGCCCGACATGGCCAGCCTGTCCTCCATTTCATCCATCTGCAGCCACATGCCGGCCTCGGCGGAGGATTTGTCTGCCGGTGCCTCGCCAACCTCACGCCGGCCGTAATCGGTGCTCGCGCACGCGCTGAGTGCAGCCATGCCCGCCACAGCCGTGACCAGCCTCGTGCGCACCGCCACCTTCACCATACCAGCCTCCTAGTCGAGCGGGCTCTGTTCGAACACCCGCTCCATGATATCGCCCGCCTGATCGGCCTCGCGCGGGTCGCCCTGAAGGGTCGTGCCGAGCCAGACAATTTCGCCACTTTCGAGATCGACCAGCGACACCATGGTGCCGCGGAAATTGGCACTCGGGGGCAGATAGTTCCCGCCCGTGGCCACGCTGACCATCAGTTTGGTGAGGAACAGGCCACTGCTTTCGATATAGGCGCGCGAGGTCAGGAAGAGCGCATAATCGGCCGCATCCTCGCCGGTGAGCGCGGCCACGGAGTCGCCAAGCGCATAGTCCAGTTCACGCGGTTCCTTATGGGGCAGGGGGGCCGGCATAGGTCTGCGGATCGACGAACACTGTGTGCGTCATCATCGCGTCGGTGACAGCCTGGTTGAGCAGGAGCAGTTGCTCGGTAGCCTCGGCCTCGCCTTCGCCTGCCTGGAAGGCCAGGACGGTTTCATTGCCGGCCTCAAGCTGGGTTTTCAGCGAGGCCATGAGATTGGCTTCGGCCGCCTCGGTCCAGTCAGCGCGATATTCCGGGCCGGACGTGGTGATGAATTTCACTTCGACATCCGGCTCCATGACCAGCACGCTGACGGAGTCGCGCGTTTCGGCGAAATTGTCTGCCAGTATCGGCGCAGGTGTGGCGCAGGCGCCAAGACCCAGCGCAGCCAGGCCCGTAAACCAGGAAAATTTCATGTCAGCCCCATCTTCCCTCTCCCGCCAGGAGGCTATACCGCCGCTCTCGGCAAGCGCAAGACGGGAAACCGGGGAAAAAACAATCTGACGCGGTATCAGCTTGTCACGTCCAGCGGGATCGAGAAGAAAGCTTCATAGCCGCCCTGCCCGCCGCGCCAGACACGGATCAGGAGCGGCGTTTCGGGATTGTCTGCGGCCGCTTCCATGGCCTCGACGGCTTCCTGCACGCTCGAGACGCGGTCAAAACCCATCTCGATAATCGTGTCACCCTTGGCGAGCTTTCCGAAGCTCGGGCCACGTGGCGATACCGAATTGATGATCACGCCCTCGACATCCTTGGGCACGCCATAGCGCCGGCGCGCGGCTTCATCGAGCGTGGCGAACTCGATCCCCAGCGCATTGTCGCTCACGGCACGTTGGGGCATGTCCTCGGGCTCGTTGTCCTCCTCACGGCCGGTTTCAAGCTCGCCAAGCGTGACGGGAATGGTGCGCGCCCGGCGGTCGCGTATGACACGAAGATCGACCGCGGCCCCGACACCGGCATCCGCCACGATCCGTGTCAGACTCCTGACATCGGTAATTGTCTCGTCGCCAAACCGGCGGATGAGATCGCCCACCTGAAGGTCTGACGCTTCGGCCGGCCCGCCCGATTCGATACGCGTGACAATCACCCCGTTCTCGTCGGATACCCCATAGGAGCGGGCAATATTCTCGTCGATGCCCTGCACCGAGACGCCCAGCCAGCCGCGGCGCAACTCGCCATATTCGATCAGCTGTTCGGAAATGTCCGCAACCATGTTGGACGGTATGGCAAAGCCGATACCGACCGAGCCGCCGGTGGGCGATATGATGGCCGTGTTCACGCCGACCACTTCGCCGCGCAGGTTGAACAGCGGCCCGCCGGAATTGCCCCGATTGATGGCCGCGTCGGTCTGGATGAAATCGTCATATCGCCCGCCCGTGTCCCGGTTGACTGCCGAGATGATGCCGGCCGAGACCGAGCCACCGAAACCGAAAGGGTTGCCGATGGCCATCACCCAGTCGCCGACCTCAGCCTCGTCACTGTTGGCGAGTTCCACAAAGGGCAGGCTGTCGTCGGACTGCAACTGGAGGACGGCCACATCGGTTTCCGGATCCGTGCCGACAAGGTCGGCTTTCAGCGTGCGCCCGTCGGAGAACACCGCGTTGATCTCGTCGGCATCCTCGATGACGTGATAATTGGTGATGACCAGCCCGTCCGCGGAAATCACGAAGCCCGAGCCGAGCGACCCTTCCTGGCGGAACCCGTCCTCGTCGCGCCCGAAAAACGGGTTGAACCGCTCCAGCGGAGAGCCTTCGGGGAACTCCGGCAGGCCCGCCGAGACGGTCTGGCGCGTCGTGATATTGACGACGGATGGCATCAGGCGCCGCGCCAGGGCGGAGAAGCTCTCCGGCGCCTGGCTCATGTCGACTTCGCTGGCCGTGTCGGTCAGCGACTGCGAGGCTGCCGGCAGCGCCGGACCAAGGGCGAGAATGCTGGCGGCGGCAAGGGCGCTAAGGGCGGTGCGGATCATCGTCGCAAGGGCTCCGGTCTTCAGCTCACTCTTGCTCATGCACAAGGAATAAGGCGGTTTCGGGGAATGGCGCAACGCATCATGTCCATCGCAGGGCGACATACACAAGGATCGCGCCCATCGCCGCAGTCCAGATCCCGGCCGAGCGGAAATCTCCGGCAGGCAGTCTGGCCGCCCAGTCGAGGAAACGCTGCATCGCCTCGGGAAACAGCGCATAGATCAGTCCCTCGATGAGAAACCAGAGCCCCACGGCGGCCAGGACCAGTGTCCAGGGAGCCAGCCCCGCCGCCATGGCTTTCAGCGATTGCCGCTGCTGCGGGCCGCTTCCTCAGAGAAAACATCGCAAACGGCGAGATTGGTCGGATCGACGATGATCCGCGTTCCTTCCTTGATCGACTTTTCGCAAGCAATCAGCGAGCGGTAAAAGCGGAAGAACTCCGAGTCGGCATTATAGGCGTCGGCATAGATCCGGTTACGTTCCGCATCACCCTCGCCCCGGATCTTCTCCGACTCCTCACGGGCCTGGGCCAGAAGCACGGTGGCTTCACGTTCGGCCGTGGCGCGGATAAGGCGGGCCTGCTCCTCGCCTTCGGCCCGGATCCGCTCGGCTTCCTGGCGGCGCGCCGTGCGCATGCGGTTGTAAACCCCTTCGGCGATCTGCTCGGGCAGGTCCGCCTGGCGGATACGGATATCAATAATGTCGATGCCCGTATCCGCGAGATTCTCATTTACCGCGTTGCGGATGCGATCCATGAGCTTGGAACGCTGGCCCGAAACGATCTCCGGCACCGGCTCATCGCCGAGGGCGGCACGGATCGCCGATTCGGTGAACCTGTCGAGCTGGTTGGCCGCGGCATTCTCGGTGCGGAAGCGCTGATAGAATTTCAGCGGGTCATTGATCCGCCAGCGCACGAAGGCATCAACGACAAGCCGGCGCTGGTCCGAGGCCAGCACCTCGATATCCGATATGTTGAGGCCGAGATTTTTTCGATCGAGAATCGTGACCTGCTGGATAAAGGGCGTCTTGAAGAACAGTCCGGCCTCGTCCGAGCCCGGCGCGTTGCGCGTAGCCACAGGGTCGCCGAGCTGGAGCACGAGCGCCTGCTGGTCCTGCCGGACCACATAGAAGGAATTGACGGCGACGAATATGATGACGGCGACAAGCGCCAGCAGGATCCATGAAATGAGTCTCATCTGTCTAAAATCCCTTCACTAGCGTTGCACACGGTCGAGCGGCAGATAGGGCACCGCGCCCGACTCGCTGTCGAGTATCGTCTTTTCGGCATTGCCGAGGACCCGCTCGATCGTTTCAAGATACATGCGCTCGCGCGTCACTTGCGGGGCAAGCCTGTATTCCTCGTAGATGGAGGTGAAACGCGCTGCCTCACCATTGGCGTCGGCGATCACCTGATCGCGGTAACCTTCGGCCTGTTGCAGGATCCGCTGGGCCTCACCCCGCGCTTCGGGGACCACCTGGTTGGCAAACCCTGTCGCGTCATTGATATTCGCCTCGGCATCCTGTTCGGCCTTGTTCACATCGTTGAAGGCCTCGATCACCTGTTGCGGCGGGTCAGACTTCGCGATCTGCACATCGATCACCTCAATCCCGGCTCGGTAATCATCGAGCAGGGCCTCGCTCTGTGTGCGCACCTCGTTCTCGACCGTATCACGCTCGGTCGTGATCACGCTTTGCAGCGAGGATTTGCCGACGACCTCACGCATCACCGACTCGGCCACCATGCGCACGGCCTGTTCGGGCTCCTTCACATTCAGGATAAAATCCTGAGGCGCCGCGGTGCTGACCTTCCAGAAGACCGAAAACTGGATGTCGACGATATTCTCGTCCTCGGTGATCATCAGGCTTTCGTCGCGCGTATCTCCGATGGAGATCTGACGCTGGTTCTCAACATCGACCAGCACATGGCGCTCGATGGGCACCGGCAGGTGGACATGAATACCCGAACCGAGATTCGTCTCGAACTTGCCGAAACGGAAGATCGCGGCCTGTTGCCCGGCATCCACCAGCACCACGCCGGTCGAGAGCCAGGCGATCAGCGCCACGACGGCGATGATGAGGAAGCTGAAAGGGCCAATGCCGCGGCCGCCACTGCCGCTGCCACTGCCGCCGCCGCGCCCGCCTATGCCCCGCCGGAAGCGCTCCTGCATGCGTCGCATCTGCTCTTCGATGTCGGATCCGCCGCCACCGGAGCCTCCGCCGCCGCTGCCGCCGGGCCGGTTCCATGGCGACCCGCCATTGCCGCCCGATCCGCCATCGCCGCCCGACCAGGGGCCGCCGGCGGCGTGGGGCGTCTTGCCGTCATTATCATCTTTCCAGGGCATGAAAGGCGCTGCTCCTCAAGAATGGATTTCAGAAACTTGGTTTCCGCGATCAGGTTTCCGATATGTGCAATGTCTGTGCACCGCTATCAAGGAGTTGCGCCAACTTGTTCCGCTCAAAGTCGAAATCGCCGCAGGCTCTGGAGTCAGAAATCCGCAAGCGCCTCGGCGCGCCGGAATGGCTTCAGTCAGTCAGTGTCACCCCGGACGGGCGCGCCGTTCTCGTCATCGAGGCAGGTGAGGATCTCGCCGCGGCAGAAGATGCGCGCATCCGGGCTGAAAGCGCGGTGCGCGGTGTGAAGGGGATCAGTGATGTCTCCGCCGTGCTGACGGCCGAACGGCAGCCCGGCAGCGCCGCGCCGGACCCGCAGCCGCGCAAGGTCAACCTGATGTCCTCGCCCCAGCGCGAGGAGCCGCGCCGTGTGCGCAAGGGCGCGCGCCTCTCCGACGAGGCGATGGCCGGCGGCCAGCCGGCGCCGGCAGCCGAGACCGAGAAAGTTCCCGGGGTTTCGCGCATACTCGTCGTCGCCAGCGCCAAGGGCGGCGTCGGCAAGTCTACTGTAGCCGTCAATCTCGCTGCCGCCATGGCGCGCAGCGGCATGTCGGTCGGCCTGATGGATGCCGATATATACGGCCCCTCCGTCCCGACCATGCTGGGCACGCCCGACGCCCAGCCAGGCACCTCGCCTGAAGGCCAACTCGAACCGGTTCAGGCTCATGGCCTGAGGACATTGTCCATCGGCTATCTGTCCGACCCGGATGCACCGATGATCTGGCGCGGGCCCATCGTCATGTCGGCGATCAACCAGATGCTGCGCGATGCGGCCTGGGGCACGCCTGAGGATCCGCTCGACCTGCTCATCATCGACACGCCGCCCGGCACCGGAGACGCGCAGCTCGCCCTGGCCCAGCGCGTCCCGGTCACCGGCGCGATCCTCGTGACCACCCCGCAGGAAGTGGCCCTTTCGGATGTGCGGCGCGGCGCGGCCATGTTTTCCAAGACGGCCGTGCCGGTGCTCGGAATTGTCGAAACCATGAGCTGGTTCGACGATCCTGCCGGCCAGCGTCACTTCCTCATGGGTGAGGGTGGCGGCGAGCGTATGGCACAGGCCCTCGGACTGCCGCTCCTGGCGCAATTGCCGATGCTGTCCGAGATCCGCGAAGGCGGCGATGCCGGCCAGCCGGCCGCGCTCGGTGAGGGCGAGGCAGGCAGCCTTTTCGGCGAACTCGCCCGGCGCGTGGCCATCGGGATCGACACGGTCGAGACCAAGCCGGCCCCCGAAATCCTGTTCGAGGATTGAGCGGGCCCGGCTTCTGCGGACCGCTGGAATCGGTTAGGGTCACGTCATGGTAATTCAAAGCAAGTTCGGGATGATCGCCCTTTCGGCCGCAAGCGCCCTGATCGCCGCCGCCTGCCAGCCGGCGCCGGCCGGCAACCCGCCCTTGCAGGTCGATGCCGGCGACCGCGCGCAGCTTGAAAAGGGGCGGATGATGGTCGAGGCCTATTGCGCCGGCTGCCATGCCATCGACCCCGGCAGCGACAGTGCCCACCGCGATGCCCCGCCCCTGCGGGTGATCGCCCGGACCTATCCGGTCGCGGCCCTCGGCGAGGCGCTGGCCGAAGGCATCATGGTCGGCCATCCGGACATGCCGAGCTACAGGTTCGACCCCGCTGAAATCGATGCCCTGATCGCCTATCTCGAAACCATCCAGACCCGGCAGCGCGGATGAGCCGGAAGGCAGGTCTTGCGCCCGGACGGCGCGGAGCATCCGGGAACCGGCACTTCACTGTTCAGGGCGCGTCGATGAACGGCATTGCATGCCCGGTCCATGGACGCGTTTCCTGTTCCGGGCCCGAAGCGAGAAAAAAGAGCCCCGGCACGCAGCGGTGCCGGGGCAGGTCGGGGCAAGGGAGGGGAGTGGCATCAGGCCCGGTCGAATATGTCCCAGACACCGTCATCGAATTTCAGCTGCAGCCGCATGAACCATCCGTCACGATACAGGCGGGGCGTATCGACGGCCTCGGAAAAGGCGTGGTTATAACCAATTGCAATCAGCGTATTGCGCGCAGGCACAAAGCCGACCTCGCCGCCGATCGCAAAAGCCTGTTCCTGGAAATCGCCATCGGTAAAGGTGGTGAGGTTTGACCCGGCAATCCAGCGCCGGGCGATGTCGCGCTCGGCGCCGGCCTGAACCATCAGCGTGACCGTCTGCTCATCGAGGCCCGTCATGAAGCGGCTCAGCTGGTAGAACTGACCGGCCAGCCGCCCGCGCAGACGCAAACTGTCCTCGACCTTCGCTTCGCCGCCGATCGACCAGGTGTGCCGCGTCTCGCGCCGGTCCTCCCCGTCATCAAGGTCGAACTCATACCAGACAAGCGTGTTCAGCGCATCATCGGTGGGCGGGCGATGCGCCCAGCCGAGACGCGACCGCGCGCGGGTGCGGCCCGCCTGCCCGGCCGTTGTCGCGAGGCGCGTGCGCGACAGGAGGGTCACATCCTCCCAGCGCCGGCCATAGGTGGTCGAGACATACCAGGATTGCTGGCTGTTGGTGGCAACGCCATATTCCAGATCGCCTTCGACGATGTAGCGCCGGTCCTCGGGCTCCCATGTCGCGCCGATCCCGGCCGACGTGGTGCGCTGAAAGTCCGGCGCAAGCGGCTGGACATGCTCGAGGCGGGCACGGGTCGACAGGGCCGGCGAGAGCGTCCAGCTCGCGGCCAGACCCTGCGCCACGCCGGAATCGAAGAAATCCTCGCGCGCCCTGTATTCGGTGAAGGCGGAAATCCCGTCCGACCAGCGATATTCCGTTCCGGCGCGCACGCTGACATCGTCGGCGCGGTCGGTGAAACCGAACGGCCCGCTGCGCGAAGCCGACCACTGGGCCTGGGTATAGGTGCGCCAGCGGGCGGTCACGGCATAGTCGGCACTCAGCGACAGGCGATAGGGCCGGCCGCTGGCCAGTTCATGCTCGGCCTCGGCATCGAAGGTCGCCCCGCCCAGCGCCTCCGGGGACCAGCTTGCCCCGGCCACAAGGGTGAAGGCGTCGCTCCTGTCATTGCCCTCGACCCGGTCATTCACATAGCGCCCGCCACCGCGCAGCTTCAGCGTATCGCTCAGCCGGCGCTCATATCGCGCCACCGCCCCGTAACGCCGGCGCTCGCCATCGCTTTCGGCCGTGTAGAGAGCCTCGCCGCTGAAACGTCCGGTCTCGAGGCGGCGCTGGTAGACGAGCCGGGCCTCGTCGCGCCCGGATGAGACTTCCGCGCCCGGCGCATCGAAATCCTGCGAGGCATGCGCCGCGCGAACCGCCAGACTGCCGGCCGCTCCGGAGCGTTCATAGGACAGGCGCATGGCATGGCCTTCGCCGTTTTCCGCGCTGTCGGACCGGGCGGCCTCGAACTGGAAGACACCGCCATTATCGCCGGTCGCCTCCAGCCAGACAGCGCCGACCTCGCGCCGGTCGGCATCGCCCGCCGGGGCGTCGGCGCTGATCTGGCGAAGGCCGGTGCGCATCCAGTCTGTCAGGTCGAAGGCGGCCTCGGCCCCGGAGACCAGATATTCCTCGCCATCGCCGGCATCGGCCTCGAAGGTGACACGAAGGCTGACCGGGTTGAAATCCTCGTCGCGCGCGGGAACCGGATTGGCAAGGATCAGCGAGCCGGTGAAATAGTCGAGCGTATAATCGGTAAAGCGGCTGAGCGTCCGCGTCTCGATGATGACGCCTGGCTGGTCGCGGTCGCGCGTGACGAGCTCGACCTGTTCGGAATTGCGCACCACGCCGGACACGTCGATATCATAGGGCCCCGACAGGCCGCGCCCGGGTATCTCGCGCACCAGCTGGCGCGCGGCGGTCTCGCCGGCAAACAGGTCGAGCTGCAGGCGCCCGCTCTCGAAATGCCCGCGCGCGCCTTCCATCGTGCGTCGATAACGTCCCAGCCGTATCGCATCGGCCTGGGCCGCATAGGTGACGTCGCCATACATCAGATAGGAGGACTGCCTTTCCAGGCGCGCAAAGAGTTTCCCGCGCGAGCGGGCATCGAATCCGCGCTCGGACCGGTCGCCATAGACGGGGTAGAAATCGTCCGGCTCGACGGACCGGAACAGGTCGTCCTCGATCTCCTTGTCGCTGTCATAGCGAAGCGTGAGAAGCGTCTCGTTCGCGACGCGGCCTTTCATGTAGATCGCGCCCTCGACGCCGGCCTCGGTCTCCTCGAAAGGGCTGACCTGGTCGGTATCGAACCAGCGGCCCATGCCCGCATCGCCCTCGCCGGCGAGATCGATATTGGCTTCCAGGAGGCCGACAGCGACGGGCGCGCTCTGTGTATCGGCGGTGAACCGGATGCGCGCTTCGGCGTCACCCAGCGGGCTTTCGACCCGGAGGGTGCGCGTTCCCACCTGCCCGGCCGGGATGAGTTCGATCCGTGTCCGGCCCTTTTCCAGACGCGTCTGCAGGCCGGGCATGGCCGGGCGGGCATCGCGGGCATCGAAACGGTCGGTCCTCGCAACCAGGGTCACTTCCAGCGGCGCGGCAGCGATACGGCCATCGGCGTCCACCACTTCCACCCCGACGCCGACCGGCCGGGAGGGATCCGCCACCGCCTCGCGCGGGGCCACGAGACGTATCCCGGCCGGCTTGCCCGGCGCCTCGATCGTGATCGCCTCTTCGGCGCGCACATTGCCGAACGGATCGCGGAGGGTCATCGTCAGCGTATTGGCGCCCGGCTTCATGGGCACGGAGACATATTCCAGGATCTGGTGCGTGCCATCGGCGACCTTCTGGCCGATACGCGCGGCATCCACCGGCGAGCCATTGCGGCTGAGTTCGACCTGCGCGCCGTCGGGAGCGGCAACCCGAACGGAGATTTTCCGGCCGAGCACCGCATCGCCATCCGAGAGGTCGAGGAAGGCGGGGACTCCGGCGAGATCCGCAAGCCTTGGCCTGAGATCCTCTGTCGCCGCGACCTGCTTGGCGGACGAGGCCGGCCTTTCGCGCGCGCCGGATCGTTCGAACGCGGCGCTCTCGACCGCGCGGCTGGCCTCGACACGGCCCTCGCCGCGATGTCCCACACGGTCGAATTGCAGGCCGGCGGCCGAGCGCGGAAGTCCCAGGGCCGCCTGGTCGAAACCGTCGATGCGCGCACGGATCCGGCTGTCCAGATCCGGGCCGCACTGGGCGTCGTGTTCCGGGCGTACCGCGAAACTCTCCGAACGGATCTCGCCGGCCTTGAGGGGGACAAGGCGCGAGCCGGGGCTTCCTGCATCAAGTGTGCGTGTGACGGCCACTTCCGTGCCCGCCGGCAGGGTCGGCTCGTGAACATCGATGACATGGGTGCGCGGTGAAAGGCCGGGCAAGGAGAAACGTCCCCTGGCATCGGTGGCCACGGTCAAGCCGTCACTGGTGTGAAGCTGCACGCCGGGAAGGCCCGGCTCCGCGCCGCCGTGATTGGACTGGACCCCGTCGGCGTCACAATCGAGGAAGACCTTGCCGAGGATGACGCCATCGCGCGAGAAAACACCAGCCGAATCGTCGATCCGGACCGTGTGCGCGGCCAGGTTGGAGACGACGGTTTCAGTAAACCCCGCCGGAATGCCGCGGACAAGCGCCTGATTGGTGCGCTCCCCCTGGCCGGCATTGGGCGTGACACGCACCGAATAGACCAGCTCCTTCTGGGAAAAGGGCTCGATCAGTCCGGTATCGAAGACAAGTTCGCCGGCCGGCGCGCGCTGGGGATCGGCGAGCGTGACGCCGTCGAGCAATGCCGACCCGTCAAGATAGGCAAAACCCGGGGGGAGCCTGTCCTCGACCTCGCTCATCTGCACCGCGACGGGGGCATTGTTGCGCAGCTCGACCTCGAAAGTGACAATGTCCCCCGTGCGCGCCTCAACCGTCCTTGATGTCTTCGCCGCGGCAAGCGCGCCCGTCAGGTCGGGATCGACCGGAATATCAACGGTCAGCGTCCGGCCGGGACGCGTGATCTCGAATGGACGGCCAAAGGAGGCCTCGCGCCGCACCTGCCGGCCATAACCGGCAAATCCGCTGCGTTTCGAGGGGGCCGTCAGCTCCGCCGGCGGCGTCACGCGCAGGCGCGCCTCGCCGGGCGCGCCGTCGGCCATGCGGAAAAGCCCCCGGGCATCCGTGACATCGCTCTGCCGGACACGGCCATCCGGGCCGACAAGTTCGACACGCGCGCCGGGAACCGGCTCATTCGTGGCCGAATCGAAAACGATCCCGGCAGGTGCGAGCGTCAGGCTGCCGGTCAGTTGCGGGTCACAATCGAGACCGGCCGACACCGCCGAACGTTCGGCGCCCTGAAGAACCCCGTCTCCGGCCAGGACCGTGCCGGCCCGCGCGAGGGGCAGAGCCTGTGTGCGGAAGATACCGGAGTTCGGCGCGGTCTCGAGCGCCATCACGAGTTCCCGGTCGCCTTCCGGGTCGGTGGAGACAGTGACAGCGGCCGTATCGATGCCGGAACTGACATTACAGCGCCCCGACACCGCCTCGATGAACAGCTCATCGCCGAAACCCGCTTCTTCGGCCGGAGCGTCGAAACCGGCGGAAGTGTGAAAATCGATGTGTCCGGTCTCACCGCTCAGGGATGTCACCACCCGGTTCGAAACCGAGGGGTCAAAACCCTGCGGTCCGCCGGGCAGGAGCACCTCGCCGATATTCTCCACGACGAGGCCATCGGTCCCCGGATTGACCTCCACGGCAAATCTCAGGTCACGCGACTGGCCTGTCGGGAACGGATCGGCCAGGACAAAGCCGAGCGCGGTGACATCGGCAAGTTCGGCCGGAGGCGTGCGCGACCACTCGTCCGGCGCATCGCGACCGGTCTGATAGACCGCGGTGAAATCGGTCGTCTCCAGGACGCGCGAAAAGGAGGTGTGCAGCGGGATCTCGTCGCGCACGATGAGCACTTCCTCGGCCACTCCGTCGATGCTGAGCGGAACGCCGTCGAACTGCTGGTCGGGATCGAAGGGCGCATTGGCATTGTTTCGCAGGCGCAGCGTATAGACGATCTCCTCACCGCTCGACGCTTCGCCCGCACTCGCGCTTTTCTGCAGGCTCAGGCCGCGCTGATCGACCCGGACCTCGCCGAACGCCTGGCGGCGTGGGCTCTGGCCGGGACCGGCCGCGTGCGCCGACCGGCGCAGTGCGGACCGTTCGGGCTCGCCATTGAGGAGCACTCCTGAAAGCGTGCCCGTGGCTGACTGGCCGATACGCGCGGTCTCGGGCACGCCGACATCGACCAGAACATCGACGCTTTCGCCATAAGCCAGGCTCAGGACCTGGCTGGCATCCAATTGCGTGTCGCCGCGATCGACCTGTCCGTTGCCGTCGCTGTCGATCCAGGCCGTTGCATAGCTGAAACTGAAATCGCCGGTGACATTGCCGAATCCGGCATCGATATCGGCGCGCGTATTGCCGGTATTGGTGATTCGGAAGGCGAAGAGCGCGGTTTCTCCCGGCGCGCGCACATAACTCTGGTCGATCTCGATATCGAAACGCGGGCGCTCGGAAACGAGAGTTGAAACCGTGTTGGTCGAAAGTGTCTCGACCTGTCCGAGACGCGTGTTGAGATAGGTGACCTTGCCGGTATTCTCGATCTCGGTTCCCGCTGGCGGCATATCGGCGCGGGCCGCCGGACCGGCAAGCGCCGAGACGAGCATCAGGCTCGTGATCCGCCATTCATTCGAATTGGACCGGGTCATGCAGCGACTCCTTGCAGGCGCGGTTGCAGCGCGCGGCTGTCTCGGGGCCGCGCGGTAAGGCGGAAACGGGAGGTTGGACGGTGCATGCCGGCAGGAGGGGCGGTCAGTCCGGCATGCACCGTCCGGGGATTGAGGGGTTACGTGTCGATCTCGACCGAGAAGGTGAGAACGGCGCGCGACCCCGGCGACAGTGAGAAGCCGGCATTCTGCGCGGAGCTTGCCACTGATCCTGTGCCCTCGTCGGCCGGCGCGATGTCCACCGTGCCCACCGCACCATCAATGGTCAGGGCAGGCGCGCAGGCATCGGCCGGGCAGTGTTCGAGGGTGGTGAACCCGGGAACCGTGTCGTTGATGACGACATCATTGGCGTCCGAGGTTCCCGTATTGTCGGCAATCAGGCGGTAGGCGATGCAATTGCCGGGATCGGCGCTGAGGGCATTGAGCGAATAGCTGCCCTCCGGCGTCCCGTCGCAATCGGCATCCACCGCCTGTTCCTTGGTGATGACCATGTCACCGGAAATGATGGTGATCGTATCGAGCACGGTGTTGTTGGCGGTGTCCTCGTCAGTGGCTGCCCCGTTTTCGGTGGTCAGGCTGTCTGACAGGGTGAGGTCTCCCGTCTCCTGGATGCCGTAGCTCGCGGTCGAGGGCACCTGTGCGCGCACGAAGACACGAGCCTGCTCGCCCGGCGAAAGCCCCGCCACGCTGTCGCTGCCGACAATCTGGGAGAGGTCGGTGATGAGCGGGTCATTCGCATCGAGCACGCCATCATCATTGGCATCGTAAAAGGCCGCGGCCGTGATGCCCTGCCCGCTGAAGGGATCGCTGTCACCCACGCTCAGTTCGCCGCCCGTCAGGGTGGAGTTGCCGAGATTGGTGATCGTGTGCGGAACAATGGCGACACCGCCCGGGGCGGACTGGGCCACCGTATCGGCCTCGATCGCCACATCGACCACTTCTTCAACGGCGACGCTGTCCAGCTTGGTGTCCGAGGCGCCATTGACCGGGCTTTCCGCGCGGAAATAGAGGCCTGTCCCGACCGCATCGGCCCCGGCATCGGCGGGCACGGAAACACGGGCTTCATAGTCGAAGACGGCCGGTGCGCTGGCGGTAGGGCTCAGGGCCCCGGTCGAGGTGATCTTGACACCGCTGGTGTCGTAGAACTCCACCGACCAGCCATCGGGAAGGTCGATCGTCGCGAAATTCGCATCGCCCGAGGCGACCAGGTCGAAGGTGTTGGCGGGCGCGCCGGCATCGACGCTGACCTGGAGCGGGAAAACCGCCGTCTCGCCCGGCCGGACGGTGCGTGTCTGCCAGGGATCCCCGCCATCATCGACAGCGCCGTTGCCGACACCGCCGGTCACGGTTCCGGCCCCGTCCGTGTTGACGAGATCGACCGGCGGAGCGACGACCGCGCCGTTGAACAGGATGCCGGTCGTATTCGTGACGCCGCTATCCTTGCGCGATGTGGCGGTGACGGTGGCATCGAAGCCCGCCGGGGCGCCTGTCGCCGGGGCGTCGGAAGGAAGGCTCGCCACGACCTGGACATGGGCCGAGCTGCCGGATGTCAGCTCGATCCTGTCGCCGACGATCGGGGTGATGCCATCGGGGGCAACGAAGTCGAAACTGGTGCCGACCGGGAAATCATTGTTGGCAATGTCCAGCAGAACCGTGTCGGACTCATTGCCGAGATTGGTGACGACCATGTCGAACACCATGCTTTCGCCCGCGAAGACATCCGCAGATTCGGTGGTCACGTCATCGCTGGCCCCGTCATCATCGCTGGCCGAGGCGTCGCTGGAATCGAGATTGGCGCCGTCAACCCCGCTGGCCGGCGTCGAGCCGGTGGCGGCCGCATCGGCCATCACGAGGTCGGCCGACGGATCGACGCTGACCGGCGAGGGATTCGAGGAGGTCTGCGCCTGCGTGTCGCTCTCGACAGTGGCTGTGTTCTCGATCGTGCCCTGCAGCGCGGAGGTGATCTCGTACTCGAAGCTGATCGTGCCGGAACGCCCGGGCGCGAGCGTGTCCAGCGTCGCGATCACGCTGGTCGCGCCGGTGGTTTCGTATTGCAGGGAGGTGCCCTGTGCGTTGGTGGCCTCGGTATTGCCTGAGGCATCCGTCAGCGCCACGCCGGGATTGTCCGACCAGACGCCCGAGCCGGCGACATAATCCAGCGTGACGGGATCTCCGGCCTTGTTGGTTGTCGGAAGGTCATCGGTGATGATCACGCCGGTGGCGGCCCCGATCCCGGTGTTGGAATAGGTCAGCGTCACTTCGATCGTGTCGCCGAGGCTGACCTGGCCATCGCCATCCGCATCGACGCTGAGCGACTGGTCCTTCAACAGGTCGATGATCCCGTCCGTGGTGATGGAGACGATATCTGTGTTGGTCTGCGTGACCGAAGGATCGCTCTGGCTGGTCGCGGTCACCGTGAAATCTGTCACCTCGCTCGGCGCGGCGGTCGAGGGCACTGTCGCGCGCACGACCACGCCATAGCTCTCTCCGGCGAGAATGGCCGGTGTCTCGCTGATCGGCGTCAGGCTGTCCGGCACGCCGTCCTGGTCGCGGTCCGGGAAGATTTCCAGCTCGGTGAGTGGGAAATCGTCGGTTCCACCCGCCGCATCACTGGCCAGGTCGAAGACTTCGTCTGTATTACTGTCATTGTCGATCGTGTGCGGGAAGAAGACGAGGCTGCCCGGCGCGCCGTCACGCGTCTGGTCGGTCGACAATGTGACATCGAAGACTTCATTGACCACGGTCTCCACCAGGTTCGACTGGACGGTAAAGGTCTCGCCATTCGAGGTATAGGTCGCGGCGGCCTGGTTTCCGATGACCGTGTCGGCCGGCGGCGGCGCAGCAAGGGCGCCGCCGGCCACCAGAGCAATGGCACTGACACCGAGACCGGAGAGGGTTGCGGCGCGCTTCACGCCTGGGTTGAATCGCATGTCGGAAGTCTCCCGGAAGGATGGGTTGAGGGCAGAGGAGGGCTGGCGGGTTGACCGGAACGCTAGTCGGCGACCCGGACGCGGTAGGCCGCGCTGGCGGTTTCACGGGGCGCCAGCGGCTCGGCGAGCCTCCAGCGCACCGCCGAATAGGCACTTGCGGGTACTTCGACCGAGCGCAACGTCCCGTCGGCATCGGTCTCGTAACGGGTCACGGGCGGCTGCGCCCAGTCGAGCCCCTCCACCTTCGCCTCGAACACCGACCTTCTGTCGGCATTCTGCGTCTCGGGCAGGAATTCCGTGTTCTCCGGCACCGGGCCGACAATCGTGAAGCCTTCAAAGGCTTCATCTGACGCGTTCCGGTAATCGAGATCATATTGAAGGACCGCGCCGGGCACGATCTCGTCGGCTGGCCGGAGCGTTTCCCCGTCGGCCTGCTTGATGACGGCAGAGACGTCCATCCGGCTCTCGACCGGCAAGACTTCGGCCAACGAAGGATGCGCGAATACCCCTGCGCAAAGAATAGTGGCGATGGATGTGACCCGGTTCTTCATCCTTTTCCCCCGAAGATCAGCAGTTGATGAATGCTACCTAAACGGGAATACCTGCCAAATTATTAATTTTCGCCCTCTGGTGGAAATTTTGCATTCTGGAGGGGTCGGTCCCGGTTCGGGACGGCTGCGGAATGCGGCCCACAACACACCGCCGCGAAACGCGCCCGGGGCAGAGTCGGGGTCCGGCGGAAAGTGATTGTGTCGCGCAGAGCGCCCGACCTGGCCCGGCAGGCCGGAAAGGCCGTGCGTTCAACGCCGCGCGCCGTCGCTCACCATTCGCTACAGGAGACGAGCGGCCCCGACCCGCCCCGCGCAGGCGGCCGGATCGGCGGCGTCCGCACCTTATTCCGGCAGGTCGATCCGGCCGCGCGCGGCGTCGTCATAATCGCCCATCAGCGTCTCGGTAATCTCGCCCGGCCTGAAGGCCTGGCCCGCAATCTCGTTGACCGGGGTCACCTCCGCGGCCGAACCGGTGATGAAACACTCCGAGAAAGTGGCCAGTTCCTCCGGCATGATGGCGCGCTCCACCACCTCGATCTGGCGCTGCTTGGCCAGCGAGATCACGGTCTGGCGGGTCAGCCCGTTGAGGAAACAGTCCGGCGTCGGCGTGTGCAGCACGCCGTCGCGCACGAAGAAGATGTTGGCCCCGGTCGCCTCGGCGATCTGGCCGCGATAGTCGAGCATCAGCGCATCGGCATAGCCGGCCCGCTCGGCGGCATGCTTGGACATGGTGCAAATCATGTAGAGGCCGGCGGCCTTGGCATCATGCGGGGCGGTTTCCGGCGAGGGGCGCTTCCACTGGGCATTTGTCAGCTTGATGCCGGCCATCTTGTTGTCGAAATAATCGCCCCATTCCCAGGCCGCGATGGCGAGATGGATCGTATTGTCCTGCGCCGAGAGGCCCATCTTCTCGGCCCCGCGCCAGGCCACGGCGCGCACATAGGCGCTTTCGAGCCCCGCCTTCTCAAGCGCCTCGGCCTTGGCCGCCTCGATTTCCGCGACCGTGAAGGGCAGGTCGAAATCGAGAATGCGCGCGGAATTCTCCAGCCGTTTCGAATGGTCCAGAGAGCGGAAGATCCTGCCGCCATAGGACCGCTCCCCCTCGAAGACGCAGGAGGCGTAATGGAGCCCATGGGTAAGGACATGGACCTTGGCATCGCGCCAGGCGCGGAATTCGCCATCCATCCAGATATAGCCGTCTCTGTCGTCGAAGGGGATAAAGTCCATGAGCAGCGTTCTCCGCTTGCGCTTGTCTTGGTTGAACGGGCATTCTCAGGGGATGACCGATGAAGTCAACTCACCCGCTTCGAATGGGCACGAGACGCCCGTCGCCAACGATCCGCGCCTTTATCTGCGCGATGAGGAACTCGAGCGCGGCGTCGGCCTGATACTCGCCGGAGAGCGGGCCCTGTCAGCCGCCGCGGAGGACGCGCGCCAGGCCGCCGGCCTGTCCAGGAGCGAGATGCAGGCCCTGATGGCCATCCGCTTCCAGCCAGGCCTCAGCGTCAGCCAGCTGCGCACCCATCTTGCCGCGACCGTTCCCACGATGGCACGCATCGTCGGAACCCTCGATGAGCGCGGCCTGATCGAACGCCCCCGCGCCGGCCGGGATCGTCGCCGGCGCGCCCTGGTTCTCTCGCAGGCGGGATCGCACATCACCGCGCCGCTCGCATCGGCCATGCGCGAACGCCTCAAACAGGCCTATCGCGAGGCCGGACCGGACCCGGTATCCGGGGCGCGGCGGCTTCTGGAGGCGCTGGCCGGATGAGGGATTTCCACCTTCTTGTTGTCGATGATGACGACCGCATACGCGATTTGCTGAAACGCTATCTGGTCAAGGCCGGGTATCGCGTGAGTGCGGCATCCGATGCCGCCTGCGCGCGCCGCCTGATGCAGACGCTCAGCTTCGACCTTGCCATTCTCGACATCATGATGCCGGGCGAAGACGGATTGTCGCTGCTCACCGCCATCCGTTCGCATGCGGACACACCCGTCATGCTGCTGACAGCCCGGGGCATGGCCGAGGACCGGATCGAGGGCCTCAAACGCGGCGCCGATGATTATCTGGCCAAGCCGTTCGACCCGCAGGAACTGGAATTGCGTGTCTCCGCCATCCTGCGCCGGGCCGGATCCGACCAGGAGCGGCCGCGCGTGCTGCGTCTGTCCGGCCTGGAATTCGATCCTGATCGCGGTCAGCTGGCATCCCCGGAACGCCAGGTCCGGCTGACCGGATCGGAGACGCTGCTGCTGAGCAAGCTGGCCGAGCGCGCCGGCGAGCCGGTCAGCCGCGAGGAGCTCGCCCGGGCCACCTCGGCCGGCCTCGAGCGGGCCATCGACGTGCAGGTCACGCGGCTGAGACGCAAGATCGAACGCGACCCGCGCCAGCCCGTGCACCTGCAGACCGTTCGCGGCGTGGGCTACCGGCTGGTTGTCGATTAGACCAGAACAGGAGCGCAATCGCCTCGCCATGAGCCGTTTCCGACTGAGAAATTTCACCCCGCGGGGGCTGTATGCGCGTCTGGCCATGCTTGTGGCCGTTCCGGTGCTGGCCATCTTCGCGATCACGACGGTCTATTATTATCGCGAGCATATCAGCGCGGTAAACGAGAAACTGTCCCAGTCCATCGCCCGCGAAGTCGGGCTGATCATTCGTCAGTGTACGACGCCCGCTCAGGAATTCGCACCCAGCGATATCCTCGCCGAACAGCTCGGCCTGGAACTCGACTGCAATTTTCCCGGCGGCATGGATTTTCCCGAAAATGCCGCCGACCGCTTTGCCTATGGCGAGATCCTGCGCCAGCAGATGGAGAATTTCATCGACGCCCCCGTGGAGGTGCGCGCCACGGATAATATCTCGGTGCTCGATTTCCGCAGTCCGAATGGTGATGGTGCGGTCCGTGTGCTGATCGATCGCAAGCGTGCGCTGGCCGCCAATACGCATTTCACCATCGTCTGGGTCCTGCTTGGCGCGCTATTCATGCTGGCGCTGGCTTTCGGCTTCCTGCGCAACCAGGTGCGCTCCATTCTCAGGCTGACCGAAGCGGCGACCGCCTATGGCCGCGGCCGCCAGCTGCCCGGTTTCCGACCTTCGGGGCCGACCGAGGTGCGCGACGCGGCCCGCGCGGTAATGGACATGCGGGCCCGGCTGACAGCCTTTACCGAGCAGCGCACCGCCCTGCTTGCCGGTGTGAGCCATGACCTGCGAACCCCGCTGACACGCCTGAAGCTGCAACTCGCCATGATGCAGGATACACCCGATGCCGCAGAAGCGCGCAGCGATATCGAGGAAATGGAGGCCATGCTTGCCGAATATCTCGCCTTTGCGCGCGGCGAGGAGATCGAAGCGCCCGAAACCGTGGACCTGACCGCCATGGTTCGCGATGTCGCTGCGCGTTTCGACCATCCGATCGAGCTCGGCGAGCTCGACCCGGTCAGCCTCGTGGTCCGCCCGCTGGCGATCCGGCGAAGCATTTCCAACCTGCTCAGCAATGCCGTCGATTACGGCGAAACCGTCCGGGTGCGTCTCGAAAAGGGGCCCCACGGCGCCGACCTGCTGGTGGATGATGATGGCCCCGGCATTGCGGCGGACCTGCGCGAGGAAGCCTTTCGCCCTTTCACCCGGCTGGACGGGGCGCGCTCGCGCGGGACGCCCGGCACCGGGCTCGGCCTGGGCCTGGCCCGCGATACCGCAAGAGCCCATGGCGGCGATGTGCGCCTCGAGGACAGCCCGCTCGGCGGGCTGCGCGCGCGCCTGCGCCTTCCCTTGTGAATGGCCGGAGCGGGCGCCTTCATTCGCGGCGCATCTTCCCTAAATTCCAATTATGACGGAACCGCTTCGCCTGCCCGCCCGCACCCTTCTCCGGCTCGAGGGGCCCGACACGCTGGCCCTGCTCGAAAGGCTTGTCACGCACAATACGCTCGACTGGGCCGATGGCGAGGCGCGCTACGGCGCCCTGCTCACGCCCCAGGGCAAGCTGATCGCCGATTACCTTGCCCTGAAGACCGGAGACACGGTCCTCCTCGATTTGGCGCGCGCAGCGGCTGACGACCTCACGCGGCGGTTCAAGCTCTTCCGGCTGCGCGCCGAGGTCGAGATCAGCCCGGCCGACGACATGGCCGTCGCGCTCGACCCGGACGGCTTCGCCGATCCGCGCGGCGAGCACCTGCCTCGGCGCGCCTTTCATCCGGCCGGCACATTGAACGCTGAAGGCAATACCGAATGGTGCAAGGCACGCCTGGCCGCCGGCATTGCCGAGTTCGGCGAGGATTTCGAAAGCAGTGAGATCTTCCCCTCCGATATCAATATGGACCAGCTCGGCGGGGTCGAC
>JAAAOG010000098.1 GCA_009909005.1 Alphaproteobacteria bacterium | reverse complement strand
CCTGACTGGCCTCACCTCGCTCGGTCTGAGCCGCAACCGGATCCGCGACGAGGGGGCCCGCGCGCTCTCGACCCTGACCGGCCTCACCGCGCTCGATCTGAGCATCAACTGGATCGGCGACGAGGGGGCCCGCGCGCTCTCAACCCTGACTGGCCTCGCCTTGCTCGATCTGAGCCGCAACCGGATCGGCGACGAGGGGGCTCGAGCGCTGCTGGACGCCTGGGCCGATGCCGAACATCCGGTATCGGTCACGAGACTGGGCCTCCGGGAAAACCGCGATCTCAGCGCGATCCTGCCGCCGGAGGTGTTGGATACCGACGATGCCCAGGCCATCCTGGCGGCCTATCGCCGGTTCCGTGGCAAGACCGGGCTGCGCCCGCTGAATGAAGCGAAGCTGCTGGTCGTGGGCGAGGAAGCCTCCGGCAAGACATCGCTGATCCGCTTTCTGACGCAGGACCAGCCCCGCGATCGTAGCGAGCAGAGAACCTCCGGCATCCGGACGTTTGAGAAAATCGAAACCCGGGACTGGTCGCCCGAGGCCGGCGGCATCCGCCTGAATGTCTGGGATTTCGGCGGGCAGGAGATCATGCGCGGCACGCACCGGTTCTTCCTGACCGAACGCAGCCTCTACCTGCTGGTGCTGGAAAACCGGCGCGCCGACGACCTGCAGAAGGTCCACGAATGGCTGAAGACCATAGCGATCCGCGGCAAGAAGCCCCCGGTCATCGTCGTCATCAACAAATGCGATCTGCCCTATGTCCGCAATGACGACGAGGCCGGGTTACAGGCCCGCTATCCCAACATCGTCGCCTTCGTCCGGACGTCGTGCAACCGGGACGAAGCCTCCCGCGCCGGCATCACCGATTTGCGCCACCTGATCGGCCGGATCATCGCCGGCGGCGGGCCGCTGGAGCATGTGACGAAGCCGACCCCGGAAAGCTGGCTTCGGGTCAAGATTGCGGTGCGGGATCTGGCACGTGAGCACTCGATCCTGACCCTGCGCGCGTTTCAGGACATCTGCGAAGAGGGCGACAGTGCCGATGACCGCGTGACCGACCCGGATGAGCAGCGGGCGCTGCTGCGCCTGCTGCACGATCTCGGCACCGTCGTCGCCCATGGCTTCGACCGCGATGCGCCGGCGGTGCGGCGCGAGATCACGCTGCTCGATCCCAACTGGCTGACCGAGGCGATCTATCCGGTGCTGGACAAGGCCGCGGCGAACCCGGTGCCGGGCGAGTTCGCCCGGTCGGACCTCGCCGCATGGCTGGACCCGCGCGACTATCCGCCGGACCGGCACGAGTTCATCCTGGACCGGATGATGGACCCGGCCATCGGCCTGGCCGCGCCGCTGCCAGGCAGCAACGGCCAGCGCTTCCTGGTGCCGCGCGCGCTGCCGGCCAGCGCTCCGTACTATGAAAACTGGCCGGCCGACTCGATCCGCTTCCGCTACACATACGACCTGTTGCCCGACGCGCTCTTTCCCCGGTTCATCGTCGAGGCGCATCACGAGCTTGCCGATCCGCCCACCCGCTGGCAGACCGGCGCGGTGCTGGAGATCGAGGGATGCCCGGTGCTGGTCCGCGCGGACCGCCCGGCACGGCAGATCGACGTGCTGGTCGATGGCCGCGCCGGCCGCGGCCGCGAGGCCCTGGCCGTGGTCCGCCGCCACCTGAAGACCGTCCACGCACAATTCCCCGAGACCACGCCCGAAGCTCGGGTACCGCTGCCCGACCAGCCGGAGACCGATGTCTCCTTCGAGCATTTGCAGAAATTGGAGGAGAAGTACGGGACCGATCACGCCTATCTGCCGGAAGGCGCCCAGCGTGAGCACACCGTCCGGGAGCTGCTGGAGGGCGTCCGCCTGACCTACAACGCCGAGGAGGACCTGTTCCAATCCACGCAACACTATCACATCGCCGCGGGCAAATACGCTCAGGTGACGTTTGTCGGCAGGGACATTGCCGCCGACCATGGCTCCACCCAGACCGTCGGCACTCAGACCGCGCCGATCGGACCGCAGCCAAGCCCCGACCCGCCACCGCCACCAAAGGACACCTGGCCCTGGCTCGCGGCCGGCTGCGGCCTTGCCGCCATGATCGCGGCGGGCGTCCTGATCCCCTTCGACTGGAGCGCCTGGCGCCTCGCGGCAGGCAGCCTCATCGGTCTCGGGATCGCCGTGGGGCTGTTCGTCCTGTCGCTCAATCCCCGCCGGTATTTCCGTTGGGCACTGAGCGCCTGGCTGCCGCTCGGCCCCCTGCACGCGGCCGGCGTCACGCTCGCATTGGGGGCCGAGACCGATGCGGGGAGCAGCTTCTTCCGCTTGGACGCCCAGCCAAGCCCGACCTTCCTCGTTGTCTGGGTGCTCGTCGTCCTCGCCCTCATCGCCGCCGACCTGTACCAGCAGCACCGGCACGGGCCCTGAAGGTTCAGCAAGCGACCGTAGACCCTCGTCGCAAATGTTGGGGTTCGCGGGGCTCACCCCAACCTACCCGGCTTGGTGTCTCGTCGGGCACAATCGCGCCTTCGTGGGCCAGACCGTAGGTTGGGTTGAGCAAAGCGAAACCCAACTTTCTGCCCGTTTCGGCGGGAAACCCATCGAAAGGCGGGGCGGCCTGTCGTATTTCGTCCGCCGCTCGCGGCGGGGCTTTGTCGTTCCGGCCCCGATAAGTGCCCTCCGGGGAACGCCCGGGTCACCGCCGAAGCGGTTCCAACCGCGACTCAACCCCGGCATTATCCGAAAATGAGAGTTTGTTCTCGAGGGGCACAATCGCGCCTTCGTGGGCCAGGAGCCAGTGTTTGGTGGCGAGGCCGCGGGCGCCGGAATAGCCGCCCGGGCCGTTGCCGCCGACCACCCGGTGGCAGGGGATGATGATGGGCAGGGGGTTGGCGCCACAGGCGCCGCCGACGGCGCGCGGGGCGGTGTCGAGGGCGCGGGCGATGGCGCCATAGGTGAGGGTCTGCCCGTATGGGATCGCCGCCATGGCCGCCCGGACCCGCTGCCGGAACGGCGTGCCGGCCGGCGCCAGCGGCAAGTCGAAGCGCGTCAGCCGGCCGGCGAAATAGGCGCTCAGCTGCCCGCACGCCTCCCGCAGCACCGGATCGTCCGCGTCGGCCCCCTCATCCGCCGCGGCCGTGCCAGCCCACGCCACCGACACCAGCGCCCCGTCCCGTGCCGTCAGCACCAGCCGCCCGACCGGGCTATCGAAACGCGCGCTCGTCATCATGGGCCGCGCCTACAAGCCGTCCAGCTGGGCGCCGAGGGCGTCCGCATCCGTCACCGGCTGGAGGCAGGTCTGGCCGGGGCAGACATAGGCGGTCGGCTTGCCTTCCACGGTGCCCTTGCCGGCGGCGGGGTGGCCGGTCGGCAGCGCGGCATCGGGCGGCAGCACCGCCAGCACCCGGTCGGGCAGCGAGCGGTCGAACACCGCCCGGCGCAAGGCGGCGGTCTCCGGCGCCGCGGCCTCGCCGATGATGGCGATCTGCAGCGGGGCGCGCAGCAGCTCCGAGCCGTTGAAGAAGCTGGCCATGGCCGGCCAGGCGCGTTCGGTCTCGCCGGAAAAGGCGGCGAGCAACGCCTCCGCCCGCTCCTGATACAGCTCCTTGCCGGTCAGCATGGCGAGGCGGGCCAGCACCCCGACCATGGTGCCGTTGCCGGCCGGGGTGGCATTGTCGTGGATGGTCTTGCTGCGGACGAACAGATCGTCGGCATCGGCGGCGGCGAGGAAATAGCCCCCCGACTCGGCGTCCCAGAAATGCCCATCGAGCGTGCCGACCCAGCGCTCGGCATGGCCGAGATAGCCGGCCTCGCCGGTCGCCTCGTACAGCGCCAGGGCGGCGCGGGCCATCTGGGCATAGTCGTCGAGCATGCCGGCATGGCGGACCTTGCCCTGCCGGCGGCTGTGCCAGAGCCGGTCGCCCTCGGCCATCTCCCCGGCGACAAAATCGAAGGCGCGGCGGGCGGCGGCCAGCCAGTCCGGCTCGGCGAAGACGGCGCTCGCCTCGGCCAGGGCGGCGATCATCAGGCCGTTCCAGTCGGCCAGCACCTTGTCGTCCCAGCCCGGCCAGATGCGCTTGACCCGCTCGGCCAGCAGCCTGGCGCGCATCTCCGCCAGCTTCGCCTCGGTCTCCGGGTCGGCGAGGTCGTCCTGGCGGCGGCGGTTGAGGATGGTCTTGCCTTCCCAATTGCCGCCCTTGCCGACGTCGTAGGTCAGCTTGAACAGGGTGGCGTCCTCGCCGAGGATCCGGTCGATCTCCTCGGCCGACCAGACATAGAACTTGCCTTCCTCGCCCTCGCTGTCGGCATCCAGCGTCGCCGCGAAGCCGCCGCCCTCGGCGATCATCTCGCGCAGCACCCAGCCGACGCTTTCCCGCACCCGCGTCTCGAACAGCCGCGTGCGGGTCTGCTGCCAGACCAGCGTCATCAGCTCGATCAGCTGGGCATTGTCGTAGAGCATCTTTTCGAAATGCGGCACCAGCCATTCGCCGTCGACCGAATAGCGGGCGAAGCCGCCGCCGAGATGGTCGTAGATGCCGCCCTGCGCCATCCGGGTCAAGGTGAGGGTGACGGCGTCGCGGAAGGGTTCGGCGCCGGTCCGCCGCCAGGCCCGCCAGAGCATGTGCAGGAGCGAGGGCTGCGGGAATTTCGGCGGCCCGCCGACGCCGCCATGCTGCGGGTCGACCTGGCGGACCAGATGGCCCGCGATATCGTCGAGCCGGTCGCGTGGCACCGGCTGGCCCGGAGTGTTGGTGCCGACCTTGGTCAGGGCATCGCGCAGGGCGTCGACATTCTGGGAGACCTTGTCGGGCTCCTGCCTGTAGGTGGCGGCGATCGCCTGCAGCACGTCGCCGAAGCCCGGCCGGCCATAGCGCGGCGAAGCCGGGAAATAGGTGCCGCCCCAGAACGGCGCGCCTTCCGGCGTCAGGAACATGGTCAGCGGCCAGCCGCCCTGCTGGCCCATCAGCGCCAGGGCCGTCTGGTAGACCTGGTCGACATCCGGCCGTTCCTCGCGGTCGACCTTGATGTTGACGAACAGGTCGTTCATCAGGCCGGCAATGCCGTCATCCTCGAAACTCTCATGCGCCATGACATGGCACCAATGGCAGGCGGCATAGCCGATGGAAAGCAGCACCGGCTTGCTCTCCGTGCGGGCTTTCCGAAAGGCGTCCTCGCCCCACGCCATCCACTGGACCGGATTGTCTGCGTGCTGTAACAGATACGGGCTGGTTTCCTGGGCCAACTGATTGCGAGGCATCGCCGATGTCCTTGGTTCCCTGGGAATCGGGCCCGTTGCTTTCCCGAGCCGCGCGGTTGGTTTAATGTGGGGAACGGAAACCGCCGCACACAACCCCAATTTCTCTAGGGTCTGCCGATGAAGGTCACCATCAATGTCGATTGCACGCCGGAAGAGGCGCGGGTGTTTCTGGGTCTGCCGGATGTCCAGCCCATGCAGCGGGCGCTGATGTCCCAGCTGCAGGACCGGATCAGCGCCAATCTGGCGGCCATGGACCCGGACACGCTGGTCAAGACCTGGATGCCGCTGGGCATGCAGAACCTGGAGCAATGGCAGCGCTTTTTCTGGTCGCACATGATGCGCAGCCGTGGCTCCGGCGAGGAGGGCGGCGGCGAGAGCTGAGGCCCGCCGGGCATGACCGGGCATGGCTGACACCATATTCGCCGTCGCCACCGGGGCGGGCCGTGCGGCGATCGCCATTGTCCGCCTCTCCGGCCCGCAGGCCGGCGCGGCCCTCGAGGCCCTGACCGGGCGGCCGCTGCCGCCGCCGCGCCACGCCGCGCTGCGGACGCTGCGGGAGCCGGGCTCCGGCGCCGTGCTCGACCGCGGTCTCGTCCTGTGGTTCCCCGGGCCGCACAGCGCCAGCGGCGAGGACATGGCCGAGTTCCACGTGCATGGTGGCCGGGCGGTGTTGGCCGGGCTGTGCGCGGCGCTGGCCGCCCTGCCGGGTCTGCGGCCGGCCGAGCCCGGCGAATTCAGCCGCCGCGCCTTCGAAGCCGGCAAGCTCGACCTCACAGAGGTCGAGGCGATCGCCGACCTTGTCGACGCCGAGACCCGGGCCCAGCAGCGCCAGGCCCTGCGGCAGATGGACGGCGCGCTGAGCCGGCTGGTCGAGGACTGGCGGACCCGGCTGGTGCGGGTCCTCGCCCACCTCGAAGCCGATCTCGACTTCCCCGATGAGGATTTGCCGGCGGGCATCGCCCCGGCCGCCCGCGCCGGCCTTGAGGCCCTGGCGGCAGAGATGGCAGCGCAGCTTGCCGACGACCGGCGTGGCGAGCGCCTGCGCGAGGGGCTGGCGATCGCCCTGATCGGCCCGCCCAATGCCGGAAAATCGACCTTGCTCAACCGGCTGGCGCGGCGCGAGGCGGCGATCGTCTCGGAGCGCGCCGGCACCACCCGCGACGTCATCGAGGTCCATATGGAGCTCGACGGCCTGCCGGTCATCCTCGCCGACACCGCCGGCCTGCGCGAGACCGCCGATGCCATCGAGGATGAGGGCGTGCGCCGGGCCCGCGCCCGCGCCACCGCGGCCGATGTCCGGGTCCTGGTGCTCGACGCCGGGGATTGGCCGCCGCCGCCCGGTCTCGCCGAGCTGGCCGATGCGGATACGCTGGTTGTCGCCAACAAGGCCGATCGCGCGCCCGTGCCACCGGACGCCGATTTCGCCGGGCGGCCGGTGCTGCCGCTCTCCGCCCTGACCGGCGACGGCCTGCCGGCCCTGCTCGACCGCCTCGCCGCCATGGCTGCCGCGCGTCTGGGCAGCGGCGAGGCGCCCGCCCTCACCCGCACCCGCCACCGCACCGCTTTGGCCGACTGCTACGGCCATCTGCAGGCCGCCCTGGCCGGCTCGGTTGCCGAACTCGTCGCCGAGGACGTGCGGCTGGCCACCCGCGCGCTCGGCCACATCACCGGCCGCGTCGACGTCGAGGACCTGCTCGATGTCATCTTCCGCGATTTGTGTATCGGGAAATAGCGGGGCTCCGCCCCGCACCCCGCCAGGAGCCTGAGGCTCCTGGACCTGCATGACTTGGGGTCTCACGGATGCCGGTCTGGCCGGGGGCAGGGCCCCCGCGAAACGCCAGGCTCTGTTTCACGTGGAACACCGCCCCCGCCGGCTTTTGACTCCGGCCCCTGTCGACCCTATCTTCCGGGCGCTATGGAGACAACAGACCGGTTCGATGTGATTGTCGTGGGGGGCGGGCATGCCGGCTGCGAGGCCGCGGCGGCGGCGGCGCGCCTGGGTGCGCGCACCTGCCTGCTTACCCACAAGCTCGAGACCATCGGCGAGATGTCCTGCAACCCGGCCATTGGCGGGCTGGGCAAGGGGCACCTGGTCAAGGAGATCGATGCGCTGGACGGCGTCATGGCCCAGGCGATCGACCGGGCCGGCATCCAGTTCCGCATCCTCAACCGCCGCAAGGGCCCGGCGGTGCGCGGCCCCCGCGCCCAGGCCGACCGCAAGCTCTATCGCCAGGCCATGCGGGCGCTGCTCGACGACCAGGACGGCCTCACCCTGATGGCCGGCGCCGTCGACGACCTCGCCCGCACGGAGGACGGCGCGGTCGCCGGGGTCGCGCTGGCCGACGGCCACACGGTCGCCGCGCCGGCGGTGGTGCTGACCACAGGAACGTTCCTGAAGGGCGTCATCCATGTCGGCGAGGAGCAGCGGGCCGCCGGCCGGGTCGGCGAGGCGCCGGCCATCCGCCTCTCCGACACGCTTTACGGCCTCGGCTTCCGCATGGGCCGGCTGAAGACCGGCACGCCGCCGCGGCTCGACGGCACCACCATCGACTGGCCGGCGCTGGAACTGCAGCCGGGCGACGAGCCGCCGCCGCCCTTTTCGACCCTGACCGACCGGATCACCACGCCGCAGCTCCCCTGCCACATCACCTATACGAGCGAGGCGGCGCACGCCGCCATCCGCGCCAATCTTCACCGCGCGCCGCTCTACAGCGGCCAGATCGACAGCACCGGCCCGCGCTATTGCCCGTCGATCGAGGACAAGGTGGTGCGCTTCGCCGACAAGGCCCGGCACCAGATCTTTCTGGAGCCGGAGGGGCTGGACGACGACACGGTCTATCCCAACGGCATTTCCACCTCGCTGCCGCAGGACGTGCAGCGGGCGATGCTGGCGGCAATCCCCGGCCTGGAACGCGCGGTGATGCGCCGGCCGGGCTATGCCATCGAATACGACTATGTCGACCCGCGCGAGCTGCTGCCGAGCCTGGAGACCCGCAAGGTCCCCGGCCTGTTCCTCGCCGGCCAGATCAACGGCACCACCGGCTATGAGGAGGCGGCGGCCCAGGGCCTCGTCGCCGGGCTCAACGCCGCGCGCCGGGCGGGCGCCCTGGGTGCCGGCGGCAGCAACAGCGACGACATCATCTCCTTCGATCGGGCCGAGGCCTATATCGGGGTGCTGATCGACGATCTGGTGACCCGCGGGGTGACCGAGCCCTATCGCATGTTCACCTCGCGCGCCGAATACCGGCTGCAGCTGCGCGCCGACAATGCCGATCTCCGCCTGACCGCCCGCGGCCGCGCCCTCGGCTGCATCGGCGCCGCCCGCTGGCAGGCCTTCTCGGCCAAGCGGGACGCGCTGGACGAGGCCCGGACGCTGGTGCACGGCCTGAGCCTGACGCCGGACGAGGCCCGCAAGCACGGCCTCGCCGTCAACCGCGACGGCGTGCCCCGCAGCGCCTTCGACCTGCTGCGCTATCCCGATGTCGACCTTGCCCGGCTGGCGGCGATCTGGCCGGCGCTCGGCGCCTTCCGGCCCGATGTGGCCGAGCAGATCGCCATCGACGCCGCCTATGCCGGCTATGTCGAACGCCAGGATGCCGACATCCGCGCCTTCCGCAAGGACGAGGCGCTCCGCCTGCCCCCCGACCTCGATTACGGCCGCATCGGCGGGCTGTCGACCGAGGTGCGCCAGCGCCTGGAAGATGCGCGCCCGGCCAGCCTTGGTGCCGCGGCGCGCCTGCCCGGCATCACCCCGGCGGCGGTGATCGCGCTCTTGCGCCACGTCAAGCGCCGGCCGGAAGCGGAGGGCGTCAGGATGGCTGCCGGGACGACGACCGGTCCCCCCGCCCGGCGATGAGGAAGCCGGCCAGGAAGCCGCCGATATGCGCTTCCCAGGCGATCTGCGCCTCCCCGCCCATCAGGCCGGAGCCCAGCATCCCCAGCACCAGGTTGAGCACGAACAGCACCGCGACGAAGGTCAGCGCAAAGCGCCGGCGATGCGGGTCGCTGCCCGGGCGCAGCTGCACCCGCACCATGCCGCCCATGCACCCGGACACGGCCCCCGAGGCGCCGAACATCACCAGAATGGCGCCCCAGTCCATCGCCACCTGCACCAGCGCCCCGCCGACCGCCGAACCAAGCAGCAGCCATATGTAATGGGTCCGCTCCAAAGCCCGCTCGCAGAAGCTGCCGAAGGCCAGCAGGAAGCCGGCATTGACCGCCATGTGCAGCAGCTCGGTGTGGATCAGCGCATGGGTGACGAGGCTGGCGGTGTCCCGCAGCACGGCGCCAGCGCCGGGATCGGCCAGCGTCTGGACAATGCGAGCCGGCACGACGCTCAAGGCGATCACTAGGCGCTCGATGCCAGGGAGCAGCAGCTGCAGCAGCAGATAGACCGCGACGATGGCCGCGACGGCGCCGAGGGTCACCGGCGGGACATTGAAGACAGGCTGGCGGCTGGCCGGCCCGCCACCCGGGAAGGGTCCCCGGGGTGATCGCCGGCCCGGCCATGAAAAGGGATCGTGCATGGGTTTCCCCGAAAGCTTCGGCGGGGCAGACTAACCCCTGATGATCGTTTCCGCGAGCTACCGGACGGATATTCCGGCCTTTTACGGCCGCTGGTTTCGCGCGCGCTTCGCCGCAGGCTGGTGCCGCGTCGCCAACCCCTATGGCGGCCGGCCCTATGAGGTGGCGCTGCGCGGGCCCGGCGTCGATGGCTATGTCTTCTGGACCCGCAATACCGCCCCCTTCGCCGAAGCCCTCGCAGAGGTCCGGTCGGCCGGCCTGCCCTTTGTCGTGCAGTTCACCGTCACCGCCTATCCGCGGCCGCTGGAGACGGCGGTGATGGATGCGGAGCGGGCGGTGGCGCAGATGCGGCAGCTGGCCGCGCGCTATGGCCCGCGGGCCGTGGTGTGGCGCTACGACCCGATCCTGCTGACCGACCTCACGCCGCCCGGTTTCCACCGCGAGACTCTGGCGCGGCTGGCCGGGGCCCTCCGGGGCATCACGGACGAGGTGGTCGTCTCCTTCGCGAATATCTATCGCAAGACCCGGCGCAATCTGGATATCGCCGCGCACCGGCACGGCTTTGCCTGGCGCGATGCCGAGCTTGAGGAGCGCCGCGACATCCTCGCCGGCCTGGCACCGATCGCCGGCGAGAATGGCATGGCGCTGACCCTCTGCACCCAGCCGACGCTCGATCCGCCCGGCACGGCGCCGGCCGCCTGCGTCGATGCCGGCCGGCTGTCCGACATGGCGGGCCGGCCGATTGCGGCCCGCACCAAGGGCAACCGGCCGGGGTGTTTCTGCGCGGAAAGCCGGGACATCGGTGCCTATGACACCTGTCCCCATGGCTGCGTCTATTGCTACGCGGTGCGCAGCCGCGACGTCGCCCGCCGCGCCCACAAGGCGCACGACCCGGCGGCGCCGATGCTGGCGCCCGGGCCGTGACGGCCCCCCAGGCTCAGGCTCAGGCCACGGTGTCGACCTTGGGGGGCGGCTCGCCCTTGGCGACGCCGACCATGGCCGGCCGGATCAGCCGGCCGTTCAGCACATAGCCCGGCTGCATGACATGGGCGACGGTGCCCGGGGCATAGCCGCTGTCGGGGACCTCGAACATCGCCTGGTGGTAGTTCGGGTCGAAGGGCTCGCCGAGCGGCTCGATCTTCACCAGGCCGTGCTTGGCGAAGACCGTCAGCATCTGCCGTTCCGTCGCCTCGACGCCTTCGACCAGGGTCGCCAGGGCCGGATCGCCGCTCTTGGCATCCTCCGGCACCGCCTCCAGGGCGCGGCGCAGATTGTCGGCCGTGTCGAGGAGGTCGCGGGCAAAGCCGCTGACGGCGAATTTCGCCGTGTCCTCCTTGTCGCGGGCGGCGCGGCGACGGGTGTTCTCGGCATCGGCCAGGGCCCGCAGCAGCTGGTCGCGCATCTCGGCATTCTCGCGCAGCGCCGCCGCCAGCTCGGCTTCCATGCCGGTCGCCGGAGCCTCGGCCGTCCCGCCGAAATCGAAATTGCCGTCGGCCCGGTCGGCGGTGCCGCCGGGATTGTCATCGGTCGGAGAGTCGGGAGCCTCGGCTTCGGGCGCCTCGGCTTCGGGCGACGGTGTTTCCGGCGCGGCAGCCGCTTGCGGCGTCTCCGCCGCCGCCGGCCCGGCCGGATCGTGTCTTGGCGTGTCGTTGCTCATGAGTGCGATTGCTCGTCCTGCTTATCCCAGAGAAGGCGGCCGACAACCTTCGCCGTATAATCGACCATCGGGATGATGCGGGCATAGTTCAGGCGGGTCGGCCCGACCACGCCGATCGCCCCGACGATCTGGTCGCGATTGTCGGTATAGGGGGCGATGATGATCGAACACCCGGCATAGCCGAAGAGCGAGTTCTCCGCACCGATGAAGATCTGCACGCCTTCGGCCTGGATGGCGGCGTCCAGCATGCGCAGCATCGCCTCCTTGGTCTCCAGCGCATCGAACAGGGCGCGGATACGCTCCAGATCGCTGACGGCGGTGACGTCGGTGAGCAGCCGGCTCTGGCCCTTGATGATCAGCGTGCCGGGCGAACCCCCGCCCCAGGTCGCCAGCCCGGCCTCGACCACCGACGCGGCCAATTGGTCGAGCTGCGATTTCTGGCTTTCGATCTCGCCAAGGATCTCGGCCCGCGCCTCGCTGACGGTGCGGCCGACCACCCGGGCGCTCAGATAATTGGAGGCGCTGACCAGGATCGACGAGGGCAGGCCGCGCGGCACCTCAAGCACCCGGTTCTCGACGATGCCGTCATCGGTGACCATGACCACGAGGGCACGGCCGGGGGCGAGGTTGACGAACTCGATGTGCCGCAGCGGCCGGTCGGTCTTTGGCGCCAGCACCAGACCGGCGCAGGCGGACAGGCCGGACAGTGCCGCCGTCGCCTCCTCCAGCATCTCCGGCAGGCTGCGGCCGGCGGCGGCACAGAGCGATTCGATATTGCTGCGCTCCTGCTCCGGAAGGTCGCCGATCTCGAGGAGCCCATGCACGAACAGGCGCAGGCCGGCCTCGGTCGGCATCCGTCCGGCCGAGGTGTGCGGGGCGTAGAGGAGGCCGCTGTCTTCCAGGTCCGCCATGACATTGCGGATTGTGGCCGGCGACAGATTCAGGCCCAGCCGGCGGGAAATGGTCCGCGAGCCGACCGGTTCCCCGGTCTCGACATAGGCGTCCACGATGTGCCGGAACACCTCGCGTGAGCGCTCGTTCAGCTCGGCGATCATCTCTTTTTGCGGGGGGCGTCCGTCCAATGGGCATCCTTGTGCGTCAGCGAAGGCTCATGTGGGCGTGCCGTTCGAAGGTTTCAACGCATGCCGGCCCCGGGGCGGGCGGGGTCTGCGGCCGGCGCGGGCCTGGACGCGGCAGGCCGGGCGGGCTAGCTTGCCCATCCCTGAGCCCGAACCGGAAAGCTGCGCCATGGCCCTCGGCGGATCAACCGCGATTCGACCCTCCGGACGTGCGGTGGACGGCCTGCGCGCCGTCACCCTGGAGATCGACGTCAACAAATATGCCGAAGGCTCGTGCCTGGCGAAGTTCGGCGACACCCATGTGCTCTGCCTGGCGACGGTCGACGACCGGGTGCCCGGCTGGCTGAAGGGCGGCGGCCGCGGCTGGGTGACGGCGGAATACGGCATGCTGCCGCGCTCGACCGACGAGCGCACCGACCGGGAGGCGGCGCGCGGCCGCCAGTCCGGCCGCACCCAGGAAATCCAGCGATTGATCGGCCGGTCCCTGCGGGCGATCACCGACCTGCCGACGCTGGGCGAGCGGCAGATCCGGCTCGACTGCGACGTGCTGCAGGCCGATGGCGGCACCCGCACCGCGGCGATCACCGGCGCCTATGTCGCCCTGGCGCTGGCCTGCCGGCATCTGGCGGAGATCGGGGTGCTGCGCCGCGCGCCCCTGACCGACCATGTCGCCGCCATCTCCTGCGGCATCTTCCAAGGCATGCCGGTGCTCGACCTCGACTATGCCGAGGACTCGCAGTGCCAGGCCGATGCCAATTTCGTGCTGACCGGCCGCGGCGGGCTGGTCGAGGTGCAGGCAACGGCCGAAGGCGATCCCTTCGACGAGGAGCGCTTCGCCGAAATGCTGCGCCTTGCCCGCAAGGGCGTGGCCGAACTGGTCGCCCTGCAGCGCGCCGTCCTGGCGGTCGCCTGAGCCGTCAGGGCGCGGGCCGCCGTCAGGCCTCGTCTTCGCCATGGTTTTCTTCCTGTTTCGATTCCGCCCCGGCCTCGGGCGCCATGGCCCGGGCCGTCCGGCCCGGGCCGCATGAGGCGATCCCGCTTGCATGCGGTTGTAACCGCGGGCATAGACAGGGTCCATGCCCGGAGCCGACCAGATCTACCATCGCCTGTTCTCGCACCCGCTGATGGTAGAGCAGCTGGTCCGCGACTTCGTGCCCGATGCCATGGCCGCGGGTCTGGATTTCCAGGGCATGGAACGGGTGAGCGCCAAGTCCTACGGCCAGAGCGGCGCCCGCCGCGAGGGCGACGTCATCTGGCGCATCCCGACCGGCTATGGCACCGACATCTACCTTTACCTGATGCTGGAATTCCAGTCGCAGAGCGACAGCTGGATGGCCGTCCGCACGCTGGTCTATCAGGGCCTTCTCTGGCAGCAGATCATCGCCGAGAAACGGCTCAAGACCGGGGACAAGCTGCCGCCGGTCCTGCTCCTCGTCGTCTATAATGGCGAGTCGCGCTGGTCTGCCGAAACCCACATAGCGCCGCTCATTGCGCTGCCGGAGGGCTCGCCGCTGTGCTATTGGCAGCCGCAGGCCCGATACCATCTCCTGGACATGGGGGCCTCCGGGAGCGACGCGCTGGCCCGGCCGGACAGTCTGGCGGCCCTGCTGGTGCGGCTGGAGCAGCGCCAGGAGCCGGAAACCCTGGTGCCGCTGATCGACGCGGTCATCGACTGGTTCCGCAGCCATCCCGGCTATGAGGAGTTGAAGCGGCTTTTCACCGAGCTGGTCCAGGATGCGATCGACGCAGCGGGCGTGCAGCTCGCCGTTCCCGGCGATCTGAGGGAGACGAGGGCAATGCTTTCGACGCAAATCAAGCGGTGGCGCGAGGAATGGACGGCCGAAGGCATGGCCAAGGGCGTGGCCGAAGGCATGGCCATGGGCGTGGCCGAAGGCAAAGCCAAGGGCGTGGCCGAAGGCCGGGCCGAAGGACTGAGCGCCGGAGAGCACCGGGCTCAAGTCCGAACATTGCTCCGCCTTTTGGAACGCCGGTTCGGCCCGGTGCCCGAGGACATCAGGGAGCGCATCGAAGCGGCCGACCGGGAAACGCTCGAAGTTTGGCTCGACCGCATCCTCGACGCGCCGAGCCGCGACGCCGTGTTCAACGCCTAAGATGACCATCGCCGAAGGCGCGCCCGTACCGCGTCGCCTGAGGCGATCCCGCTTGCATGCGGTTGTAACCGCGGGCATAGACAGGGTCCATGCTCGGAGCCGACCAGATCTATCATCGCCTGTTCTCACACCCGCTGATGGTGGAGCAGTTGGTCCGCGACTTCGTGCCCGATGCCATGGCCGCAGACCTGGATTTCCAGGGCATGGAACGGGTAAGTGCGAAGTCCTACGGCCAGAGCGGGGCGCGCCGCGAGGGCGACGTCATCTGGCGCATCCCGACCGGCTATGGCACCGACGTCTACCTCTACCTCATGCTGGAATTCCAGTCGCAGAGCGACTGCTGGATGGCCGTTCGCACCCTGGTCTATCAGGGCCTGCTCTGGCAGCAGATCATCGCCGAGAAACGGCTGAAAGCCGGAGACAAACTGCCGCCGGTCCTGCTCCTCGTCGTCTATAATGGCGAGTCGCGCTGGTCGGCCGAAACGGACCTGCTGGACCTCATTGCGCTGCCGGACGGCTCGCCGCTGTGCTATTGGCAGCCGCAGGCCCGATACCATCTCCTGGACATGGGGGACGTCCGGGGCGAGGCGCTGGCCCGGCCGGACGGTCTGGCGGCCCTGCTGGTGCGGCTGGAGCAGCGGCACGAACCGGAGACGCTGGTGCCGCTGATCGACGCGGTGATCGACTGGTTCCGCAGCCATCCCGGCTATGAGGAGTTGAAGCGGCTTTTCACGGAGCTGGTCCAGGATGCGATCGACGCAGCGGGCGTGCAGCTCGCCGTTCCCGGCGATCTGAGGGAGACAAGGGCGATGCTTTCGACGCAGATCAAGAGGTGGCGTGAGGAATGGACGGCCGAAGGCATGGCCAAGGGCATGGCCAAGGGCATGGCCAAGGGTGAAGCCGAAGGCATGGCCAGGGGGGTGGCCGAAGGAATGTACGCGGGCGAGCATCGGGCTCAGGTACGGACATTGCGGCGCCTTCTGGAACGCCGGTTCGGCCCGGTGCCCGAGGACATCAGGGAGCGCATCGAAGCGGCCGACCGGGAAACGCTCGAAGTTTGGCTCGACCGCATCCTCGATGCGCCGAGCCGCGACGCCGTGTTCAACGCCTAAGATGATCATCGCCGAAGGCGCGCGCCCGTACTACGTCGCCTGAGGCGATCCCGCTTGCATGCGCTTGTAACCACTGGCTTAGGCCGGGCCCCTGCCCGGCGCCGACCAGATCGACCATCGCCTGTTCTCGCACCCGCTGATGGTGGAGCGGCTGATTCGCGACTTCGTGGCCGATGCCATGGCCGCGGGTCTGGATTTCCAGGGCTTGGAATGAATGAGTGCGAAGTCCTACAGCGAAAGCGGGGCGGCCGCAGCCCCGCCGGTCATATTACAATGTCAGGACGGCAACGCGGGCGCCGAGGCGGCTGCGGGCCAGGTCGACCAGATGGGTGTGGTGGGTGAAGAGGATCACCTGGCACGGGGCCTGGCGGCCGAGATCGGCCAGCGCTGCCAGGCCGGCGGCGGCGCGGTCATCGTCGAAATGGATGAACAGGTCGTCGCCGATGAAGGGCAGCGGCTCGGCCTGCCGGCAATAGAGCTCGATCGCGGCGATGCGCAGCGCCAGATAGAGCTGGTCGCGGGTGCCGTCGCTCATCCCCTCGACCCGCACGCGTTCGCCCGGTTCGCCGTCCTCGCCGGGGCGTTCGCCGACCAGCCGTGGGTCGTCCCTCTCGTCATAGTCGACGGCCAGCCCGGCGAAGGAGCCGCAGGTCAGCTGCGCGAATACCCCGCCGGCGCGCTGCAGCATGGGCGACTGGTTTTCCTCCCGATAGCGCTCGATCGCCGCCTTCAGCATCAGTGCGGCGATGCGGTGGCGGACCCAGTCTTCGGCATGCCGGCGGACGTCGGTCAGGGCGTCCTGCCAGTCCTGCGCCGCCTGTCCGGCTCCGCCCAGCGCCGCCAGCCGGTCGGCCTCGCCCCGGCAGCCGGCGACCGCCTGGCCGGCTGCCTCCAGCGCCGCGACCACCTCCGCGAGTTCGGCCTGGAGCGTGGCGGCCCGGGCCTGGAACGCATCGGGATCGGCCTCCGCCGCCTCGGACCTGAGGGCGGCTTCGTCCGGCCCGGCGCCGGCGCGCAGCAGCTCCGCCTGCGCTGCATCCATCTCCGCCGCCAGCTTGCGTTTCCGCGCCGCCTTCTCGGCCAGCCCGTCGAGCGCCTCGGGCGTTTCCGCCGCCGCCATGTCGAGCAGCGCCGCCATATCGGCCCGGGCGGCATCGCGGGCCTTGCGCGCGGTCTCCTCGTCGGTCCGCGCCGCTGCCAGCTCGGTGGCCAGGCGCCGGCGCTGCGCCTCGGCCTTGCGTGCCTCCTGCAGGGCCTGGAACAGCCGGTCGGCCGCGTCGACCGGGTCGGCTTCGGCCAGGGACGGGTCGAGGTCGGCGGCCAGCGCCCGTACGGTGGCCGAAAAGGCCGCCTCGTTCTCTGCGATGCGGCGGATGCGGTGGCCGAGATCGGCCAAGGCCTTGCGATGCACCGGCACATCGGCCCAGACGGCCAGGGCCGCCTCCGCCTGTTCCAGCCCGGCCTCCGGCGCCAGCCCCAGCCGCGGCATCGCCGCCGCCCACGCCTCGCGCCAGACCGTGATCGCGGCGTCGGCTTCGGCGAGGTCGGCCGCGGCGCGCCGGACGGTCTCGGCCGCCTGATCACGGGCCTGGCGGGCCGCCCGCCAGGCCTCGGCCTGCGCCTCGAGAGACTCGACGGCCTCCTCCACGGCCTGAAACAGTGCCGGGAGGTTTTCGCCCGCCCCGGTATCGCGGTCCAGGGCGGCAGCCATGGCGGCCAGGGCGGCACGCGCGCCCTCCAGCCGGTCCGCCAAGGCCGTGGCCGCGACCCGGTGCCGGGCGAGCGCCTCGCGCACCGTCAGCACGGCCGCGCGCGCGTCGAGCCAGTCCTCCATTTCGCCCGGCGGCAGCGGGTCGAGGCCGGCCGGCGCCCAGGCGGCCCGCCAGGCGGCATCGTGGCGTTCCCGATCGCGGTCCAGCGCCTCGCGCTTCGCGGCAAGATCGACCAGGCGCGCCGCCGCCGTTTCGGCGCGGGCGGTGGCGGCTGCATACTCCTGAATGCGCCGGGCTTCGGCCTCGCGCCGGTCGACCAGCGAATCGGCGGCGGCGACCAGGTCTTCATAGGCGTCGGGCAGGCTGTGCCCTGCCGCGAATTCCGTCCGTTCCTCCAGGTCCGGCGGAGGCCCGCCGTCGAAGGCGCCGCGACGCAGCAGCCGCCAGCAGCGGTCGCGGCGCCGCCGGGCGTCGCGCACCGCCTCCGGCGTCGGGACTTCGCCGGCGGCGGCAAGGCGGCTGAGCTCGGACCGGGCGGCCTCCCCTTCGGTCTCGGCGGCGGCGAGATCCTCCGCCAGACGGTCGCGGCGGCGGGCGAGGCTCTCGGCCTCGCCGCGGAAGCGGCGGACCGTCTCCCGGCCCGGCAGCGGTGCCGCGGCCAGGGCTTCGGCATCGCCGGCCCACAGCGGCAGGGCCGCGAGCTTTTCGGCCAGGGCGGCGGCCTGGGCGGCCGCCTCGGCCTCCAGTGCCGGCAGCCCGGCCGCATCGTCGGTGACCGGGCGCAGCTGTTCCAGCTGCCGGCGCAGCGGCGGCGGTTTCGCCGGCTCCGGCAGCGTGGCGAGGGTGCGCTCGGCCTCGTCCAGGGCGGATCGGGCCTGGCGCTCACGGCGGGCGGCGGCGGCCTTCGCCTCCAGCCTTTCGGTGCCGGTGCGGATCAGCCGGCGGATCTCCGCCAGTTCCGGATCGGCCGGCCGCCGCGCCGCCAGGTCGGTGTCGGCCGGCAGGCCCAGCCGCACGGCCAGCCGGGCCAGCGCATCCTCTTCGCGCCGTGTCTCCTCGCGCCGGTTGGGGAGGTCGTCGCGGGCCGCCCGGATCACCGCCCGGCGCTCCTGAGTCGCCTCGATATCGCCGGCCCGCGCCAGCAGGGCCTCGGGCACCGCCAGCCCGTCATGCTGGGCCTGCAGCCGGGCGATGGCCTCCGCCAGCCGGGCGAGATCATCCTCCGCGCGCGCCCGCGCCTGCAGGGCGGTGAGCCGGCGGCGATCGAAATCCTCCGGCAGGTCGGGCACCCCGGCCAGCGCGGCGTGCTCGGCCGCCAGCCGGTCGAGCCGCGCCAGCACCGGCTGGACCCGCAGCACGCGGTTGACCCGGGCGCTTTCGGCCGACAGCGCGGCGTGTTGCCGGCGTAGCTCGTCCCGCTTGTGTTCCGCCGCGGCCAAAGCCTCCTGCGCGGCCTGCCAGTCCTCCGCCTTGAGGCTGTCGCTGCGGATCGCCTTGCGAGCCTCGTCGGCGCGCTTCAGGGCGGCATCCAGCGGCTTGGAGGCGACCTTGCGCTGCGGGGTGAACAGCCCATCCGCCCGATCCTGCAGGCGCTTGTGCAGGGCGACGAGGCTGGCGAGGCCGGCGCCGGCCTCCAGCAGGCTCTCGCCGATATCGCCGCGGGCGGCCAGCAGCTGCTCGCCCCCCTGGCGCAGCCTGTCGTGGTCCAGGCCGAAGGCGCGCGTGAAGAGGTCGCGGTCGGCGCGGCCGAGAAAGGGCGCCAGCGCCTCGTCGGGCAGGGCGCGGTCGTCGGGGTCGAGAAGGGTGTTGCGGTTGCCCTTGCGGCGGCGAAACACCAGGTCGGCACCGGCGCCGTTGGCGATGGCGCCGCCGAGGCGCAGCCGGTCATAGCCATGGCGGAAGGCATAGGCGGTGCGGGGCTCGATGCCGAAGAGCAGGTCGATGAGGGCGGCCAGCGCCGAGCTCTTGCCCGCCTCGTTCGGGCCGGCGACCAGCCAGAGATCGGCGTCGCCGTCGAAGTCCAGCCGGCGGTCGGTGAACGGGCCGAAGCGGTCGAGGTGCAGCGCCCGGAGCCTCATGGCGCTGCGTCCGGCTCGCGGTCCGGCTCGCCCGCCAGCGCACCGAGCAGCAGAACCCGGGCCGCGCGGATGGCCTCGTCGGTCTCGTCGGGCTGGAGTCCCGGTGCGGCGGCGCCGGCCTCCAGCGCGGGGCCGACGCCGCCGCGGCCGTGCAGGGCGGCGATCTCCGCCTGGATCCGGGCACGGAACGCGGGATCGTCCGGCAGGCTGTCGAGGATGTCGGCGAAGCGGCCAAGCGCATCGGGCCGGCTGCCAGTCTGCCGGGCGGCCGGCGGGCCGGTCTCCAGCCGCAGGGATTCGATCCACACCGCTTCACCCAGGGCAGCCGCCTCGGCCTGCAACTCGGCCGCCAGATAGTCGGGATCGCCGCTGAGGGCCGGCGGCAGCGCCGCGGCACCGGTCAGCACCAGGCGCACCGCCAGCGGCCGGCCCTCCGCCTCGCCGACCAGCGGGGCGAGAACGGCGCGCGCCCGTGCGGCGAGGTCGTCCGGCCGCCTCGCGCCAGCCGCGTCGACCGCCGCCACGGCCCAGCGCGCCGCGTCGAGCGGGATGTGCTCCACCTGTCCGATGCTGCCGTCGGTGACGGTGACCAGGCAGGCGCCTTTCGGCCCGGTCTCGCGCACATGCCGGCCCTGCAGGTTGCCGGGGAACACGACATGCGGATGCTCGTGCAGCACCTCGTGCCGGTGGACATGGCCGAGCGCCCAATAGTCATAGCCGTGGCGGACCAGCTGCTCCAGCGTGCACGGGGCATAGGGGGCATGGCCTTCCCGCCCGTCGAGGGCGGTGTGCAGCACGCCGATATTCAGCCGCCCGGCCACGGGTGAGGGGTAGCTGGCGGCGAGGTTCTCGGTCGTGTCGCGATGGGCGAAGCTGCGGCCGTGCAGGGCGACACCCCATTCCGGGAGTTCGATCGTCTCCGCCTTGCGGGCGGAAAAGGCGTGCACGCCGTCGCGCAGCTGCAGGCGCCGGCGGATGACGCTCTCTGCGTCGTGATTCCCGTAGAGCAAACAGAGCGGGATGCCGGCGCGGTGCAGCCGTCCGGCCTCGCGGGCGAAGAACAGGCCCGTTGCATAGTCCTTCCAGTCGCCGTCGAACAGATCGCCGGCGATGATGACGAAGGCGACGCCGCGCTCGATCGCCAGATCCACCAGCGCGGCCAGGGCGCGGCGGGTGGCGCCGCGGAACTGTGCCGCCACCTCGCCGGACAGGCCGACCAGCGGGCTGTCGAGATGAATATCGGCGGCGTGGAGGAACGTGAAACTCATACCGCCTGCCATAGCAGACCGGCCGCCCTCTTGCCCAGACCTGCGACACCCTCATCCGCGTCTTGAACGCCGGACACAACTGTCCGATATTGGGAGACAGATGAAGGGACAGGCCGGCCCCGTGAACAGCAGCCAATTCGAGCGCTGGCTCAAGAAACAGGGGATCGTGGTGACGCTGCACCATAGCGGCAGCCATCGAGGCCTCAAGAATCCGGCTACCGGGCAGACATCGATCCTTCCTTGGCACGGTGGCCGTAAGCAGATCGGTAAAGGCCTCCAAGAACAGATCAAGAAGGATTTGGGGCTGAAATAGGTTCCGGCCTTGATCAGAGTCTTCAGGCGGAGACATCCCGATGTTCGAGTACCCGCTAAGACTGGAAGATGACGAAACAGATTCCGGAGAGCCGGCTATTCTCGTGACCGCGCCCGACTTGCCGGGTTTCGTTAGCGCCGGTGACACAGTCGATGGCGCATGCCTTCAAGCCCGCGATGCCTTGATTGTTTGGGCTTGGCAGCAGATGGACAAAGGATTGGACATGCCGCCGGCCTCGCCGGCTGCGGGCCGGCCGACGGTGCAGCTGCCCACCGGGGCGGCGCTCAAGGTCCTGATCCATCAGGCCATGCGGGCCGACGGCGTCAGCCGGGCGGACCTGGCGCGGCGGCTGGGCCGCGATGAAAAGGTGGTGCGGCGCATCCTCGATTTCGGCCATGCCTCGCCGCCCGACCAGCTGGACGATGCCCTGCGGGCCCTCGGCCGCCGCCCGGTGATTTCCGTCGCCCCTCTCGAACCGGCGGCGTGAGGCTCAGTTCAGGCGGAAGGCGATGGGGACCGAGAGGGTCATGGGGCCGGAGGCGAGGCCAGGCGGGCGCGCCGGCAGGGGGGTGGCGCGGCGGACCATGTCCATCACGGCCTCGTCGAGCACCGGATGGCCGGCACTGCGCAGGATGCGGGACTCCAGGACCCGGCCGTCATCGGCTACGACGAAGTGCAGCAGCGCCGTGCCCTCAATCGACCGGCGCTGGGCCAGCCGGGGATAGCGCTTGTGCCGGGCCAGCCAGCGGCTCAGCTCGCCGAGATAGGCGTTGAAGCCGGGCCCGCTGCCCGGCACGGCGCTCTCGCCCTCGCCGCCATCGCCGCCCGGGCCGGCCGCGGCCGCAGCCGACGAGGAGGCCGATCCGGGCGCCCCGGTGTTTCCGGGCGTTTCAGGGTCGGGAGCGCGCGCCGCCTCTGAGGCCGGCTCTGAAGTCGGCTCGGGGGCCGGCTCGGGGGCCGGCTGAGGCGATGGTGGTGCGGGCGGTGGTGCGGCCGTCCGGGCCGGCTCGGGCCGGGCGGGCGGCGCGTGGTTCTGCTGCGGCAGGGCGGCGGTTTGGAGGGGCGGCGGCTCCGGCCGGCGGTCGGGCAGCCGCACCGACAGGGCCGCGGTGGCGCTGTCGGCCTCCGGCGGCTCGGCCGTCGAGGGGACGGGCGCCCCGGCAGCAATCGGCTGAACGGTCTCCGCCGGCACGGGCTCCGGCCGCGCCGCCGGCTGAATCGGCGCCGACGGGGCGGCGCGGACGGCTTCGGGCGGCCCGGCCCGCAGCACTTCCGGCGCTTCGGCCCGGGACGAGACGGGAGCCGCCGCCACCGGCGCGGGCGGGCGCGCGGCGACCGGTGCGGGACGCGGTTCCGGTCTGAGAGCCACCGGCGCCTCGGCGGTGGCCGTCGCCCCGGGCC
>JAAAOG010000021.1 GCA_009909005.1 Alphaproteobacteria bacterium | reverse complement strand
ATGATCGGGCCTTGACCGTCTCGGTCCAACCGGGACACTGGAGCTCGCCGCGCGGCCGCAACCGCCCGGATGTCTTGCCGGCGCCGCCGCTGTGGCGCCCCGGACAGACCCAGAATTGCCCAAAAGTCTAAGCGTTTGGTTAAACGCGACCCGTTAACCAAGTCTCAGACGGCGAACTCGCCAACCGTATTAACTATTTTGTCCTTGTAGTCCTGATACTCGTTGCTTTCCCGATGGCTATAATTCAAATTCTTGAAGGTTCCCGTGAGTTTGGTAAAGAAATCCCGCGCCTGATCTTTGCTGGAAAATTTGAAATCTCGCGAGACGATCCAGCCAAGCAAGTCGAATATCTCCTTCTGCCGGTCGAGCGGACAGCTGACATCGACCGGATCGAAGGCGTCCTGCTGCAAATAGACCATGTCGACCAAAGTCGCTTTCTGCCAGGTGACGAAGTCCTCCAGCGTGATGCCTTCCTCTCCGGTCACCTGCATCATCTGATAGATACCATCCCCCTCTTCGAGCAGGGACACCGACTTCTCGACGCGATGTGTCCAGTCCGGCGCCATATTGTCCCGGTACCAGGCATCGAGCTGGCGGAGATAGCGCGACCAGGAGAGCAGCGGATCGATCGCCGGGTAGAAGCGCCGATAGGCGCGGTCGGCGGACAGGCCGAGAAAGGCCTTGACCGTCGACAGGGTCGACTGGGTGACCGGCTCTTCGAAATTGCCGCCGGCCGGCGACACGGTGCCGATCATGGTCAGGCTGCCGATCGCCCCATCCGGGCAGCGCAGCAGGCCCGCCCGCTCGTAGATGTTCTTGATGGCGGAATCGAGATAGGCGGGAAAGGCCTCTTCGCCCGGGATCTCCTCCAGCCGGCCGGAGGTCTCGCGCATCGCCTGGGCCCAGCGCGAGGTGGAATCGGCGATGACCAGCACGTTGAAGCCCATCTGGCGGTAATATTCGCCGAGCGTGATGCCGGTATAGATCGAGGACTCCCGCGCCGCCACCGGCATGGACGACGTATTGCAAATGATGATCGTCCGGTCCATCAGCGAGCCGCCGGTGCGCGGGTCGCGCATCTGCGGGAATTCGGTGATCGTCTCGACCACCTCGCCGGCCCGCTCGCCGCAGGCGACGATGATGACGATGTCGGCCGAGGAATAGCGGGCGATCAGCCCCTGCAGCACCGTCTTGCCGGCCCCGAAGGGCCCGGGGATGCAGGCGGTGCCGCCGCGGGCGATGGGAAAAAAGGTGTCGATCAGCCGGATGGTGCTGACCAGCGGCTCGTCGGGGAAGAGCCGCTCCGCCTCGCGGCGCCGGATCATCTGCTGCGGGATCGGCCGGCGCACCGGCCATGTCCGCACCATGGTCAGATCGCGTTCGCTGCCGTCGTTGCTCTTGATGCGGGCGATCGGCGTATCGATGGTGAAGCTGCCCTCCTGGATCCAGGTGACCTCGACCGGCTCGCGCTCGTCGAACGGCACCATGATCTTGTGGGTGAAGCGGCCCTCCTGCACGGTGCCGAGCGGCTCGCCGGCCTTCAGCCGGGCGCCCAGGCTGACCGCCGGCGTGAAGGCCCATTTGTGGCTGTGGTCGAGCGGCTCGGCATAGACGCCGCGCGGCAGGAAATAGCCATGCTCGCGGGCGAGGTCGGCCAGCGGGTTCTGCAACCCGTCGAACACTTTGCCGAGAAGCCCGGGCGCCAGGCTGACCGACAGCATGCGGCCCGTCAGCTCGACCCGGTCGCCGATCGCCACGCCGGCGGTGTCCTCATAGACCTGCAGATCGGCGGTCCGGCCATAGACCCGCAGCACCTCGGCCTTCAGCCGGATCGCATTGTCGGTGCCGCCGACGCCGATATAGGCGACCTCGTTCTTCATCAGGGCGCCTTCGTGCGCCTCGACCGAGACCAGGCTCTCGCGCACGGCGATGACGCTGGCGGTGGTGCGCCAGGCGGCGCTGTCAGGAGAAGAGCTGGCGGTTGTCACCAAGGGCCTCGTCGGTCAGGGCATCGAGCCGGGCGGCGGCCTTGTCGCCGTCATAATCAAGCCGCCGGCGCACCATGTCCCATTTGAACCGATAGGCCAAGACCGCCGGAAAGCCGAAGCGGTGCGCCTCCTCGATACCCTGCAGATGCCGCCAGACGAGGTCCATCAGCAGCCGCTCCAGCCCGGCATAATCGCGCCGCTCGAGCCGGCTGCGGGCCTCCGGCAGCCAGGGCAGCACCGCCGCAAGCCCGAAATCCGGCTGCTGCCAGCGCTGCTCGATGCGCCGCAGCCAGGGCCCGATCCCCCAGGCGGTGCCCCGCTCCGGCGCCGGCCGGCCGGCCGCGCGGCGGCGCAGCGCGCCGACCACCGTGCGGATGGCGAGGCGGTGGTCGAGCATGTCGGCCAGGACCGGATTGGCGATGGTCGCGCGCAGGCGGCGATAGTCGGCGACGAAGCCCTCATCGCTGCGCCCGGCCGGCTGCGCCTGCCAGGCCAGGAAGGACTCGGCCTGCCGCACCGTCTCGCGGTCGGCCGCGTCGAGCATGGCCAGCCGCCGCTCCAGCCGCTGGCGATTGATCGGCAGCCGCTCCGCCTGCTCGAAATACGGCAGGTGGGGCAGACTGGCGATCAGCGTGTGGTAGCGTGCCACTTGAAGCCACCCGCTTTGTCGAAGCACAGGAGCGTCGGCTTCCAGCCGACGCCGGCGGCGGGACGCCGCCGCGCCATTGACGGCATGTCACCACGCCGCAATCCGCTTTGTCGAGGCACAGGAGCGTCGGCTTCCAGCCGACGCCGGCGGCGGGACGCCGCCGCTCCATTGACGGCATGCCACCGCGGCGCAATCCGCTTTGTCGAGGCACAGGAGCGTCGGCTTCCAGCCGACGCCGGCGGCGGGACGCCGCCGCGCCATTGACGGCATGTCACCGCGGCTCGACCGCCACGTCTGTCTTCACCGAGTTGGCGATGAAGCAGAGTTCGTGAGCGCGGTGGTGCAGCTTGTCCATGTCCGCGGCGGACGGTTCCTTGCCCTCGGCGAAAACGATGCGCGGGCGGAGCGTCACGTCGGTCATCCACTGCTTGCCGTCCGGGCCTTTTTGCAGCACGCCGATCGCGTCGTCCTCATAGCTTTCGATGACAAAGCCGCGCCGGGCGGCGAGCGCCAGGACGAACAGCATATGGCAGCTGGACAGGGCGGCGACGAAGGCCTCTTCCGGATCGACCAGGGCCGGGTCGCCGCCATAGCCGGGTGCGGAAGAGCCGGGGACACGCACGCCGCCCTCGAACACCCATTCATGGGTGCGGTCGAGGCTCTCGGGCGAGAAATCCCGCCCCTCCCGGTGCCAGGTGACGCAGACCTTGTGCTCCGACATCATCACCTCCCGCCTGCAACGTCATCAGGAGCGTGCCAGCCGGCCCGGTTCCGGTCAACGGGCCCTGCCCGCCTCACCGCTCCGCCATGAACCCTCGATAGTGGGTGGCGAGGTCGGCAATCGCCGCCTCGGCGATCCGCCGGCCATGCTCGGCCGAGGCGAGGGAGGGGTCCGAGCCGATCCGCCCGTCCGGATGCCGGCGGCGGAAATCGGCTGCCCCGTAAAAGGGGCTGCCCGACGCCACCGGCGGATCGAGCGGCCGGTCGTGCCGATGGTCCGGATAGGCATGGAGGGTGACCGAGACTTCGCTCGGCGTCGCATGCGAGCCCTCCCGGGCGCCGAAAGTCTGGCGGATCACGCTGCTCACCGTCGGCCCGTCATACCAGTTGACGATGCGGCAGCGGAAATCGCCGTCCTCGCCCTGGCCGCGCGCCCGCCGTTCGGCCTCGATTTCATAGAATGCCGCCTTGACCGTGGGCACATTGCCGCCATGGCCGTTGACGAAGAGGAAGCGGGCAAAGCCATGCGCCGCCAGCGACAGCACATAGTCGCGCACATAGGCGATCAGGGTCGAGGGCCGGAGCGTGATGGTACCCGGAAAGGCCATGTGATGCTCGGCCATGCCGATGGCGATGGTCGGGGCGACCAGCGCCCCGGCGGCCTCGCCGGCGCCCCGCGCCACGGTCTCCGCGGCAATGGCATCGGTACCGAGAAAGCCGGTCGGCCCGTGTTGCTCGGTCGACCCGATGGGGACGAGAATCCCGTGCGTGCGCGCGAGATAGGATTCGATGTCGGGCCAGCTGGCCAGCTGCAGCTGCATGCGGGGGTCTCTCTCTAGCCGAAAACCGCCTTCTTTGGGCGACGAGACATGAGATTATCGCGGCCGGAGGCGCCCGCCAACCGCCCGGGGCTTGAAGCCGCGCAACAAATCAATAAGCTAAGGCATTGATCAACATAAGGTGGCGGGAGCCAACCCTCTGCGAGCAGCAGCCCAGAGCAGACGGGAGGACGATCTCATGCATCGGCGTGCAGGCTCATGAAGACGGTGACCCTCAAATCGGGCGAGCGTGTGCCCGCCCTGGGTCAGGGGACCTGGCGCATGGGCGAGGATTCCCGGCGCCGCAGCGAAGAGGTGCGGGCGCTGAAGACCGGGCTCGACTGCGGCATGACGCTGATCGATACCGCGGAGATGTACGGCAGCGGCCGGGCGGAGGAGATCGTCGGAGAAGCGGTGGCCGGCCGCCGCGACGAGGTCTTCATCGTCTCGAAGGTCTATCCGCACAACGCCACCCGGCGCGGC
>JAAAOG010000041.1 GCA_009909005.1 Alphaproteobacteria bacterium | reverse complement strand
GCCGGCCGCCGAACAGGCGCCGCGGCGCCCCGGCGGCGCGGACGACGGCGCGAAAGCCCGGATCGGCGGCCAGATTGGTGGCCGCGGCGCCGAAGGCCCCGCGCAGCAGCGCATCGAGACCATAGGGCAGCGGCTGCGCCTCCCGCGCCGATCCGCGCGTCTCGACGGCATAAACGGCGCCGCCATGCGCCGGCGAGACCACCGTCCAGCACACAAGCAGCGACGCGGCCCCGGAGACCGCCGCCGCGCCCGCCGATCCGAACAAACCGGGGCGGCAGAGATCGACCGTCACGCGGCGGATGCGCGCCGCGACCTGCAGGGCTTCCGGCCGCAGGGCTTCGGGCCGCAGGGCTTCGGGCCGCAGGGCTTCGGGCCGCAGGGCTTCGGGCCGCGCCCCGGCCACGGGCAGGCCCGTGGCCCGCATGGTCTCGGCGAAGACCGGGGCGAAGGTGGCGAGCACCACGGCGTCGGCCGCCGCGGCCGCCGGCACCGGGTCGAAGGGCCCGGCACAGCCGACGCCCGCGATCGTGCCGATCGGCGCGTCGGGCCGGACCGGTCCAAAGGCCACCGCGTCCAGCCGCACCGGGGCCATGGCCTGACCCGGTGCAACGCGCGGCGGATCCCAGACCGGCACCGGGTCGACGGCCGAGCGCCCGCCGCAGCCGGCGAGCGCCAGGGAAAGGACCAGAAAAACCAGACGGGCCGGGACAAACACAAGACTGCTCCGCCGGGCGACACACGACAGTGTGCGTCATAGCCCGGCCGCGTCGCCGCGCAAAGCGAAAGACGTCGTCAGGAGAGCCGGCGGCGCTCCTCCGGCGTCTCCGCCTCGTCCCCGGGGTGATGCGAGCGCCGGCTGCCCCCATCCCCGCTGTCGGCCAGCGCCATGAGCCGCCGCACGCGCTCGCCGGTCGGCGGATGGGTGCTGAGCCAGCGCGGCATCGCCCCGGCCAGGTCGCCCATATAGCCGGCCCAGCCGCGGCGGCTTAGCGCATCGATGTGTTGCAGCGTCTCGGCGACGGCCGGCGCATCACCGGTCAGCCGCGCCGCGAACAGGTCGGCGGCATATTCGCGGTCGCGGGAAAAGGCGAGCCGCAGCAGGGTCACGGCCGTCGGCGCAAAGGCGAACACGAAGACGATCCACAGCGCCATGCTGCCGCCGCTGAAATAGACCGAGAGGATGGCGAACAGGCCGAGCAGCGTCACCAACTGCGTCACCTGCGCAAGCGCCGCGGCGACGCGCATAGAGCCGGTATCGCCGGCGGTGACGTGCGACATCTCATGCGCCAGCACGCAGGACATCTGCGTCGGGCTCAGGACCCGCAGGGTCATGTCCGACAGGGCGATCGCCGAGCGGCGGGCATCGCCGGTCGAAAAGGCGTTCACGCGCTGTTCGGGCAGCCAGTAGAGTGCCGGCGGCTCGTCCAGCCCGGCCCGGCGGCCCAGCTCGCGCACCATGCGTTTCAGCTCCGGCGCATCCCAGGGCGCGATCGGGCGGGCACGGAACATCCGCATGACGGTGGCCGGCGACAGATTGGGGATCACCGCCATCAGGCCGCCGACCAGCAGCGCCGTCATGACGACCCCGGTGAGGCCGGCCAGCAGCCAGGCGCACACGGCCGGTACCGCCGCGATCGCCGTCAGCCAGACCCAGGGCGGTGCCAGATACGGTCTGTGCCCGCTGCGGCCGAAGGGAATGTCGGTCATGGGGTCGCCTCGCGCTCATCCGGCAGTGGCGACCGCGCTCTCCACGGCCGCCAGGTCGACCAGGGCGCCGCTCAACATGCTGATCAGCATCAGCGCCGCCGCCTCGTCCCAGCGAGTCAACCGCTCCGGCGCCAATTGTTCTCCATGCACGGTGCCCATGACCGCCACGACGATTGCCGCCAGCGAGGTCAGCGAGCTGAATGTCGCCAGGCCGAGGCCGGCCGGCGCCATCAGCGCGAAGAAAAGCGCCATGAAGACCATGACGCCGACGCGGACGCCGCTTTCCCGCAGGCGTTTCGGGTCGTCGGTCGTGTCGGCGTGATTGTGATAGCCGTGATCCATCATCGCTGTCGTCCTCCCCCTGAGCAACGGCCGGCCTGCCGCCCGCAGCACGGCAGGGCCGGAGCACGGATGCCGGCCGCCGGCTTATGGCGGCGCGGCTCCGCACCTGTCTCAAAGATGGTCAGACACACGAGATCGGGCAAGAGAGGGCGGCCGGGCTTTCGCGTCGGCAAGAGGTCTGACAATATCCGTCAAATAACCACAGCACCGGAATGCACTCATGTCTGAATTGCCGCGAGGCTCTGCCGGCAGCCGCCTTTTCTTCGGCCACACACATCTCTTGAAACCCTCAGGCTCCCGTCGTGCGTCAAAAGTGCAGGACTTGCCTCGACCGGTCGCTGCCATAGAGGGCCGCGAAGCTGTCGGGGGCCGGATCGGCCTCCAGATCATGCAGCCAGGCCTGCAGATCGGCGGCGTCCAGCCTGGCCGTGCCGGCCGGCCGGCGTGCGCCGTCGAGCAGGATCAGCTCGCGCAAATACGCAGGCAGTTGCAGGCCGCTGCGAGACGCTTTTCTGCGGATGCGGGATTTCGTTGCCTGTCGCACGGGTTCTCTCCGTCGCTGCCGCCCGGTCGTCACTGCGCGCCCGGGACCCTTTGACAGTATCAGAGGCGGCGTTAACCCCGATTGAATGCCGGCGCACCCCGCCCGGAACTTTTCGGCCTTGCCAATTTTGATACCCCGGACAGAATAGCGCACACGCATCATCGGACGGATCGAGGGCAGCCGGGCATGAGCGGCGAGAGCGGCGGGAGCGGAGACGGACGCAAGGCGGTGTCCCTGACGATCTATGGGCGGGTCCAGGGGGTCTGGTATCGCGGCTGGACGGTCGACGAGGCGGCGGCGCGCGGGCTTGACGGCTGGGTCCGCAACCGCTCCGACGGGTCGGTGGAAGCGCTGGTCGCCGGGCCGCCCGAGGATGTCGAGGCGATGGTGCAGCGCTGCTGGCGCGGGCCCTCCATGGCCCATGTCCACGACATCATCGTCAAGCCGGCGCCCGATCCCGGACCTATCGGCTTCTCGCAGGCCGCGACCCGGTAGCCGGGCCGGCCGCCCGCGCGTCTCAGCCGGCGAGGCCGGCGATCAGGGCGCCGGCACCGACCAGCACGGTAATGACGATGGCGACACCGATCAGCCCGATCGTCAGGCCGACCAGAATGGTCACCCCGTCCTCTTCCAGCAGCCCGAGCGCGATCACGGCGATGCCGACCGCCGGAATGAAGTTGGTGAAGGGCAGCGGGATCATCACCGCGGCAGCCAGAATGGTCATGGCGAGGCCCAGCAGCCGCTCCGATCGCGGCCCGGTCACCACCGCGAGGCGCGGCCGGCAGATGCGCTCGATGCGTTCCAGGACCGGCCGGCCGCGGCCGATGATGGCCAGCAGCGTCTCGCGGTCGAGCGAATACTGGGCGATGACGCGCGGCAGCCAGGGATAGCGCCGGCCGGCGGCCAGCTGGATCCCGAAGAACAGCAGCGGCAGGCCGAAGACCGAGCCCAGAAAGGGCGGGCCGGGAATGCAGTTCGGCAGGGCGAACAGCAGCAGCACCAGGCCGAAGGCCCGGTCCTTCAGCCCGCGGACGAGGTCGTCGAGCGTCGGCCGCGGCGAGGCAAAGCCCGAAACGGTCTCGTGCAGGACCTTCGAAGCCCTGTGATTCAGCCTTTGGTTGCGCTTACGGACCATGAGGGTGGGTCTGTCTGCCGGGACATGGGGGGCGGCCGCGGACGGCGCCATTTGACAGAGACGGGCCCGGGCAGGCAACGTCCGATCGAGGGGCGCCGTCAACCGGCACCCGCATCAGCCGGGGCGCGGCAATGAGCGATAGCACGGAACCGGACGATAAGCCGGAAGTCCGGGAGGATGCGGCAACCGGGCGCGAGCGGCGCACCAGCCCGCGCAATGCCCTGCTGATGACCGGCCGGCTCTACCAGCGCGGCACCCTGGTCAACTGCGTCGTCAGCAACATCTCCGCCAGCGGCGCCAAGCTGCTGCTGCCGGGACCGGCCACGGCGATGTTGCCCGATTCGGCCGCCGGGGCGAATATCACGCTGACGGTGCCGCGTTTCGGCGATTTTCCGGCCCGGCTGGTCTGGGTGAAGGCGACGGGCGTCGGCATCGACTTCCTGCTGCCGGAAGCGGAGATTGCCGGCCTGCTTGCGGCGTTTCTCAACCTGTCGCAATCGGCCTGAGGCCGCTCCGCCCCGAGGAACAAGGTCCCCGCCCATGATCGAGGTGCACGCGACGGCAATCCCGGACGTCAAGCTGATCCGGATTCCGCGCTTCGGCGACGACCGCGGCTTTTTCTCCGAGACGTACAACCGTCGCGCCTGGCACGAAGCGGGCATCGATCTGGAGTTCGTCCAGGACAACCACTCCCTGTCGCGCGAGGCGTACACCGTACGCGGCCTTCATTTCCAGACGCGGCCGTACGCGCAGGACAAGCTGGTACGGGTGCCGCGCGGCCGGGTGCTGGACGTGGCAGTGGACATCCGGCGCGGCTCGCCCTCCTTCGGCCGCCATGTCGCGGTGGAGCTGAGCGCCGAAAACTGGGCGCAGCTGCTGGTGCCGATCGGCTTCGCCCACGGCTTCATGACTTTGGAGCCGGACACCGAGGTCGTCTACAAGGTGACCAACTACTACTCCAAGGAGTGTGACGAGGGCATTCTCTGGTCCGACCCGGCCCTCGGCATCCCCTGGCCGGCCGGCCCCGACCGCGCCATCGTCTCCGAAAAGGACCGCCGCCAACCCACCCTCGCCTCGCTCGAAAGCCCATTCTTGATGGAGTAGGAACGAGGCGCTCATGCGGCGGCGTTGGCGGTTTCGGTGCGCCAGTCGGTGAACCAGGTGTCGAAGCGCTCGGCCGGGAGGGGGCGGCTGTAGTGGAAGCCCTGGATCAGGTCGCAGCCCATATCACGGACCATCTCCACCCCGCGGGCATCCTCGACGCCCTCGGCGACGGTGCGCAGGCCCAGCACATGGGCGAGGCTGATGGTGGCCTCGACGATCTTGCGGGCATCGGGGTCCTTGTCGATCTTGCCGACGAAGGAGCGGTCGATCTTCAGCTCGGAAAACGGCATGCGGTGCAGGCCGACCAGCGAGGAATAGCCGGTGCCGAAATCGTCGAGCGCCAGATCGAAGCCGGCGATGCGCAGGCGCGACAGCGCCGCCATCACGCCCGGCGTGTCGGTCAGGGGCGAGGATTCGGTCAGCTCCAGCACGATGGTCTCAGGCTCGAGGCCGCTGGCCTCGGCCATGGCCACGGTGCGCGACACGAAATCCGGCAGCCCGACGCTGGTCGGCGGCACATTGACCGAAATCCGCAGGCGATTGCCGGTGCGGGCCGACAGCGCCGCGCACCAGGAAAAGCCGGTCCGCATGACCCAATAGGTCATCTCCGAAATGCGGCCGCTGCTTTCCGCCAGCGGGATGAAATCGCCCGGACCGACCATGCCCTTGGAGGCATGCGGCCAGCGGATCAGCGCCTCCGCGCCGTGCACCGTGCCGGCGACCGGGTCGATCTGCGGCTGGTAGAACAGGCAGAAGGCGTCGCGTTGGATGGCTTCGTCGATGTCCTCGACCGTCAACGCCCCGCCCGTATGGGTGATGCCCGACAGCATCGTCTTCAGCTGGGAGGTCTTGAACGGCTTGGGCAGCGTGCCACCGATGCGCAGGCCGAGATCCTCGCCGATGCGGGCCGAGGAGCTGAGCACGCGCTGGTCGCAGCCGCTCATCAGCACGACCTCCGAGCGGCAGGAGCGCCCGGCCAGGGTCTCCAGCACGTCGACCCCGGTGCCTTCGCCGAGCTTGAGGTCGAGAAAAATCACGTCCGGATCGCCCTGCGCCAGGGCATCCGGGAGTTCGCTGGGACGCGTCAGGGCGGTGACGTCGAAATCGCATTTCTGCGCGACCATGCTGACGAAATCGCGCAAAACCGGATCGTCGTCGAGAACGAAAAGGCGGGGGGACGGCAAGGCAATCTCCCTGAAAAATCGCGCTCCCGGCCCGGGCGGGGTTCCGGATGGCGCCTGATGAAAACGGCCCGGGTCTGCTGCGGGCACCCAATGGCCGCCAGGCCGGGCGGCAGAATGCAGCCCGGCCGGTAAAGAGACTTTAAATTATCGCAAGGCCGGAGACTCTCCTTGTGTTTGCAGGCATCCCATATGCGGGGGAAAGGAAGACAGCCCCGCAACCCCACGCATAATGTGTTCGCTGCGTCGGCCGCCGATGGCGCTCCCCGCCGGCCTCACCCGAACAGCATATCGTCCGGAGCCGGCGGACCGGACAGGCTCTCGGCCGCTGCGGCGAACACGCCGACCGCGGTCTGGCCGGGATCGAGCGCGGCGGTGAGGGGGGCGGATGTCTCCGTCACCGTCTGGTCGCCGGCGACCACGCTGTTGCCGTCGATGCGGATATCGACCGCACCGTCGAGGAAGACCAGCGTCTGCGGCGTCTGGCGGGCCGTGAAACTGACGCTCTCGCCATTCGGTCCGGAGACGGTGACCGTGGCGGCGCCGCGGACGATGTCGACGGACCCCGCCTCCAGCTGCAGCGTCAGGGTGTTGGCGCCGGCGCTGCCCTGGAGGTCGAGTGCTGCGGCGGCACCGACATGGTAGGTCTGGGCACCCGGGGCGTCGACGATGCGGGCGGAGACGCCGCTGCCGATCAGCTGGGCCGGGGTGTCTTCCAGCACGATGCCGAAGAAGTTCGGGGCCGCCGGCGCCTCCGGGCCGGGATCGGGGAGCGGCGGGCGGTCGTCCAGCGGCGCGATCAACGGGGCTGCCGTCTCCGAGACCGTCTGGCTGCCGGCCAGGACGCTGTCGCCCTCCACCCGCAATGCCAGCGCACCGTCATCGAAGATCAGCGTCTGTGCCGTGGTGCGGGCCGTGAGCGTGACGGTTTCACCGCCGGGCCCGTCGAGTGTCACCGCGGCCACCTCCCGGCTGATCGCGAAGTCGCCGGCATCGCCGGGCAGAACGAGGCTGTTGGCGCCGGCGGTGCTGGCGAGGTCGAGCGAGGCGCCGGCCCTGACCTCCAGCACCTGGGCACCGGGGGCATCGATGATCGATGCAACGGTCCCGCCGGAGACGATGGCCGACGACAGCCCGTCGACGAGGATCCCGAAGAGATTGGGATCGACGGACTCGTCCGCGTCCACCGTGAGAAAAAGGAAGGCCCCATCGAAGCCGCCCCGGCCGTCCTCGACGGCGTAGCCGATCTGGTCGGTCCCCGTGAAGCCGCTGTCGGGCACATAGGTGATCGTATTGTCGCCATTGACCGTGGCGGTGCCGTTCGACGGCGGCAGAGCGACGGCGACACTGAGCGGGTCGCCGTCCGGGTCGGTGTCGTTGTCGAGGACGTCCACCGTCACGGCCGCGTCTTCAAGGGTGACGGCGGTCTCGTCCTCCGCCGTCGGATCCTCGTTCTCGTTTCCGGTCACAATGCCGGGGAAGCCGGTCGGGTCCAGCGCCGCCGCGGTCACGCCGACCAGCAGGATTTCGAGATCGGCGCTGCCGTCGCCGTCCGTATCGCCCTGGACGAGGGCCCCGGCATCGTCGCCGGTGCCGGTGTCTGCGACCCGCAATTCGCCCGCCGTGCCGGAGAACCCGTCCGTGCCGATGAAGAGGAAGTTGTCGTTGTCCGCCGTCGCCGGGTCGGCATCGATCAGCGCCAGGTCGAACAGATCGCTGCCGACGGCGAAATCGCCGACCCTGTCGGGGCTGCCGGCCGGTGAGTCGCCCACCGCGACGAAGGCGAAGACGTCGCGCCCATTGCCACCGATCAGCGTGTCGAGGCCGCCCAGGCCGAACAGCGCGTCGCTGCCGCCGCCGCCGTCGAGCGAATCCGGCCCGTCGGTGCCGGTGAGGTTGTCGCTGCTATCGCTTCCGGTGAAGGTGATCGGCCCGTCGAAGAGCAGTTCGGTCAGCACGGTGCCGTCGGCGAAGGCCGAACCGTCGAGAATGCTCTGGGCGGTTGCGGCATCGACCGTCACGCCCTCCGCCACCAGGATCGGCGTGGTCCCGTCCGCCTGGAAGATGGTGACGCCGGTGACCATGCCGGCATTGACGACGATGCCGGCCAGGTCCTCGCCGTCAAAGGCATCGAGGTCGATGTCCAGCCCCGTGCCGGTCAGCTCGATCACCGCGCCCATCAGGTCGAGCACGATCCTGTCGGCCTCGACGGTGACGAAGCCCTGGTCGACGGCCAGCGCGCCGAAATCCGCCAGGAGCGCGCCCAGATCGCCAATCAGCTGGATGCCCGGGGCGCCGTCCTGCAGCGGGGCTACCGTCGTCGCGGCAGCCGCAGCGGGAGGCGGCCCTGCGTCATCCTCGGCCCGTGCCGGGAGCCCGATGTGGGACGCCGGGGAACGCGCGGTCTGCGACAGAGCCATGATGCCGGCCGATTGATCGTCGATATCGCGCACCGCCCCGCGGTTCTGATCGAAAAACAGGTTGGTGGCATCCAACTCACCATTAGCCTCGTTAAAGATAAAAGCCGGTTCGCGGGTGACTCTATCCAGAAATCCCAGCAGTGTATCCTCTTCCATGGGCATGGAAAACCCATTCAATACGAATGAAGTGTTGTTAACCGCGATCACGCCGGCCTGATTGTAAATTGCCACGCCCGTTCCGGCTTCCACGTCCCCAGGAATTACCTTTCCAATCTTTGAGAAATTTCCTACTCCGGCCGTGATTTCGATCTTTTGTTCGAAGAAAGCCGCCGTCGAGAGATTCAAAGCGAACTGGCTGTTCGAAACAACCGTCGAGCCGCCATTGTTGAACAGCGCCGTCCCTTCAGCGGCGCGGTTGCCACCGACACCGGTCCCGTTCAGCGTGAGAATGCCGCCGTCATTGAAGATGGCGGCCCCGCGTGTCGGACCGAACGTGCTCTGGACGATCTCCTTGCCGGGAACCCCCGTTCTGGTTGAAGAGTTTTCAGTTACGAAATCCTGAACGAAATTCGTAACGATCGTGCCGGACTCCAGGGCGGCAGTGCCGCCCTCGCGAACGAACAGGGCGGCACCCGGCATCTGGTCTTCCGGGGCCAGGACCTGGCCGCCGCCGTTCAGGACAACGTTTTCGAGTGTCAGCCGTCCGCCATCCTGCACGTCGAACAGACGCGGCAGCCCATCGGCGCGGATCGTTCCGGGGCCACGGATGGTGATGTCGCCAAGGATGTCGAGGTCGCCGGCCCCGGCATTGGCGTTCGGCTCCGGCAGGGCGGATTCCAGCAGGTTCTGGATGGTGACCTCCTCGGACGGCAGGCGGATGGTCACCGGCCGGTCGGCGGCATTGCCCGCCATGATGGCTTCGCGCAGGGTCACCCCGTCAGGGTCGAGATCGAAACCGTCCCCGGTCACGTTGACGGTAATGACGTCGTCCTCGATCGTCACCGGCACCCGAGCGAAGACGAGGATGTTGGCCGAGTCCGTACCGCCCTTGCCGTCGGATATGGTGTACGAGAAGGCGTCGAGGCCGAAGCCGTCGATGAAATCCGGGTCCGGCGTGTAGGTGATCGTGCTGGCATTGGCGCCGGCAATCACGGCCTCGCCGCTCACGGGCGCGCCGACATCGGTAATGGTCAGCGGGTCGCCGTCCGCATCCGTGTCGTTGGCCAGGACGCTGATGGTGATCGGGGTGCCGAGCGGGGCGACGGCAACGTCGCTCTGGGCGACAGGCGGCGTGTTGGCCGTGACTGCGTCGATGGTGACCGTCACCGTGGCGGTATCGATCCCGCCCCGAAAATCCGCAATCGTATAAGTAAAACTGTCAGTGCCGCTGAACCCGTTCTCCGGCGTGTAGGTGATGGTGTCGTCGTCATTGACGACGATGCCGCCGTTTTCCGGATCCGTGGTGCCGGTCACCCCGATCGTGTCGCCGTCGGGGTCGCTGTCATTGTCCAGCACGGCGATGGTCAGCGGCGTGCCGGCGGGACCCGAGGCGGTGTCGTCCGCCGCTTCGGGCGGCTGGTTGTCGGTCACGCCTTCGATGGTGATGGTGACCGTGGCCGTGTCGGTCAGGCCGTCGCTGTCCTCGACGGTGTAGGTGAAACTGTCGGTGCCGGTATCGCCATCGCCCAGCCCTTCGAACTGTCCGTTGGGGCTGTAGGCGAAGGTGCCGTCGCCCTCATCGATGACCAGGCCCTGCGTTCCGGTCGTGTCGATGGCGATAACCGTGAGGCCGCCGCCCGCCGGATCGTCGTCATTGGCCAGGACATTGCCGGTCGTGAAGGGCGTGTCCTCGTCGGTCGTGAATGCGGCGCCGCCATCGTCGACGGCGTCGGGCACTGCCGGGCCATAGACGATGAACCGCGCGGACGAGGCCGTCCCCAGGCCGTCATTGACCAGAACCTCGCCATTGCCGTCGTCGTCGAGGTCGGGGCCGAGGCCAACGGCGGTGCCGGCCGCGCCGCCGGCCGTGGTTCCGTCGAGCCGGGTACCGTTCGTGCCATCGAGGCCGGCGAGATCGACGGTGCCGCTCAGGCCGCCGGCCCCGAAGACCAGGTACGCCGCGCCGGTGCCGCCCTGGACGCCCGGCCCGCCGATGACGAGGTCCGCAATCCCGTCGCCGCTGACGTCGACGCCGCCGGCGACCGCGGTGCCGACCGCATCGCCCGCGGCGAGCCCGGGGATGACCAGCCCCTCGGCCGCGCCGAGTGACCCCAAATCGAGGCTCGGGCCGAACGCGGCGGCCGATATGACGGCCGGCACCAGCTCTTCCTGCCCGAAGACGGCATAGGCGGTGCCGGAGCCGGCGGGATTGCCGTGCGAGGCATCGTCCGGCGCGCCGATCAGCAGATCGTCAACGCCGTCACCATTGATGTCGCCGGCGCCGGCGACCGACCGGCCCGTGGCTCCTGCCGCGCCGGACACGCCGGTGATGGCGAAGCCATTGGTGCCGTTCAGCGCGCCGGGCGTCAGCTCCGCCGCAAAGGGACCGTCCGTGTCGACATCGCGCCCGAAGACGACATAGGCGGCGCCGTCATCCTGGGCACCCGCGGTCGGGGCGCCGATGACCACGTCGTCGATGCCGTCCTGGTTGACGTCGCCGGCCCCGGCGACCGCGGTGCCGAGCCGGGCATCGTCGCCGAGCGCGCTGCGGAACAGAAAGCCAGTCGTGCCGTCGGTAACGACCTCTCCGATCGTCCCGAATGCGGCGCTGCCGAAAAGGACGCCGGCAATTCCGGACTGGGCGGTACCGTCATCGGCATCGGGCAGCCCGAAAACGATGTCGTCCAGCCCGTCACTGTCGAGATCGCCGGCGCCGGCGGCAACGAGGTTCGCCGCGCTGGACCCCGCCCCGCCTGCGATGGTGATCCGGACATTGGTGCCGCTGTCGGCATCGAGCATTGTCAGGTCGACTTCGCTGCCGAAGCTGTCATCGTCGCGCCCGAAGACGACATAGAGGCCATCCTCGCCGAGACCGAGCACGAAGTCCTGCAGCGAATCGCCGTTAACGTCGCCGGCGGCGGCGATGCTCGCCGCCGTACTGCCGGGAGCATCCGCCCCGACCACCGCGAAACCGCTCGCCGCCGTGAGACTGCCGAGATCGAGCCCATCCCCGTCCGGCGTCGGGCCGAACAGCACATAGGCGACCGGCTCATTCGCCCCGATACTGCCTGGGATGTCGAGCGCCACGCCGATATCGGCAACGCCGTCTCCGTTGATGTCGCCAATGGCCGAGAGGCCGGCGCCGGGCAGCCCGCTGCCTTCGCGGAAAAGACGCAGATTTTCGACATCGCCAAGGGCGCCGGCCGGATCGAAACTCATCGCAAACCTCCGCAAGGGCGCACGCACCTCGCCTCCTTGCGGCGCGATACGGACTTTTTCGATGGAAAAGTCGGATCGTTACATACCAGGCAAAATGATAGCATTTGAGAAAAATCCGCAAGCGCCGAATCCCGTTGTCGGCTAAGACTTCGGATATGACAAAAAGGATTGCTCAGGACTCGCCCGACACCTCGCTGACGCTCATCCGCATTCGCGACCCGAACGAGGCGCTGGGCCTCGCGGTCCGGCTGCTGGCCGGCGAGACGCCGTTCCGCGATTTCCCGCTGGGCCTGTCGATCGGCGGGCTGGTTTCGGTGATCGACAGCGGCCGCTACGCCTTTGCGCGGCGCGGCGGCCTTGCGGTCGGCTTTGTCGGCTGGGGCCTCGCCGGCCGGGAGGTGGCCGAGGCCTGGGCCTTCCGGGGTTACATCCCGAAGCCGGAGGAGGTGGCCGAGGGCCCGTGCGTGCTGGTCTTCGCCCTGCAGGCCGTCTCGACCGACGTCACCCGGTTCCTTGTCCAGCGCTTGCGCACCCAACTGTTCCCGGACAAGCAGTCCGCCTATTTCATCCGGGATTACGGGCCCGGTGCCGACGGCAAGCGCCGCCTCCGGGCCGTGCGGCTGAACAGACGACGCCCATGACGGCCGGCCGCCGGGCGTTAGCGGCCGGCGGTCTTGCCGAGCCGGTTGTCTTGCCGGGCCCTTTATTGCGGCACGGTTCCGGTCATGGCGTCCCGCACCGCCCGGCGTTGGGCCTCGTCATACCGGCCGGCCGGGTTGAGCGCGAAGGGCAGTCCCAGGTCCAGGCGCGCGGCGAAGGCATCGACGGCGCGGTCGCAGAGCCGGCGCTGCGGCCCGGCGCCGCTCGGCACGTCGCCCGCGATCTCCCGCTCGTCGTCCAGCGCCAGCACGGCGACATGATGCAGCACGGCCGGAGAATCGATGGCCGGCAGCACCGACAGCAGGAACGCCATTTCCTCCGGCGGCAGCGGCGGCTGGCGCTGCAGCAGGGCGTCGCGGGCGGCATCGTCGCCGCGCCGCGACAGGGCGATGGTGGCGGCCAGGGCGGCCGGCACCGGCCGCTGCCAGGGGTACAGCTTGACCGGCGGGGCCTCGCCGTCCTCGACGATGGGGCGCAGCACCGCGGCGGCCTTCTCCGTCCCGGCATAGCCGAGCAGCAGCAGCTGGGCGGCGGTCGGCGCGCCTCCGGCCGCGTCGGCCAGCAGGGCGTCCGTCGCTGACGGGACAGCGTTCAGCGCGCCGCCGGGATCGGGCAGGGCGAACAGGGCGTCGGCGGCGCGCGCCCGGATGTCGGCGTCGGGATCGGCGAGCAGCCGGGCCAGCAGCGGAGACGCCGCCGGATGATCGAGCCCGGCGAGATAGAGGGCGAGGTCGCGGCGGACATCCTCGTCGGGCGCGTCGGCCAAGGGCGCCAGGGCGGCGACGATGGCGGCGGGTTCGATCTGCAAATCCTGCAAGGGCTGCCAATTGCCGTCCCGGGCGGCGGCGACGGCCGCCTCCAGGGCGCGGCCGGCGCCTTCGGTGCGGGTTTCGGTGGTCATGATACGGCTCCCCTCCTCAGGGAAGGCCGCCGCCGGCGCCGCCGGCAGGGCGGTCAGGAGCGCGGCGAGCGCCACGCAGAGGATGGACCGGACGGGGTCCACGGCCCGGCTCAGGGGTTCATGGTATTGGCATGCGCCTTGGGGATCTTGCGGCCGCGGCTGTCGGTATAGCCATACATCAACCAGGGCCGCTGGGCCGCGGCGTAATAGTCCTTTTCCCCAAGGTAGTGCCCCGTCTCGTGCGCCATGGTCTCGGCGATCTCGGTGCCGGCGGCATCCTCGAACAGGCAATTGCCGCTCAGCGCCCCGGCATCGGTGTTGTCGGTCCCCGGCGTGGCATCCTGCTCATACTCCCAGACGAAGAAGAAGTTGAAGTCCGCGGCGCTGTCGCGCAGGGCGATGACGTCGTCCCATTCGTGCTGGGCCGCCGAAACGCCGGAGAGATGGCTGGAAAAGCGCACCACGCTGCCGAGGTTCTTGTTCACCCGGACCGAGCGGGTGCTCTTCTTCTGAATCTCGATATTGATCTGCGGCAGGAAGATGCCGTTCATCGTCCGCACCCAGGCGTCGACACTGGCCGAGGAGCGACTGGTGTGATGGCCGGCATTGTCGCGGACGAAATTGAAGGCGACCTTGACGACCTTCTTGCGCTTGACCGCCACATCCAGCCGGGCCTGCAGATGGGTGCCGCGCCGGGCCTCGATGGTGGTGGTGCCGACGCGCTTGCCCTTGATGCGGAACTCTCGCCGGCCGTCCGCGAAGCACATCGGCACTTCCTCGACTGTGGCGATCGGCGGGTTGCGGCTGGTCACCGTCAGGCCCAGCCCGTCGAGCAGCTTGACCGTCTTGGTGCCGTTGACCGGCACCATCTGCCACGCAGGTACGGCCGTGCCGTCGAACCCGTCATTCTGACGCATTTCGGCAAAACGGGCGGTCATGGCGTTCTCTCCCTCCCTCGCCCTTCGGAGAGACAGGCTGATCCTGTCCTCTTTCATACCCTTTTATGTATCCAGCCATTCCGGCAATTCTGTGGGCGGATTGCGGAAAAGTGGCGATGGTTGACAGCGCGCAAGCCAAGGCCCTGTCGAAGCGCCTGCCGCACCCCATCTAACGCCAAGGCGCCAGCCGTCCTGTTCCGGAAAAGGTCCCGCAACCGGCGAGTCCCGCATGTCCGCGTATCAGAACCTCGAAGAGCGCTTCCGGCGTATCCGCGACCTGGAGAATGCCCTCGGCATACTCGACTGGGATCACCAGACCATGATGCCCGCGGCGGCCGGCCCCGGCCGGGCCGAGGCCATGGCGACGCTGGAGGTGCTGAAGCACGAGCAGCTGAGCGATCCGCGTGTGGCGGACTGGCTCGACGCGGCCGAAGAGCCGGCGGCGATCGCCGGGCTCGATGCCTGGCAGCAGGCCAATCTGCGGGAGATGCGCCGGCGCCATACGCACGACACCGCGGTGCCGGCCGATCTGATCGCCGCCGACACCCGCGCCGTCTCGGCAAGCGAGCTGACCTGGCGCGGCGCCCGGCGCGACGACGACTTCGCCGCCCTTCTCCCGGCCCTGAAAGAGGTGCTGCGGCTGCGGCGGGAGATCGCCGCCGCCAAGGCGGCACGGCTCGGCCTCGCGCCCTATGACGCCCTGCTCGACGGCTATGAGCCGGGCGGCCGGGCGGCCCGCATCGATGACCTGTTCGACGATCTGGCGGCCTTCCTCCCCGATTTCACCCGGGCGGTGCTGGACAGGCAGGCGCGCGGGCCGGATGTGCTGGCGATCAACGGGCCGTTTCCGGTCGATACGCAGCGGGGACTTGGCCTGACACTGATGGAAAAGGCCGGGTTCGATTTCTCGCGCGGCCGGCTGGATGTCAGCGCCCATCCCTTTTGCGGCGGCGCCGACGACGATGTCCGCCTGACCACCCGCTATGACGAGGACGACTTCACCTCCTGTACCATGGCGGTCCTGCACGAAACCGGGCATGCGCTGTACGAGCAGGGCCGGCCGCGCGACTGGCTGGCGCAGCCGGTCGGCGATGCCCGCGGCATGGCGCTGCACGAGAGCCAGTCGCTGATCGTCGAGATGCAGGCCGGCCGCAGCCCGCAGTTCATGGCCTTTCTGGCGCCGCTGATGCGCGAGACCTTTTCCGGCAGCGGCCCGGCCTGGGAGCCGGACAATCTCCGCCGCCTCTACACGCGGGTGGAGCGCGGGCTGATCCGGGTCGACGCCGACGAGGTCACCTATCCCGGCCATATTATCCTGCGCTACCGGCTGGAGCGGGCGATGCTGGCCGGCGACCTGGCCCTGGAGGATTTGCCGGGCGCCTGGAACGACGGCATGGAAGAGCTTGTCGGCGTCAGGCCGCCGAACGACCGGCTGGGCTGTCTGCAGGACGTGCACTGGCCGGCCGGCGCCTGGGGCTATTTCCCCACCTATACGGTCGGCGCGATGACCGCGGCCCAGCTCTTCGAGGCGGCCTGCCGCGAGGTGCCGGAGCTTATTCCGGGGCTCGGCCGCGGCGATTTCGGCCCGCTGGTCGGCTGGCTGCGCCGGCAGGTGCATGCCCGCGGCTCGCTCCTGTCAACCGACGAGCTCTTGACCGCGGTGACCGGCCGGCCGCTCGACGCCACCGTCTTCAAGGACCACCTCAGAACGCGCTATCTGGAACGGGATTAGCGCCGCCCCGGTGCGAAACCGTGGCGCGGTCGCGGCGCACGCGCCGGTACCGGCGGCTCGCGTCCGACATAGCGCGTGAGCAGGAAGACCCCGAGAAGGGAGAGAAGCGGCGGACCGAGGATGGCCGTGCCGGCGTGGACGGAGCGGTCGGCCTCCCGGTCCTGCAGCATGATCCGGCGCTCGCGCGACAGATTGGCCACCCCCATGCAGGAGCGCTGGCCGTCGATATCGACGACCCGGTTGCACTCGACGCCGCTCAAGAGCGGAGCCGGCCGGCTCGAAACGGGGAAATTGCGGTCGGCGCCGAAGCCGAAATAGGCGGTCGCGCCGACAAACCAGATCAGAGCCAGAATGCCCCAGGCAAACCAGGTCCGCTTGCGCCAGTCCTGCGCATCTTGCGCGACGCCGGCCCGGCGGCCGGCGGACTGCCGGTGCCCCGGGGCGGGCGAGGAAAAACCCGGCTTCGATCTCGTGGTCATGGGCCCGATCCCGACAGGCGCACCGTGATCATTGCGATAATGCCCGCCCCGTGCCGAGCCAGCGGTCCAGGGTCTCCAGCAGCGCCGATCGCTGGACGGGCTTCGAAACATAATCGTCCATGCGGGCGGCGAGCAGCCGCTCCTTGTCGCCCGACATCGCATTCGCCGTCATCGCGATGATCGGAATGAGGGCCGCCGATCCGGACAGGGCGCGGATCCGCCGTGTCGCTTCCAGCCCGTCCATTTCCGGCATCTGCACGTCCATCAGCACCAGGTCGTAGTTTCCGGCCTCCACGGCCGCCACTGCCTTCCGCCCATCCTCGACGGCATCGACGGCATACCCGGCCTTCGCCAGCAGGGCCGAGGCGACCATGCGGCTGGCCGGGCTGTCCTCGGCGAGCAGCAGACGCGCCTTCGGTACCACCCCTTCCCCCGTATGATTGACAGTTTTGGTTTCGATTTGGTTTCCGCCGCCCGGCGCGTTGCGAGACGCGGCGGGCGGCCCGGACGTTCCGGCCGCGGCGCAGGCCTCGGCCACGCTCTGGCGCAGGGCGCTCACCCGGATCGGCTTGACCAGGCGATCGTCGAAACCGTGCCGGAAGACATCGCGGCCGCCGGAGGCACGATGGCTCCCGGCGCACAGGACGAGCCTTAGCGGCCCGTAGCGCTCGTCGCTGCGGAGCGTGACGCCGAAGGCGAGACCGTCGCCGTCCGGCAGGCATTCGTCGACCAGCGCCAGCTCGAACGGCTGGCCGCGGGCGGCCGCTTCGGCCAGTGCCGACCGGGCTTCTCGAATATTCGCCGCGCCAACGACCTGCAGGGACCAGGCCTGCACTTGCCGGCACAGCACCGCCCGTTCGACGTTATTGGCGAGGACGACAAGGCAATGCCGGCCCCGCAGCGACGCGGCGCCGTCACCATCGGCGCCGGCGGGGGCCGTCCCCCGTCGGACGACCCGTTTGACCGGGAGGTCCACCCAGAAGCGGCTGCCTTCGCCCTCCAGGCTTTCCACCTCGATGCAGCCGCCCATGATCGCGGCCAGCCTTTGCGAAATGGCAAGCCCCAGCCCGGTGCCGCCATAGCGCCGGCGCATCGGGGCATCGCCCTGGTTGAAGGGTTCGAACAGGCGCACGCGCTGGACCGGCGAAATGCCGATGCCGGTATCGCGCACGGCAAAGCGGAGCACCTCGGTCCCGGTCCCGGTCCCGCTCCCGGTCCCGGCCGGGCCGGCCGGCGTCACTTCGACGGCGATGCCGCCTTCTTCCGTGAACTTGACGGCATTGCTGACCAGATTGAGCAGAATTTGCCGGAGCCGGCCCGCCGCGCCCGAGACCGCCGCCGGCACGCCCGGATCCACGTAGAGCGCCAGCCCGACGCCCTTGTCGCGGACCCGGGCACCGAACAGGTCGACCACGCCTTCCACCACCTCGGCGAGGTCGAAGGTGGTGATCTCGGGGTCGAGGCGCCCGGCCTCGACCTTCGACAGGTCGAGAATGTCGTTCAGGATCGAGAGAAGCGCCTCGCCCGACTCGCGGATGGTCTCGACATATTGCCGCTGCTCCTCGCTGAGCTTGGTCTCCAGCAACAGCCCGGCCATGCCGAGAACGCCGTTCATCGGCGTGCGGATCTCATGGCTCATCATCGCCAGGAAATCCGACTTGCTGCGGCTGGCCGCCTCGGCCCGCGCCTCCTGCGCGCGTTCGGCGGTAATATCGGTGCGCACGCCGACGGTGCCGCCGTCCGATGTCCGCCGCTCGGTCACCCGCAGCACGCGCCCGTCCGCGAGAGGCTGGTCGAAGGGCCCGTTCGGAGCCGCATGCCGGTGCAGCCGATCCTCCGCCCAGCGTTCCGATTCGGCCGACGCGCGGAACTGGCCGAGTGCCACGCTCTTCCGCATCACCTCTTCGAAACGCGCGCCGGGAACCAGACGGTCTGCAACCAGCGGATAGAAGTTCCGATAGCGGCTGTTGCAGATGACCAGCCGGTCATCGCGGTCCCAGAGCACGAAGCCTTCGTCGAGACATTCGATCGCATCGACCAGCCGCTGTTCCGCCGTCTTCAGGTCGGTGACGTCGGCGAAGGTGACGACGAAGCCGTCCTGAAACCGGACCGCTCGGATCTGGAACCAGTTCTCCAGTCCGTCATGGCTGTAATGGTGAACCGCTTCGAAGGGCTCGCCGGTCTCCACCACCCGGACATAGGCATCGAACAACCCGTCTTCCTGCACCCCCGGCAGTGTATCCAGCAGCGAAGAGCCGGCGAGGTCACCCGCCTTGCGCGCAAGAATGGCTTCCGCCGTGCGGTTGATCAGGAGCCAGATGAAATCGCGGATCCGGCCGCCCGCATCCCGCTCCGCCCGAAAGGCGGCCACACCCGATACGGCGCTATCGAGAACGCCGGCGAGCAGGTCCGCATCGTGCTGCAGCCGTCCGAGCGTCAAGGTCCTCTTCCGGATCATCGGCGGTGTCGAATTCTCGCGGTTACCGCGAGAGCCTCACTCTTAATTATGGAGAAGGAATTGACCAATATCCAGCTACGACCCTACTGATCTAAGGGATTCTTACGCCGATCAGGCCGTGTCCGCATCGACGCCCTGAAACCCCCACCATTCAGCGTCCTCGCCTCGCGGAGCGAAGTCGTCCAGGTCGAGCCGGACCGGCGCCTCCAGCGGCGGCGGGACATGGGTGGCCAGCACCACCAGCCCGCCGCCCGCGCGATGACGGGCGATGGCCGCTTCCAGCAGGCTGAGGCTGGCCGCATCGAGCGCGACGGTCGGTTCGTCGAGCAGCCAGAGCCGGGCCTCGCCGAGCAGCAGCCGCGCCAGCGAGAGCCGGCGGCGCTGCCCGGCAGAGAGGTACCGCCCGGGCAGGCCGGCCAGCGCCGTCAGGCCGAAGGCCGCCAGCGCCGCGGCGACCCGGTCGCCGACGGCCTTGCCGGAGGACAGGGCGGCCCAGAAGGCGAGATTGTCATGGGCCGTGAGCGCCGGTTTTACGGCGTCGAGATGCCCCACATAGGCCAGCGCCCGGCGGTAAGCCTCCCGGCAGTCGTCCACTGCCAGGCCGTTCCAGGACAGCGTCCCCGCCTGTTGGAACGCCAGCCCGGCCAGCAGCCGCAGCAGGCTCGACTTGCCGCTGCCATTCGGCCCGGTCAGCACCAGCGCGCCGCCCGGCGGAAGCCGGAACGACAGCCCGCAAAAGACCAGCCGGCCGCCGCGACGGCAGGCGAGGCCTTCGGCGACGAGGCCGGCTGCGGGTACGGCGCCGGGTCCGGACGGCCGACCGTCGCTTTCGGGAACGGGCTCGCGCATCGGGCACATGGGAAAGGCCGGGGGAAAAAAACGGCCACCGTAGGGGGCTGTTTACGGTGGCCGAAAGATTGCGACCGGGTATCCGCGGCAAGGATCGCCCGAACCCGGCCTCCTGGGGACTCGACAGCGCAATATCTCACGCTGCCATGGTCAGGGGACCATGGTGAAAATGCATAACCAGGGAACGTGGCGAAAGTGTGAAAGGCGTCCGGGTGCGCACCTGCCCGCGTCCGGCCAAGAGTTGGCGGCCGCGCGTTCGGGGGCGGAGCGCCTCTTCAGGCACGCAGGAGCTCGTTGATCGAGGTGCGCGCCCGGGTGCCGGCATCGACCCGTTTGACGATGACGGCGCAATAAAGGCCCGGGCCCGGGGACCCGTCGGGCAGCGCCTTGCCCGGCATCGATCCGGGCACCACGACGGAATAGGCCGGCACGCGGCCGACATGGACCTCGCCGCTTTCGCGGTCGATGATGCGGGTCGAAGCGCCGATATAGACGCCCATGGACAGCACCGAGCCCTGCTCGACAATCACCCCCTCGACCACCTCCGACCGGGCGCCGATGAAACAATCGTCCTCGATGATCGTCGGGTTGGCCTGCAGCGGCTCCAGCACGCCGCCGATGCCGACGCCGCCAGAGAGATGGACATTGCGGCCGATCTGGGCGCAGGAACCGACCGAGGCCCAGGTATCGACCATGGTGCCGCGATCCACATAGGCGCCGACATTCACGAAACTGGGCATCAGCACGACGTCCGGCGCGATGAAGGCGGAATGCCGGACCACCGCGGTCGGGACCGCGCGGAAACCGGCAGCCGCGAACTCCGCCTCGGACCAGCCGGAAAACTTGGCCGGCACCTTGTCCCACCAGGCCGTGCCGTCCGGCCCGCCGGGGATCAGCCGCATGGCGCGCAGGCGAAAGGACAGCAGCACCGCCATTTTCAGCCATTGATGGACCTGCCAGGCGCCGTCGATCCTCTCGGCGACGCGCTGCCGGCCGGCATCCAGATCGGCAAGGGCGGCGTCGACCGCCTCGCGCACCGGACCGGAGGTCTCGGGCGACAGCGTCTCCCGCTCCTGCCAGGCGCGTTCGATAATCTCTTGTGGCGATGCGTCGGACACGGGTCACGCTCTCCCGAACGGTCATGCGAAGCGAACCCAGCAATCCGGCCCGCAGGCGCCCTTGTCAAGAGCGCAACGATGGTTCCCTCATCGCCGCGCTGGCGGTGCGGATGGCGGCAAGCCAGACGTCCAGGTCGTCGATGATGTGATGGATGTAGTCCGCTCCGGCCGGCGGATGGGCCCAGTCATCCGCGTGCCGCAGCCAGACGGTGGTCATCCCGCGCGCGTAGGCCGGTTCGAGATTGCGGGCGATGTCCTCGACCATCACGGCGCGGACGGGATCCACGTCATGGACCTTGATCAGCTTGTCGTAGGGATCGGGCTCGGGCTTGGGGATGAAATCGGAGGCGACGATGTCGATGATGGCGTCGAAATGGCGGGTGATGCCGAGCCGCTCCAGCACCCGCCGGGCATGCGGCTCCGAGCCGTTGGTAAACACGAGCTTGCGGCCCGGCAGGGCGGCCAGGGCCTGGTCGAGCGCGGTGCTCGGCAGGACGGCGGACAGGTCGATGTCGTGCACATAGTCGAGAAAGGCCTCGGGCGGGATGCGGTGCTCCAGCATCAGCCCGCGCAAGGTGGTGCCGTATTCGTAGTAGTACTTCTTCTGCAGGGTGCGGGCGGTGACCGGGTCGAGATCGAGGGCGTCGGCGATAAAGGCGCCCATGCGTTGATCGACCTGGTCGAAAAGCCGGCAGCGCGGCGGGTAGAGCGTATTGTCGAGATCGAAGATCCAGGTCTCGACATGATCCAGCGCGCCCGCGGCGCGCGCCCTGGCCAGGGCCGTTTCTGCGTGTTCGGTCATGAACCGCAAGGTGGCAGGGCGCGGCGGCCGGCACAAGCCGGCGATGGTCGGGACCCGACAATCAGTCCCCGCCGATATCGAGGCCGCGATAGAGTTCGGCGAGCGGCAAGGCGAAGTCGATGCTGTCGAGCCGCAGGACCCCGTCCAGCCCGGCGGCTGCGTCGACCGTCCAAATGTCGGTTGCGGTGCGACGGAAGACCGTCACCGCCGCGCGATCCTGGGCAATCAGCGCGACCTCGCGGACGCTCGGGATGGTCTGATAGGCCGGCACCTTGACGCCGCGATCCTCGGTCTCGGTTCCGGGCGACAGCACCTCGACGATCAGGATCGGTTCGGGTGTTGCGGCCTGGCTCTGACGATGCGGCACGCAGGAGACGGCAATATCGGCAACGAAATAGCTGCGATCCGGATTCAGCGGCACGATACCGGCCTCAGTCGCCACCGTGCACCCTTGACCGGCTTTCAGATGGTTCCCGATCTCCCGAGACGCCGCGGAGACCAGCATGCCGTGGCCGCGGCTGCCCGGGGCCATCGCCACCGGCCGGCCGTCGATAAGCTGATAGCGGCGACCGTCGCCCGGCTCCCAGTCGAGGAAGCCGGCCACGGTCATCGGCCGATCGAGCACCGCATTGGCCGGCATGGCGGACCCTCCCAGTCATTCCGCTCTCATAGAATGCTGCGTCCGTCCTGTCAGGACAAAGCAGCGACGGTCAGTCTCCGGCAATTTCGAGGCCGCGATAGAGTTCGGCGAGCGGCAAGGCGAAGTCGATGCTGTCGAGCCGCAGGACCCCGTCCAGCCCGGCGGCTGCGTCGACCGTCCAAATGTCGGTT
>JAAAOG010000214.1 GCA_009909005.1 Alphaproteobacteria bacterium | reverse complement strand
CCGCGCCCGCGCACCGCACTCTACGGCGCGCCGCTGCCCGCCTGACAGGACGAGCCCGCTTGACCGCCAGCCCGGAGACCGCCAGCCCGGAGACCGCCAGCCCGGAGACCGCCAGCCCGGCCGCGCCCGAAGCCGGCCCCGGTACCGCCGATCCCGGCCGGCCACTGGCCGGCCTGCGGGTGATCGATGCCGCCACCTTCGTCGCCGCCCCCTATACCGCAGCGATCCTCGCCGAGTTCGGGGCCGAGGTGATCAAGGTCGAGCACCCGCAGGGCGGCGACCCCTGCCGGCGCTTCGGCACCCCGACGGACACGCCCGACCGGACGCTGGCCTGGCTGAGCGAGTCGCGCAACAAGCGCTCCGTGACGCTCGATTTGCGGGCGCCCGAGGGGGCGGCCTTGTTCAAGCGGCTGGTCGCCGGGTCCGACGTGCTCTGCGAGAATTTCCGCCCCGGCACGCTGGAAAAATGGGGCCTGGGCTGGGATGTGCTGTGCGCCCTCAACCCCGGCCTGATCATGCTGCGGGTGTCCGGCTATGGTCAGGACGGCCCCTATCGCGACCGGCCGGGTTTCGCCCGCATCGCCCATGCCGTCGGCGGCCTCGCCTACCTCGCCGGGGAGCCGGGCGGCACGCCGATCACCCCCGGCTCGACCACCCTGGGTGATTATCTCTCGGGCCTGTTTGGGGCGGCCGGCGTCATGCTGGCGCTGCAGCATCGGCGGCGCACCGGCGAGGGCCAGTGGATCGATATCGGCCTTTACGAGTCGGTATTCCGGGTGCTGGACGAGCTGGCCCCGGCCTATGGCCGCACCGGCGCGGTGCGCGAGCGCGCCGGGACGCAAAGCCCGCTCGCCTGCCCGCTCGGACATTTCCGGGCGGCGGACGGCACCTGGGTCGCCGTGGCCTGCCCGACCGACGATCTGTTCGCGCGGCTGGCTGCGGCGATGGACCGGCCGGAGCTGGCGGCGCCCGAGGCCTATGGCACCGTTGCGGCGCGGCTTGCCGCGCGCGAAACGATCGAGGGTCTCGTCGCCGCCTGGGTGGGGTCGTTCGACCGGCCTGCGCTGCTCGCCTGCGCGGCGGCTGCCGGCGCGCCGCTGGCGCCGGTCAACAGCATCGCGGATGTTTTCGCCGACCGTCATATCCGCGCGCGCGGCAATCTCGCGGCGCTTGCGGAGCCCGGCTCGGACGAGATCACCGTCGTGCCCGGGCCGCTGCCACGCCTGTCCGACACGCCCGGCCGGGTGGAGAGCCTGGGGCCCGTCCTCGGCGCCGACAGTGCGGCGGTGCTGCGCGATTTGCTGGAGGTCTCGGAGGCCGAGCTGGAGGACCTGCGCGCCCGCGGCGTCGTCGGCCCGGCCCCGGCAGGGCCCGGCGGCCCGTCATGACGACCGGCACGCTGATCGCCATCCTTCTGGTCGCCCTGGTAACGGCCGGCATCGCCACGCCGCTCTTGCGCTGGCACTACCGCAAGATCCACGGTCACGGCCTCCCCCGCCGCCCGAGCTGGACCTATTTCGCCGCCGTCTTCGCCGTGACCCTCGCCATCGCCTGGCTGACCGTCCAGCTGGCCGGTTGAATGGCGGACCCGGCAGGATTCGAACCTGCGACCTCCGCCTCCGGAGGGCGGCGCTCTATCCGGCTGAGCTACGGGCCCGTAATCGGACCGGTCCGGGAACCGGCCGGTGTCAAAAGTACTTCATTGCGCCGGGCTTTGCCAAGCGTCACCGCGATGCCAAGCGGTCCGGCGTCTCGCGCCGGTCGGCGCCCGAGGGCAGGGCGGCGTACTGGTCGTCGATCCACGCCGCGATGTCGCGCACAACCAGGGCAGCCTGCCGGTCGCGCAGGAGCATATGATAGCCCGACGGGTAGAACGCAACGGTGCGCGGGATCGCCGGCAGCCGCCGGACCAGCCGGTCGACCGAGGCCTCCGGCAGCACCTCTTCGTTCTCGCCATAGAGCACCAGGACCGGCACCGACAGGTCGGGGGTTTCGGCGATGGCGCGATCCATAAGGTCGACGAGGCCGCTCAGCGTGTCGAGGCGGGTCGCCTTGATCACCAGCGGATCGCGGCTCATCCGCCGCAGCATGGCGTGGTTGTCGGAGGGCATGATGTCGAGCCCGCGCCCGGTCACCGTCAGCCCCGGCGTGACGTGCCGCGCCCACCACAGGCCAAGCCGCTCGACCGGGCCCATATCGGCCCGGCCCCAGACGGCGGGGGCGACCAGGACGGCGCCGGCCACCGGTGGCGGCTCGTCGCTGCCGAGCGCGGCAATGGCCACCGCCCCGCCCATGCTCTCGCCGAGCAGGTAAATCGGCAGGCCGGGATGGCGGGCGCGCACCAGGGCGACGGCGGCCCGGGCGTCGGCAACCAGCGTCACGGTACCGGGCCAGATGCCGGGCTCTGCGGTGGCGCCGAAGCCGCGCTGATCGTAGGCATAGGTGGCGATGCCGGCATCCGCCCACGCCTCCCCCGCCTCGTCGAAGGCCCGCGAATAGTCGTTGAAGCCGTGCAGCGCCACCACCGCCGCCCGCGCCGCCCCCTCCGGCCGCCAGACCCGGAGCGGCAGGGCGTAGCCGTCGGCGGCGACCAGCGCTTCCCCGGTCAGTTCCGGGGCCTGCACCGCCGGCCCCATGGGCTGGGTGCGCGCCGCGCAGCCGGCCAGCATCATCACCAGCACCAGAAGCGCCAGCACGCCAACCGGCAGGAGCGCACGCAACAGCGAGCCGCGGCGTGGCGTCGGCGTGGCGGGGCGGGGGCGGCGATCGGCGCGGGGCATGGTCGGGCCTCCGGTCAAGGTTCTGGCGGACAAGGGGAAACGGCTTTCTTGCCGACGAAGCGTAGTGTAAGGCTTGCGCCGCAGCGACGAAAGCAGCGAAGGCCGTGCGCCATGTCCGTTCCTCTGTTCGACCGGCCCTTCTACTTCATGCGGCATGGCGAAAGTGAGGCCAATGCCGCCGAGCGGATTGCCGGCAGCACCGATTCGCCGCTGACCCTGCGGGGCCGCGACCAGGCCCGCCGGGCCGCCGCGCGCCTGGCCGGCACCGGCATTGCCGCGATTTATGCCAGCCCGCAGAGCCGCGCCCTCGACACCGCCCGGCCCGTGGCCGAAACGCTGGGGCTTGATCTGCAGGTCATCCCGGACATCCGCGAGCGGCACTGGGGGGCGCTGGAGCTGGAGCCGCTGTCGGCGATCACCGACCGCACCATGACCGCGCCGGAGGGGGAGAGCCTGGCCGATTTCGAGGCCCGCACCTGGGCGGCGCTTGCGGCGATCGCCGGGCCGGTGCCGGCTCTGGTGGTCGCGCATTCCGGCACCATGCGGGTGTTGCGCGCCCGCCTCGGGGTCGGCGATATCCGCGACTGGGTCGGCAATGCCGAGCCGGTACGATTCGACCCGCCGCCGGCCCCGGGCGCGGTCTGGCGGCTGACGACGCTGGAGGGCCGGCCGGCCGAAACCGCCCACACCCCGTTCCCGGGAGGGAGGCGATGATCACCGCCCTGGTCCGCGCCTTCGACCAGCTGGGCGACCCGGCCGTCCGCCGGGTGATCTGGAAGAGCCTGCTGATCGCCATTGCCGCCCTGGCGGCCCTGGTCGCGGCGATCGGCTTCGGGCTCTCGCAGGTCGCCCTTGTCGGCTGGGCGTGGCTCGACACCCTCATCGACATCGCCGGCGGCGCCGGGGCGGCGGTGCTGGCGGTGCTGCTCTTCCCCGCTTTGCTGGGCCTGGTGACCAGCGAACTCCTCGACGACGTCGCCGCCGCCGTCGAGCGTCGCCATTACCCGCATCTCGGGCCGGCGCGCCGCCAGCCGGTGGCCGAGGCGCTGTGGACGGCGGCCAGATTCACGGCCGTGATGCTGGTGCTCAACCTTCTGGCGCTGGCGCTGACCTGGTGGCTGCCGCTGCTCAACCTCGCCGTCTTCTATCTGCTGAACGGGTATCTGCTCGGCCGCGAATTCTTCGAGCTGGTCGGCCTGCGCCGGATGGCGCCGGGTCCGCTCAAGGGGCTGCGGCGGGCGCATCGCGGCCGGGTGCTGGGCGCCGGCATTCTCATCGCCCTGCTGACGACCGTGCCGCTCCTCAACCTGTTGATGCCGATCATCGGCGCGGCCTTTATGGTTCATATTTTCCAGGGCGTTATGGCGAGGTCCTCAGCCCGTTTTTGAAAATCCGCTTGGGCTGTCATGGAAACGTGATAGCATCGCGCATCCAAACAGCAGTCAAGTCGGCCGGCCGGCCCGAAGGAGGTCCAGGTGTTTCGACGTCGTCATGCGGGTCAGGGAACGCCGCGCGGCGGAGAGCCGCGCCCCTCCGAAAGCGATTCGTCGGGGCTGGCCGTGCCGCCGACCGGAGCCTCCGGTGCCGCCGGCCGCGCGAGCCCGCCGACGCCGGAGGAGGAAGGCGAAGGACCCCCGATGCGATCATCCAGCAGCAACCCGCTGTCGCCCGACCTGCCCCGCCGCCATGCCGACATTCCCCCCGGTCCGCGCCGCCGCAGCGCCGAGGAGGATCCCACCGGCCGCATCCAGCCGGACCACCCGCCGCAGGCGCAGACCGGGCCGGCAGCCGCGGAGCCGGCTGCCCAGCCGCCCGCCGGCGGTCGCGAGACCGAGCGCCGGCTGATCGTCGGCAAGGAGATCACGCTGAGTGGCGAGATCAGCGCCTGCGACCATCTGGTGGTCGAAGGCCGGATCGAGGCCCAGCTGAAGGACTGCCGCACCATCGAGGTGTATGACAGCGGCGTCTTCAAGGGTGCGGCGGATATCGAGGATGCGGATATCGGCGGCCGTTTCGAGGGCGAGCTGAGCGTCCGCGGCCGGTTGAAGGTGCGCAGCACCGGCCTGATCACCGGCACCATTCACTATGGCCGGTTGGAGGTCGAGGGCGGCGGCCAGCTGATCGGCACCGTCCGGCCCCTCGACCAGCCGGCCACGGACGACCCGGCCACCGGCCGACAGGTCCCGGCGGGTTCGGCCGGAGCCGACGCGCCGGCCGCTCCGGAAAAGCCGGGCGCCGGCCCTGCGGCCCCGGCCACGCCCCCGGCGACAGCGCCTGCGGCCGAAACCGTCTAGGGCCATGACCGCCCTCTTCGGCAGGCGGGCAGCCGCGCTGGGCCTTCTGGGCCTGGCCGGCTGCGTCCAGACCGCCGCCGTCGACCGCAGCGGCCCGCTCGATCCGGTCGACCCGGAGACGCTGATGGGCCGCACGCCGGCAGCGGTGCTGAGCGATCTCGGCGAGCCTGAACTCCAGCGCCGCGAGCCGCCGGTCGAGGTCTGGCAATACCGCTCCGACGCCTGTGTCTTCGACGTCTATTTCGACGAGGCCGGGGATCGGGCGGACCCGGTCGTCGTCTATTGGGAAGCCCGCAGCCGCGACAGCGGCCCGGCCGACCCGCCGCGGTGCCTGGGCGATGTCATCGCCGCCGGCCGCGCCGCAGGCCGGGCAGGATAGCAGGCTCAGGGAAAGAGCCGCTTGGTCCGCCAGCCCTCCGGCGTGCGGATGTAGACCAGCCGCTCGTGCAGCCGGAACAGCCGGTCGCGCCAGAACTCGATCCGCTCGGGGACCACCCGATAGCCCGACCAGTGCGGCGGCCGCGGCACCTCGCCGAAGCCGTAGCGCGCCGCCACCCGGGCGACGCGGGCCACCAGCTCGGCCCGGCCGGACATGGGCCGCGACTGGTCCGAGGCCCAGGCGCCCAGCCGCGAGCCGCGCGGGCGGGAGCTGAAATAGGCGTCCGCCTCGTCGGGCGAGACGGGTTCGGCCCGGCCGTCGATGCGGATCTGGCGCAGCAGGCTTTTCCAATGGAAGAGCAGCGAGACCCGGGGATTGGCGCTAAGCTCCACTCCCTTGCGGCTTTCGAGATTGGTGTAAAAGACGAAACCGCGATCGTCATAGCCCTTGAGCAGCACCATGCGGGCCGACGGCGCGCCTTCGGGCGTCGCGGTGGCGAGGCACATGGCGTTCGGGTCGTTCGGCTCGTGCCGCTCGGCCTCGGCCAGCCAGTCGGCGAACAGAACGAAGGGGTCGTCATGCGCGCGGATCTCTTCGCCCTCGGCGGCGGCGATCTCCGGCGACGTTTTCGGAAGGTCGGTCATCTCAATACTCCGCGAGCGGGGACCGGGCCGATCGGAAAATGCTCGCGATTCAGCCACAGTTACGCCCAGCTTGATCCCCATCTTCTCTCATCAGATATGGGACTCGTGGCCGGAGCCCGCTCAAGCCGGCGGCCGACGGCATCGGATCAGCCTGGAGGATGATATGTCGGGCATCAGGATGAGGACAATCGCGCCGATGGTCGTGGCGGCGGCGCTGGTGGCGGGCTGCCAGACCGGCGGCACCGGCGAAACGGTCGGCACGGTCGGCGGCGCCGTGGCCGGCGGGCTGGTGGGGGCGCAGTTCGGCAGCGGCAGCGGCCAGCTGGTGGCCACCGGCGTCGGCACGCTGCTGGGGGCCTTTGCCGGCAACCAGCTCGGCCGCCAGTTCGACCAGCAGGATCACTACAACTCCGGCGTCGCCGGGCAGCAGGCCTTTGCATCGGGCGAAACCCATACCTGGAGCGGCCCCAACGCCCATGGTGCGGTGACGCCGACCGGGCAGAGCTTCTACCAGAACGGCCGCGAGTGCCGCAACTTCACCCAGACCGTCTATTCGCAGGGCATGTCGCAGGATGTCCAGGGCGTCGCCTGCCGCAACCCCGACGGCAGCTGGCAGGTCGTCAATTATTATTGACCGGCCCGGGCCCGCCGGCTGCGGGCGGCGGGGGGTCGTTAGCGAATTCTTGACGATCCCGGACCTAAGGGATTTGATCCGCCTCTCAGGGGCCCGGGCGGAACCGGCGTGGCGCTGTGTCTCCCTTGCGTCGGGGCCGTGCCGCCGAACGGGCCGCGAGGCCTCGACATGAGCCGCCATCCTGTCCGGGAGCGCCGATGCTTGACCCCTACCGACTTCTGGGCGTGTCCCGCACGGCCAGTCAGGACGACATCAAGCGGGCCTATCGCAAGCTGGTGAAGGAGCTGCACCCCGACGTCAATCCCGGCGACACCATCGTCGAGGCGCGGTTCAAGGAGGTGCTCGGCGCCTATGACCTGTTGAGCGACCCGGAGAAGCGGGCCCGCTATGACCGCGGTGAAATCGACGGCCAGGGCCGCGAGCGGCCGTCGCCGGGCTTCGGGCGGGGCCAGGGCCGCAGCCGGCGGGCGGGCGGCGGTCCGTTCCAGGGCTTCGGCAGCCGCGATATCTTCGACGATCTGTTCCGCAAGCCGGGTCCGAAGGCGAACGGCACCGATGTCTCCTACACCCTGACGGTGGATTTCGCCGAGGCGGTGCTCGGCACGAAGCAGCGGCTGACCCTGTCAAGCGGCCGGCAGATCGAGGTGACGGTGCCGCCGGGCACCCAGGATGGCGAGACCCTGCGGCTGAAGGGCCAGGGGCTGGGCGGCCTGGGCGGCGGCGCCGGCGGCGATGCCCTGGTCGTGATCACGGTGACGCCGCATGCCATGCTGACACGCCGGAACGGCGACATCCATGCCGAGATCCCGGTCACCCTGCACGAGGCGGTCCTGGGCGGAACGGTCGAGGTGCCGACGGTCGATGGCCGGGTGAGCCTGCGCATTCCCGCCGGCTCGAATACCGGCAGCACCCTGCGCCTGAAGGGCAAGGGCGTGCCGGACCGCCGCGGTGCCAAGCGCGGCGACCAGTATGTCACCTTGAAGGTCGTCCTGCCCGACACCCAGGACGGCGCCCTGCGGGATTTCGTGTCGCGCTGGCGACCAGCCGGTCCCTATGAGCCGCGGCGCAAGGCCGGGCTCGATTAGTCCGGCCGCTACCAGCTGTCCGCCGTGGCGGTGATCTTGCGCCACAACTCCGCGCCGATGATCGCCTCGACCGAACCGAGGATCTCGTCGAGCAGCGGCATCAGCTCGCCGTCGCCGATCCAGTAACGGGCGACGAAGTCCGGTCCCCGCGTCCCGGCGACGTCCTTCAGCACATAGGCGGCCAGGGCGACATCGTCGAGATAGCCGGCGCCGCCGGCGAGACGCTCCGGCAGAAAGTCGACCGGCGCGACGAAGTAGATGACCGCACCCAGAACCTTGGCCCGCTCGGCCCTGCTGAGGGCCTCGTCCAGGCAGAGGCTGCTCAGGGTTTGGAACATGTCCGGGACCAGCGCCACCAGATGGGCGTGGGGGAAATCCCGCCCCTCGCTATCGAGCCATATCGTGACTTCGCGATGCAGCCGGCGGTAAAATTCGAAGCCTGGGTCTCCCATCAGCGGGGTCCTCTCGCGGGTGGTCTCAAAGCCGACAATCCGATTGTCCCGGGAACAGCAGCTATTCCCTTTCCGGAAGTCTCCATCAGCCTCCTTAATCCCGCGTTACCGGCAGCGGGACGTTTCTTTCAAACTGAGCTTTATTTGCCGGATGTCGGGACGGCAGCCGCGACGACCTGCCGATGCAGCGCTCCCTATGCGACTCCTGCCGGAACGAAATATCCGTCAGTCGGGAACCGGACCCATGGGCGTTATGTCCGTCGCTCGCCGAAGATGGCGGTGCCGACGCGGACCAGGGTGGCGCCCTGGTGGATGGCGGTCTCGAAATCGGCGCTCATGCCCATGCTGAGGACCGGCAGGCCGTAGCGGCCGGCCAGCTTGGCCAGCAGGGCGAAATGCGGCGCCGGCTGGTCGTCGAACGGCGGGATGGCCATCAGCCCGCGCACCGGCAGGCCGCACTCTTCGACCGCCAGCTTGTAGAGGCCGTCGAGGTCGGCGGGCAGCACCCCGGCCTTTTGCGGCTCCTCCCCCGTATTCACCTCGATCAGGCAGTCCGGCCGCCGCCCCGTGCGGTCCATCTCGCGCGCCAGGGCAGTGGCGAGGCGCGGGCGGTCGAGCGTTTCGATGACGTCGAACAGGGCGAGTGCATCCTTGACCTTGTTGGTCTGAAGCGGCCCGATGAGATGCAGGCGGATATCCGGGTCTTGCTCAAGGAAGGGCGGCCAGCGGGACTGCGCCTCCTGCACCCGGTTCTCGCCGAACAGCCGATGGCCGGCTCTGAGCGCCGCGGCCACCCGTTCGGCAGGCTGCACCTTGGAGACGGCGACGAGGCCGATGGCGGCGGGATCGCGGCCGGCCTCTCGCGCCGCGCGCTCGATGCGGGCGGTGACGGCGGCGAGGTTGTCGGCGACCTGGGCGTCGATCGTCATGGCGAAAAGCCGTCCTCAGACGCGGACGGGCGTGCCGTCCTTTTTCAGATAGCCGAATTTCAGCATGAAGTCGCCGTGATCGGCGATGATCTTTTCGATTTGAGCCGGGTTAAGCTCGGTCTGCCAGGCCGCACTCTTGCCGGACCGGAAGAACTTGACCGCCTTTTTGGAGGCTTCGATAAAGCCGTGCTCGCTTTCCTGCTTCGACAGGGTCTTGAAGCTGGAAAAGCGGATGGCCTTGCGCAGCCGCGCCGGGTTGTTGGGCAGCCGCAGGAATTTCACCAGGCTCCCGAAAGCCTGTTCGGGGCGGGACAGCATATCCTCATAGCGCATGACATGCGGCTGCAGGCCGGGCGCGGTCAGCCAGCTGCGGACATGGTCGGTCCAGCTGCCGAGCAGCTGAAAGGCGAAATTGTCGACCGTCGCCAGACGGTTCGAGGAGACGCTCATCGCCTCCACCGCTTCATCATAGGAAATGGCGAGGTGGTGGGCATAGGATACCGCAACGTCCAGCGGATTGCGGATGATGTAGACCGCGCCGTCGGTGACCTCCGGCAGGATGGTCGGCACGCCTTCCAGCTGGGTGATGGCGCTGTGGGTCTTCACGAACAGCAGCTGATTGCGGCCGGCCGTGGCAATGTGCCGTTGGACCGTCGGGCGGAGCTGGTTGATTTCCTCGTCGCTGAGTTCGCTCAGCTTCTTGCCGGAGAACTGCTCGTAGTATTCGCCGCGATGCTCGCCGAATGTAAATTGCGGCAGGGTGTTGATGTCGACCGGTTTTTCGGGGTTCAGAAACAGATTGGCCAGGAACACCCGGGTCCAGGTATTCCCGGATTTCGGATACGAAGCCAGCCAGACGATCCCCACGCCCGATCCCTTTCCACCTGGTCGACGCAACAACGCTGGCCGCGGCTATTAACGCAAAAACGGAAAGGGGGCAACCGCGGTTGCCCCCTCCCCTTCACACGAAAAACGCAGTGTCTCGAACGCGCCGCTCAGAAGGAGATGGCCACGCCGCCGGTGACGAACACACCGTCATTGTCGACGCCATTGCCCTCTTCCTCGAACTCGCTATAGCCGACCGTGCCGACCAGGGCGATCGAGGAGCCGAGGTCATAGCGGGCGCCGAGCGCGTGCGACTGGTGCTCGATCTCGTCGTCGACGTCGACCAAACCGTCTTCCTTACCATTGTAGTAGGTGTAGCTGACGCTCCAGGGGCCCATGCCATAGGCGATACCGACGTCGAAGCCGCGGCTCTCGGTCGTGAAGACGTCGCCGTTCGGCTGCAGCGCGACGATGCCGTCGGTCACGTTGGCATAGGAGCCGCCCAGTTCGAAGCCGCCATAGGTGAAGCTGGCGCCGACGCTGAAGGCCTGGAAGTCCTCTTCGAGGTCGACCGAATTGCCGCCCGGGGTGGTGACGGTGCCCAGACCGCTGTCCGGGGCCTCAGCGTAGTAGTAACCGCCCGAGACCAGGACGCCGAAATCACCGAAGGTGTTTTCGTAGTTGACGCCGACCGAGATACCGTTGGTGAAATTGTTGGTATCACTGATCAGGCTGTTGCGGTCGCCGCCGGTGCCGTCGATGTCGGGCAGGTAGGAGACGCCCAGCTGCACGCCGAAGAAGCGCGGGGTGAAGTAGGTCAGCTTCTGGCCGTCATTGTCGAGGGCCGGCTCGATGAAAGTGGAGCCGAAAGGCGAGCGGAAGAGGCTGCCATTGGTCGGGTTGATGATGTGCTGGGTCTGCGAACCCGAGTTGATCGGCAGCGCGACGTTCGGCGCAGCAGTCTGCATCAGATAACCGGCCGAGTTCTCCGAGCCAAGGTTGATGCGGCCGAAATCGCCCGACAGGAACAGGAACGATTCGTCGATCTGGTCGCCGGAGGTGTTGCCTTCGAGCTGAACGTTGACGCCGAAGGTCAGGCCGTTGTCCGTGGTCCCCTGACCAAGGAAGAAGACTTCCGTGTTCGACCACTGGTCGACATCCTGGAGGTCAAATGCCTCGTCATTGTCGCCATAGCCGAACCACTGGTTCATGAAGCCGCCGAGACGCATCTCGATCTGTGCATTCGCGGCACCCGAAACCAGGCTTGCCGCCACCAGCGCCGTCGTCCCCAGCAAGACATGCTTTTTCATGTTGAGTTCTCCTCGTAACGGATCCGGATGTGGCTGGATCCCGGTTTCGCTGAGCTCGCTATCCGAGCGTGTTCTCGAACCTCTTCGTGACCGCGGTACGTCCCGTGGTCTGCCGCCTTTTGCGTTCCGCCCCAATCAGGGCCCCCTGACTGACCCGGGCGGTGCGCGACTGTCGTTGCCGTGCGGGCCCCGAGAATTTGTATGTGAACCTTTGACCCAGCCCGGCCACGCGGTCAAGCAAGCTGAAGAAAGCGTCGCGACAAATATGCAGCAACGTGGCGCGCCTGCAACAGGCCCGCGCCCCCCCGATCGGGTGAGTTTCTGGCCCGGGGCGGTCGGCGAACATCCCGCGATTTTGCAGGTGACGGTCAAAGCCCGGCCGCTATATAAGCCGGTAGAAAACGAGCAAGGGAACCCATCGGGGGTTGGAATGGAAGAATTCGCGAACTGGCAGGCCTGGATCGTCGATATCGAGATCAGCCGCAGCGGCGGCGGCTTTGCCAACCGAATCTTTGAGGGAACGGGCTCGCTGGTCGGACGAAACGATGTGCTGACGACCTACTCCCTCATCCATGACGACGAGGTCGGCACCTGGATTTGGGATCCAAACAACCCCGCCAATTACGATGTGACTTTCTATTTCGGCGGCAAGGATAGCGGCCTGACGGCACAGGCCGATTTTGTCACTTTCTATTTCTCCCCCGGTCTGACCGACAATGACGGCCTCATTCCGGATCCAGACGTTCAGAACAATATCGCCGTGTTTCGTGCCGACCAGACGATCGGCGACAGCGTCGGCTTCTTCAACCTTGCCCTGGCCTCAGGGGAGGTCTTGCTGAATGCGGCCGGTTACCCGGACCTCAACGTGCCGAATGCCGACGGCGACACGCTCGTCAACAATTTTCCGGTCACGCCCGTCTATGACGGGGTCAACAACCTCATCCTGCACAACTGGATTTCGGCTTTCGACGGCACGACCGGCGCACCGATCTGGGCTTATTATCCCGACAGTGATTATCATGAAATTGTGGCCATTCAGTCGCATTTCAACCGCGCCGTTTATGTCGACGGGCTGACCAACAGCCGGATCCAGGAAATCGCCCTGAACAACGGCGTCTCGGCGGGCTCCGATCCGAATCCGCCGCCGACGCCGCCGGCCCCCGACGTTTCCGGGCTGGCCGTGAACGTCTACCGATTCTTTAATCAGGAGTCGGGCGGGCATTTCTTCACGACCAGCGCTCAGGAGCGCGACACTGTGATTCTGAATTTCGGGAACTTCAATTACGAGGGGGTCGGGTTCGAGGCGGTCCATGCCGACGCCGAGATCGGTGCCGAGTTGCAGCCGGTCTATCGCTTCTTCAATACGCAGGCGGGCGGCCATTTCTTCACCGCCGATCCGGCCGAACGCGACCTCGTCCAGGCAACGCTGCCACAGTTCAATTTCGAAGGCGTCGCCTTCCAGGCCTCCACCGCGCCGGCCGACGGCGCCACGCCGGTGCACCGCTTCTTCAATACAAAAGCCGGAGGCCACTTCTTTACCGTCGACGAAAACGAGCGGGCGGCCGTGTCGAAAATGGACAATTTTGTCTATGAAGGCGCCCGGTTCTATGCCTTTCTGGACGATGGGTCGCCGGTCATTCCGCCTCCGGCGCAGCGCCCGCCGGAAAATCCGGAAGACCCATCCCCGCCGATGCCCTCGCCGCCGTCACCGCCCCCCAATTTCCGGCCGCCGGACCGGTCGGATGTCGACCTCCTGCCGGAGAGCGGTCCCCTGCCCGCCGTTCCCGACGGTGACGGGGACGTGCTGCGGCTCGCAGCGCTCGGGCTCGCGGACGACATCCTGATTGCCTGATCACCTGACCGCCGGCCCGGCCGTGCGGATGCCGTCGATCGTGCGGTTGCCGTCGATAAAGAGCGCTTCTCGGAGCGTGCAGCCCCCGCCGGGCGGAGTCTGACATTGCAAAGCCACAAGGCACCGCCTATACGGACCAAAACAGGGCCGCTTCGGCGGACGGCTTCGACAGTCAGGGCAGTGGATCGCACATGGGCACGGCACGGTTTCCAGGAAAAGCGCCGATCATACTCAGCCTCTTGATGGCTGCCGCCTGCGGCGGGGGTGAGCCCGACTATCCCCCCGTCGTCAATCCGAGCAGCCCGACCTTCCAGCAGCCCGAAGGCAGCGTGTTCGGACCGGACGGCCTCAATCTGTCGCTGTTCGGCAGCGGCGATCGGGAAGGCGGCGGCCCCGGCGAGCCGGGCATTGCCGTCAACAGCTTCCTCTGGCGCGCCTCGCTCGACACGGTCTCCTTCATGCCGATCAATTCGGCCGATCCGTTCGGCGGCGTCATCCTGACCGACTGGTACAGCCCGCCGCAGACGCCGGAGGAGCGGTTCAAGCTGAACGTCTATATCCTCGACCGGCAGCTGCGGGCCGACGGCATCCGGGTGGCCGTCTTCCGGCAGGTCCGGCGCGGCGGCGAATGGACCGATGCCGAGGTCGCGGAGGCGACGGGGCGCGAGCTGGAAGACACCATCCTGACCCGCGCCCGGCAGCTGCGGGTCGGCGCCACCACCGGCTAGGCAAGGGCCTGCCGCTCCGCCATGGCGCCGGCGGACCGGCTGCCGGCCGGCAGCCGCCGGGCGCGCTCTGAACAGGTTCGATGATGTCGCGTTACAATTTTCGGGAAACGGAAGCCAAATGGCAGGCGATCTGGGAAGAGCGCGGGACCTTCCGGCCGCGCGTCGACCCGGACCGGCAGAAATATTATGTGCTGGAAATGTTTCCCTATCCCTCGGGCCGGCTGCATATCGGCCACGCCCGCAATTACACCATCGGCGATGTCGTCGCCCGCTACAAAAAGGCCTGCGGTTTCAACGTCATGCATCCTATGGGCTGGGATGCCTTCGGTCTGCCGGCGGAAAATGCGGCGATGGCCAACAAGGTCCATCCGGCCGACTGGACCTACGAGAACATCCGGGTGATGCGCGGCCAGCTGCAGCTGCTCGGCCTGTCCTATGACTGGAGCCGTGAGCTCGCCACCTGCGATCCCGACTATTACAAGCACGAACAGCGCATGTTCCTGGAGTTCCTGGAAGCCGGGCTCGCCTATCGCAAGGAGAGCTGGGTCAACTGGGACCCGGTCGAGAACACGGTGCTGGCCAATGAGCAGGTGATCGACGGCCGGGGCTGGCGCTCCGGCGCGGCCGTCGAGCGGCGCAAGCTCACCCAGTGGTTCCTGCGCATCACCGAATTCGCCGACGATCTGCTCGAGTCGATCAGGACGCTGGAGCGCTGGCCGGACCGGGTGCGGCTGATGCAGGAGAACTGGATCGGCCGCTCGGTCGGTGCGCGCATGAGCTTCAAGGTCGAGGGCCGGGACGAGCGGCTGGTGGTCTTCACCACCCGGCCCGACACCATTTTCGGCGCCAGCTTCTGCGCCATCGCCGCCGACCATCCGCTGGCCGAAAGCCTGGCCCGCAACGATTCCGACATGGCCGGCTTCATCGCCGAATGCCGCAAGCTCGGCACCAGCGAGGAGGCGATCGAGACGGCGGAAAAGCGCGGCTACGACACCGGACTGAACGCCGTCCACCCGTTCGAGCCCGACCGCAGGCTGCCGATCTACATCGCCAATTTCGTGCTGATGGAATACGGCACCGGGGCGATTTTCGGCTGCCCGGCGCACGACCAGCGCGACCTCGACTTCGCCCGGAAATACGGCCTCTCCGTGCGGCCGGTGCTGTGGCCGCCGGGCCTCAAGGTGCTGAGCGATGCCGAGGCCGAAGCCCTGCCGGCCGGGGAGCGGGCCCGCTTCGACCGCGACCCGGTGCAGACCCTGGCGGATGGCCGCTCGGTGTTCCATGTCGGCAACACCGCCTATGACGACACCTCGCTGGCCGAATACGACTATGATCTCGGCGACCTCACCGAAGAGGTGCGGCTGTCGGTAAACCGCGCCAAGGACATCGCCGTGGCGGCGCTGGCCGACCGCGATGCCGGGGAGGCGGCGATCACCTACCGGCTGCGCGACTGGGGCGTCTCCCGCCAGCGCTATTGGGGCTGCCCGATCCCGGTGATGTACCGGGAGGACGGGACCATGGTGCCGGTGCCCTATGACCAGCTGCCGGTCGAGCTGCCGAAGGACATCGACTTCGACGCGCCCGGCAATCCGCTGGAGAACCACCCGACCTGGAAATATACCACCTGCCCCCATACCGGTCAGAAGGCGGTGCGCGAGACCGACACCTTCGACACCTTCCTGGAATCCTCCTGGTACTTCGCCCGCTTCTGCTCGCCGCAGGCCGGGACGGCCTTCGACAGCGACGCGGTCGGCTACTGGCTGCCGGTCGACCAGTATATCGGCGGCATCGAGCACGCCGTGCTCCACCTGCTCTACTCCCGCTTTTTCATGCGCGCCCTGCAGCGCTGCGGCTATCCGGTCGGCAAGGAGCCCTTTGCCGGGCTGATGACCCAGGGCATGGTCTGCCACGAGACCTATCAGGGCCCGGATGGCGGCTGGCTGTTCCCGGAGGAGGTCGAGCACCGCGACGGCCGGCTGATCCGCATCGCCGACGGCGCGCCGGTCACCGTCGGCCGGCTGGAGAAGATGAGCAAGTCGCGCAAGAACGTCATCGGCCTGGAAAGCGTGGTCGATGCCTATGGGTCGGACACCGGCCGGCTGGTGCTGCTCTCCGACAGTCCGCCGGAGCGCGACCTGGAATGGACCGAGTCCGGGCTGGAGGGCGCCTGGCGCTATGTCAACCGGCTGTGGCGGCTGGTCGACGAGCCGGCGCTCGAGCTGCCGCCGCCCGGCACCCCGGCCCCGGCCGAATTCCCGGCCGCGGCGCTCGACCTGCGGCGCAAGGTACACCAGACCCTGCAGGCCGTAGGCGAGGATTTCGAAGGGTTCCGCTTCAACAAGGCGGTGGCGCGGGTGCGCGAGCTGTCCGGGCTGATCGCCGACTTCACCGGCACCGGCACCGGCAGCGAGTCCGCCTGGGCCCTGCGCGAGGCGCTGGAGGCGCTGGTGATCATGGCCGGGCCGATGATGCCGCATCTCGGCGAAGAGCTGTGGGAGCGCCTCGGCCACACCGTGCTGCTGGCCGACACGCCCTGGCCGGTTGTCGATGCGGCCCTGACGGTGGAGGATAGGGTGACCATCGCCGTGCAGGTCAATGGCAAGCTCAGGGCCACCCTCGACCTGCCCCGCGACATGCCGAAGGACGAGGCGGAGCAGGCGGCCCTTGCCGATCCCGGCGTCGTGCGGGCGCTGGGCGGCAAGGCGGTGCGCAAGGTGATCGTCGTGCCCAACAGGATCGTCAATGTCGTCGCGTGAGCGCCTTTGCGCGGCCGGGCCGCCGGGCCGGCGGGCCGTGCTGCGCGGGCTGCTGGCCGGCCTCGCCGGGGCGGGGCTGGCGGGCTGCGGCTTCCGCCCGCTCTATGGCCGCCACGGCAGCGACGGCGCCGCCGTGCACGACGCGCTTTCCGCCGTCTCGGTCGGCATCATTCCCGACCGCGAAGGCCAGATCCTGCGCAACGAACTGATCGCCCGGCTCAACCCCGCCGGGCGGCCACGCGATCCACGCTACCGGCTGGATGTCGGCCTGCGCGAAGAGCGGCAGGACATCGGCCTGACCGCCATCGACACCATCACCCGGGTCAATCTCATCCTGCGCGCCGACGTGACGCTGGTTGCGGTCGAGAGCGGCGAACCGGTGACCCGCGAGCAGGTGACGGCGATCGCCGGCTATGAGGTGCTGGACGACGAGGTCGCCACCCTGTCGCTGGAGATCGACGCCCGCCGGCGGGGCCTGGTCGAGCTGGCCGAGCGCATCCGCATCCAGCTGGCCATGGCGCTGGCGGCCGCGGAGCCAGCCGGTGCCGCGGGGCAGGCGTGAAGGTCCAGCCGGCCCGCATCGATGCCCTGCTCCGCCGGCCCGACCCGGCCCTGCGTGCCGTGCTGATCTACGGGCCCGATGCCGGTCTGGTGCAGGAGCGGGGGGCCGTGCTGGCCGGCACGGTGCTCGGCGGCACCGGGCGCGATGGGCCGCCCGACCCGTTCCGCGTCGCCGAGATCCTCGGGCCCGACCTCGCCAAGGACCCGGCGCGCCTGGCCGACGAGGCCCAGGCGCTGTCGCTGACCGGCGGGCGCCGGCTGATCCGCGTCCGCGAGGCCGGCGACGGGGCCACAGACGCGGTCAAGGGCGCGCTGGCCGGCCCGAAGACCGACAGCCTGATCGTGCTGGAGGCGGGCGACCTGACGACCCGCTCCTCGCTGCGCAAGCTGGCCGAATCGTCGGAGGCGGTAGCCGCGGTCCCCTGCTACCAGGCCGACCCGCAGGCCATCGCCGCCTTCGCCCGCGGCCTGCTGGAGGAGGCCGGCAAGACGGTGGACCGCGAGGCCGAGGCCTATCTCGGCCAGGTGCTGGTCACCGACCGGCAGCTGGCGCGGCGCGAGATCGAGAAGCTGATCGCCTGGCTGGGCGAGGACCGCCGCGCCGATCTCGACGCCGTGCGCGCGGTGATCGGCGACAGCGCCGAGCAGACGCTCGACGATCTGGTGCTGGCCGTCGCCGACGGCCGGCCGGAGGCCGCCGATCGGGCCTGGCGCCTGCTCTCGGCGGAGGGCACCCAGCCGGTCGCGGTGCTGCGGGCGCTGCAGCGGCACTTCACCCGCCTGCACCTCGCCGCCGCCCATATCGCCGCAGGGCTGTCGCCGGACCAGGCCATGGCCAGGCTGAAGCCGCCCGTCTTCTTCAAGGCCCAGCCGCGGGTCAAGGCACAGCTCGCCCGCTGGTCGCCGGCCCGGCTGCAGGCAGCACTCGACCGCCTCGTCGACACCGAGGCGCAGGTCAAACAGACCGGCATGCCGGCCGAAACCCTCTGCGCCCGCACCCTCCTCTCCCTGAGCAGCGCCACCCGCCGCTGACGGGACACGGCCCATAGGGAGCGGCGGCATCCCTGCCGCCGTTCTCTGTCGGGATGACAATCGCCGGAAGGCGGGAAGAGGGGGGACGGCCGGCTCTTGATGCCGGGGTCCGCCCTCCGATTCACTCAACCGAAGGCGTCAGGGTCGAGGCCGACGGCGCGAAAGGCTTGCGGCTCCAGGGCCTGGTCCCTGCCATGGATTTCGGCCCAGGGATCGTTCGGCCGGGAGGGGCCGGACTCCGTGCCGGCCGGTCCCGGTCCGGCGATGCGCCGCCTCATGCTGTCCACGGAGTATTGGCCGGCGCTTTGCAAGAAAGGCAGGTCCTCCCACCCGATGGGCGCGGCGACCGGCGCTCCCGGCCGGGCTCGCGGCGAATAGGGCAGGATCGCCGTGGCGCCGCGGGCATTGCGCAGATAATCGATGTAGATGCGGCCCTTGCGGCGGGCCTTGCCGGCCGTTGTGACATAGCGTTTCGGCGAGTCCGCTGCCATCGCCTCGGCCAGGGCCCGGCAGAAGGCCTTCACGGCGTCCCAGCCATGCCGGGGTCGCAGCGGCACCAGCACGTGCAGGCCCTTGCCGCCGGTGGTGCTGCACAGGCTGTCCAGGCCGAGCCCGTCGAGACGGTCGTGCAGCTCGTCAGCCGCGGCCGTTATCGCCGCCCAGGCGACGCCCTCGCCGGGATCGAGGTCGAAGACAAGCCGGTCGGGGCGTTCGATATCGCCGGCGCGGGCGCCCCAGCCATGCAGCTCGATGGTGCCAAGCTGCACCAGCTGGATCAGCCCGGCGAGGCCGTCCACCGCCAGATAGTCCCGCTTGCCCTCCGCCTCGCGGATCGGCAGGCGGCGCACCGCGTCGCCCAGCCCGGCCATGGCGTGCTTCTGGAAGAAGCAGTCCCCGTCGATGCCCGATGGGCAGCGCACCAGGCTGAGCGGCCGGCCGGCGATGTCGGGCAGGGCGGCCTCGGCCACGATCTGCCAGTACTGCGCCAGGCCCAGCTTGGTCAGGCCGGTCTGCGGAAAGAGCAGGCGGTCGGGATGGGAGAGGGTGACCCCGGCGACGGCCGGGCTTTCCTTCCCGCTGCCGCTGCCGCTGCCGCTGCCGCTGCCGGCGCCTTTGCCGGCGGAACCGTGGCCGGGCGCTTCCGGTCCCACCTCTTCCGGCGGCTTGTCCTCGCGCAGGCCCTTATAGGCGCCCTGGCGGACCAGCCCGTCCTCCGTCCAGCTGCGGAACTCGATCTCGCACACCAGGTCCGGCCGGGCCCAGACCAGGCCCTTGGGCAGCGGGACCGGGCTGTCGTCGAGCGGGCACGCCGCCATGCGGCGGTTGTCCAGCGCCCGGCGAAGGTCCGCGCTCTCCTGCTCGCCGAAGCCGGTGCCGACCCGCCCGGCATAGACCAGTCGTCCGTCAGCGTCGTGACAGGCGAGGACCAGGCTGCCGATGCCCTCCCGGCCGGTCGAAGGTTTGGAATAGCCGGCGATGACGAATTCCTGCCGTGCCACGCATTTGGTCTTGCGCCAGGTGCGCTGCCGGCCGGAGCGGTAGGGCGCATCGCGCTTCTTGCTGACAATGCCTTCCAGGGCGAAGCGGCAGGCATGGTCGAAGACCCGCGCGCCTTCGGCCTCGAAATGCCGGCTGAAGAGGAACGGCTCGGGGTTGCCGGCCGCATCGAGCAGCTGCCGCAAGGCGGATTTGCGGTCGGCCAGGGCGCAATCGCGCAGGTCCCGGCCGTTGAGGTGGAGCAGGTCGAAGGCGTAATAGGCGAGCCGGCCGGGCCGCTCGCCGCTCAGCCTCTGCTGCAGGGCGGCGAAGCTCGGCACGCCGCCCATCGCGATGACCGAGACCTCGCCGTCGATCACGGCGCTGTCGACCGGCAGGCCGGATGCGGCGCGGGCAAGTTCGGGAAAGCGTTCGGTCCAGTCCTTGCCGCGGCGGGTGAAGGCGCGGACATCGCCGCGGTCGATGTGCAGCTGCAGCCGGTAGCCGTCGATCTTGATCTCATGCAGCCATTCGCCGCCGCGCGGCGGCTTGTCCCCGGACCGGGCGAGCTGGGGCCGGACGAAGCCGGGCATGGCGGCCGTCCGGCTCCCGGGGATGGCGGCAGGGTCGGGGCTGTCGCCGGCTGGGGCCGCCGCGTCCGGAGCCTCCGGCATGGGCTCAGGCGCTCTTCCGGCGCCGGCGCGGTGCTTCCCCGCCATCGCCGTCCGTATCGTCCGGCTTGCCGCCCGACCTGCCGCCCGTTTTGCCGCCCGTTTTGCCGCCCGACTTGCCGCCGCTCTTTCTGCCTCCGGCCGGCTTGCCGCCCTCTTCCTCCTCCAGGCTGCGCTTCAGCGCGTCCATGATGTTGACGACCTTGCCTTCCGGCGCCCGGGGCGCTTCCACCTCGGGCTCGCGGTGCTCGATCTTCGCCTCGACCAGCTCCCGGACCGCCGCTTCGTAATGGTCGACAAAGTCGGTGGCGTCGAAGGGCTTCGACTTCCTGTCGATCAGCACCTCGGCGAGCTCGAGCTGATCCTCCTCGATCTCGACCTCCGGCACCTCGTCGAAGAAGGGGTCGGCGTCGCGGACCTCGTTGGCGTAGTGCAGGGTTTCCAGCTGCAGGCCGCGGCCGCAGGGCTGGATGGCGGCGATATGCTCGCGGCCGGCGAAGCTGATCTGGCCGATGGCGACCTTGCCGCTCTTGGCCAGCGCCTCGCGAATGGTGACATAGGCCTCGGCCCCGACCTTGCCGTCCGGCGCCAGGTAATAGGGCCGGTCGTGGTACACGGGATCAATGTCGTCGCGGTCGCAGAAGCGGACGATGTCGATGGTGTGGGAGGATTCCACCTTGATCTCGTCGAGCTCCTCCTTCTCGACGATGACGTACCGGTCCTCGCCATAGGCATAGCCCTTGACGATCTCGTCGCGGTCGACCGGGCCCTCGTCCTCCACCCAGGGCTGGCTGCGCACCCGCTTGCCGGTCGGCTTGTGGATCTGGTTGAAGCTGATGCGGCCGCCGCCCGTCTCGATCGCCGAATACAGCCTGACGGGACAGGTCACCAGCGACAGGCGGATATGGCCGCGCCAATAGGCTCGCGCCGCCATGGCTTAACCCTCCGGACTTGCACATTGCGAACCGCCGGGATGCGCCGACGATTCGTCCCATCCGAGTCAAGTCCGGACCCATGCCCCCGTTCCGAGTCGATTCGCGTCGCTACGGCCTTGCCGGCACCGCCGATGGCCTGGCTGAAGCCGCGTTTCGACCTGCTTCACAGCGTGCGGGTCGGCGACCGCAGCCCGATCACCCAGGCCCGCATCGACGGCGACACGGCACTCAGAAGCGGCTGGCAATAATGGAGCCTTTTAAGTCCAAAACTCTCAGCATGGTTCGAGAAAGCGCCACGCGACATGCCGCCTTTCTAATTAAGGATGAGTTTCCGTATTTCATCGCGATAGTTTGGGCCATAGATGATCATTGGCTCATCTAGCAATGAAGTCGTATCGTCATACGTCGCTTCGTCGGGTCGATCGGAGAGCGCGAGAATAGGAACACCCAATGAGTCTAAAGTCTCCGCGATATCGAAGACAACCCGATTTAAAGTTATAGCATCTTTTACTTCATCATTTTTAGCCAGGATTCGACACATACTCAACTCCTCTGATCGGAAAGCGCTAAAGGGCGCAGGCACACCATTGTTGAATTTTATTCCGAAATCTTGAATGTCTTGCCTGACAAGATCAAGATTTAGGCCGAATTTGCCGGGGTAATCTGTGCTGTCACATATTATAACAAGAAACATTACACGGTGCAGAAAATCATAAATGCTTCCTTCACGCGTTATCCTGTCCAGCGTTGATTCTGCCCACCAATCGAGATCATCAGGTGAATCGTATCGGCTCATTGGCGACTGGCTTGGATTATCGATGCACTCTCGATCTATTCCAATTGCAGAAAGAACCGCAATGAGAGCCTTGTAATCTTCATTGTCTTCTGTCAGCCCGATGTATTTTTTGTCACAGCTTTTCTCATAAATTGCTCTGGCTGCCTTAATAGCCTGCAACAAGAATGAATTGTCTTTGCTAAAATAGCGCTTTAGAATGCTATCAATCGCTTTTTTCCTGGACTCAGCGATAGGACCGTCGTTGACTCCCTTCGGAGCCCAGAGGGTCTGGTCAATATCAAAAATTGCTAGAGTCGACCGATCGAAATTTAAAAAGGGCTTAATTGATGCAAGAAAATCTAGAATTGAATCCCAGTTTTTAGAGTACATCATATCATCGAACCATAAAGTTGGCAAATTCAAATGGGGATCACAGATATATCCAAAAACCTTCATATAAATGCTCTGAAGATTTCTGATCACTGCGGCGTCATTTTCAGCAGTATCACCAATATAAATGATTTTTGACATATGAGGATATGTCTGCCCCAGATGATCTTGAATTATATCTGCATATTCAGATTGATATTTCCTAATAAATCCCTTTTGCGGCATTCGAAATGGTCTTGATTTTCTCAAATCAATATCCTTATTATCCAATCTTACCAAATTCCGAAGAAGGCTTATCCCTTTGCTTCCGGTGCCGTCAGCATCTCGTAGGTCGCGGGTGATAGGCGAGTACAAATCCCTAGCAATCGCCTAAAAGTCGCGGGTCGGTTTCTTCTTCGGTTGAAG
>JAAAOG010000005.1 GCA_009909005.1 Alphaproteobacteria bacterium | reverse complement strand
CTGGGCCCAGGCAGTGGCCGGCAAGGTTGCCGCGACGAACGTCCCGACGATGATGCGCGAAGCCCGCATGCTCTTAATCTCCCTGTTGCTTTGACGGATTGATCGTGTGTCCCGAGGGGCCGGCGCTGTCGGGGACGGGGCCCATGCCGGCGACGCCAGAACGCCCAGCAGAGCCCATACCCCGAAATCTCGACGAGCGCCAGTCAAGGTTCGATGTCATGGCCGGTTCTCGGCCCAGCCGGGTCCGACCAGCATGCCGATGAGCGGCACCAGGTCGGTCCCGTTCAGATCGACCTGGCCATCCGGCCGGATGGCCAGGTCGTAGCGGCGGAGCGTCTCCCCCGTTTCGGTTTCCTCCCTCTGGCCGATGGCCTGTACGACGGTCAGGAAGGCTGTCACGGCCCAGCCCTCGGTCATGGCGGCGACACGGCCGGTCAGGGCCTCGAAGCCGCGGACCTCGAGGGCGATGTCGGCCGCGAAGCCGAACCTGGTCTCAGCGGCAGGGGCAACTCGTCCATCCATGTGCACGCCGATATCGTCGGCTTCCAGGTCGAGAGTTCGGACGGCGATCATGCCGGCGCTCAGGGCTTCGATCAGCGCGGGCAGGGGGGCGGCACGGTCTTCGCCGCCGTCGCCCGGCCCCAGAAGGACGAGCGCCAGCAGCGGGTCATAGACCGCCCGGGCCGGACTGTCGGTAACCGCCAGATCGGCTGTGAGAGCAAGCGGCGGCGGCCTCTCCGCCTCGGAGGGGCGGTCGATCGTCAGAGCACGCGTCGCGAGGCGGAAGCGGCTGCGGGCCGTGGCCGTCCGCAGGCCGTTGATCGAGAACACCGCCTCCAGCCGTTCCTCGCCGAGCCGGTCGAGCCCGTCGCGAATAACCAGATCATCGATCGCCAGACTGCCATAGGCACCGTCGAACAGGGGCGGCAGGTGGCCGGCGATGTCGTGCAGCACGGCGCCGATGGGCGGAGCTTCAGCATCGTCCGGGCCGGCGAGCCGGATTTGCAGGCCGTTGCGCAGCGCCTGCCAGTCGCGCAGCGCCAGGCCGGAGCGGCCGGTGCTCAGCTGGAACCGGCCCGCCGCGATCCGGGTGCCGGGAGGCTCGCCGGAGCCGCGCATCTCCAGCCCGCGCCCGGACAGACGGGTCAGGCTGTCGACGCGGCCGTCCGCGGTCGGGGACAGGCTGTGACGCAGCCCGGCTTCCGCCAGTCGCAGGTTGCCGGCAGAGATTCCGTCCCCGGCCTCGGTTACCGTCAGGCGAAGGTTCTCTGCGGTGACGGTCAGGCCCATGACGGCCCGGTACCGCAACGATACGGCCAGCGTGCCGTCGATGTGTTCCACCGTCAGGGCGCCTCGCGTCCGGCCCGCCGGGCCGCGCAAGGCGTATTGGTCCGGCAGCCGCAGCGGCCCGGCAAAGCGCCCATCGGGCCGCCGCACCAGCGCCGCTTCCACCGGCCCCACGGTCAGGATCGATCCGGCCGCCGTCTCCAGGTCCAGCGTCGGCAGGATGAGGGCATAGCCGTCAGCTGTGGGCGCGGCGGTGACCGGGCCGCGGCGGGCGAGCCGGACTCCGCCCTCCGGGGCGGCGAACAGGCCGTCCAGGGCATCGCCGACGACAGCAGCCAGGCGCTCTGCCTCGGCCTCGCCCTCGCCCTCGGCATCCTGCGCCGCTGCATCGCCGGGCAACGCCATCGTCGGCGCCGCCGTCATCAGCACGCCCAGCCATATCGCCAGCAACACTTGGACCATCGGCACGCATTTCCCGTTCCCGGAGCCGTCAGGCTTGAGCCTTGAGCTTGAAAAACGGCGGCAGAATGACGATGGTGCTTTCCGTTATGTCGATCAGCGATCGCCGTCGCGTTCTCGCGGTCCTCGGGCCGACCAATACCGGCAAGACCTATCTTGCGGTCGAGCGCATGCTTGGCCATCCCAGCGGCATGATCGGCTTCCCGCTGCGGCTCCTGGCGCGGGAGAATTACGACAAGATCGTCAAGGCAAAAGGTGCGGCGAAAGTCGCGCTGGTGACGGGCGAGGAAAAGATCATTCCGCCCGGTGCGCGCTATTTTGTCTGCACCGTCGAGAGTATGCCGATCGACAGGCCGGTCGACTTCCTGGCCGTCGACGAAATCCAGCTCTGTGCCGATTACGAGCGCGGCCATGTCTTTACGCAGCGGCTGCTGAAGGCGCGCGGCGCCGCCGAGACCATGTTTCTCGGCGCCGAGACCATGCGCCCGCTGATCCGCCGGCTTGTGCCGGAGGCGGAGTTCATTACCCGCGCGCGATTCTCCCGGCTGAGCTATAGCGGCCGGCGCAAGATGACCCGGCTGCCGCCACGCAGTGCCGTCGTGGCCTTTTCCGCCAGCGATGTCTACCGCATGGCCGAGATGATCCGCCGGCAGCGCGGCGGCACGGCGGTCGTCCTGGGGGCACTGAGCCCGCGGACCCGCAACGCCCAGGTCGGCATGTATCAGGCCGGCGAGGTCGATTACCTGGTGGCGACCGACGCCATCGGCATGGGGCTGAACATGGATATCGACCATGTCGCCTTTGCCCGGCTGGTCAAATATGACGGCTTCTCCATCCGCCATCTGCGCGCGACCGAGCTGGCGCAGATCGCCGGCCGGGCCGGCCGGCACATGAATGACGGCACGTTCGGCACCACCGACGAGGCGGCAGACATCGACGACGAGGTGGTCGAGGCAATCGAGAGTCATGCCTTCGAACCGCTGAAGACGCTGATCTGGCGCAATGCCGATCTCGATTTCCGCTCGCCGCGGGCGCTGCTCAAGAGCCTGGATGCACGGCCGCCGGACCCGGTGCTGCGGCGGGCGCCGGAGGCCGACGACCAGCTGGCCCTGACCGCGCTGCTGCGCGACGAGTCGGTGATGAAGCTGGCCGACAACAGGGGTGCCACGCAGCTGCTCTGGGATGTCTGCCAGATCCCGGATTTCCGCAAGACCCTGACCGACGCCCATACCCGCCTGCTGGCCGAGGTCTATCGCCAGCTGATGGCGCCCAGCGGCCGGCTGGTCACCGACTGGGTGGCGAAGCAGATCGCCCGGCTCGACCGGACCGAGGGCGATATCGACACGCTTGTGGCGCGCCTCGCCCATATCCGCACCTGGACCTACATCTCGCATCATGGCGAGTGGCTGCCCGATCCCCGGCATTGGCAGGAAAAGGCGCGGCGGATCGAGGATACCCTGTCGGATGCCCTGCACGACCGTCTGACCCAGCGCTTCGTCGACCGGCGCTCGGCCATGCTGGTCCGCAGCCTCAAGAGCGGCGGCGATCTGCTGGCCGCGGTCACGGCTGCCGGCGACGTGCTTATCGAAGGAGAATATGTCGGCCGGCTCGACGGCTTCCGCTTCGTCCCCGATGCCGCCGGCAGCTCGGAAGACACCCGCGCCCTGCTGAGCGTCGCCCGCCGGGCGCTGAAACGCGAAATGGCCGAGCGGGTCCGGCGGCTGGAGGCCGAGCCCGACGGCGCCTTTTCGCTGGGGCCCTTGGATGGCGAGCGCTGGAACGCCGTGCTCTGGGGTGATGTGCCGGTTGCCACGCTGGTACCGGGGGCGGATCCGATGCGCCCGGCAGTCCGGCCGCTGACCGGCGACCTTGTCGAACATGCGGCCCGGGACCGCATCGCCAGGCGGCTGGAAGCCTGGGTGGCAAGCGAGGTGGCGGCGGCGCTGCAGCCTCTGGTGCGGCTGCGCGAGGCGCGCGTGAGCGGGCCGGCCCGCGGCATCGCCTTTCAGCTGGTCGAGGCGATGGGCGGCTTGCCGCTGCCGGCGCTCGACGGCCTCTCCGAGTCGGTCGGCGAGGCCGACCGCAAGCGCCTGCGGGCGCTCGGCGTGCGTTTCGGCGAGCGGCATGTCTTCGTGCAGCCGGCGCTGAAGCCGAAGACCGTGACCATGCGGGCCCGGCTCTGGGCCGTCGCCAACCGGCTGATCCGCGTTCCGGCCTTGCCGGCGCCGGGGACGCCTTCGGTGGTGATGGCGGAAGGCGTGCCGCCGGCCTTTTACACGGCCATAGGCTTTGCTCCGGCCGGACGGCGGGCGGTGCGGCTCGACCGGCTGGAGGCGCTGGCCGAGGCGGTCCGTGCCGTCGCGGCGGCCGGGCCGTTCGTTGCCGACACGGCCTGGGCGCAGCTGGTCGGCTGTACCAGGTCCGACCTGCCGGCGCTATTGACCGGGCTCGGCTACCGCGCCGTCATCGACGCCGACGGCAGCACGCATTACCATGCCGTCAAACAGCGGCCGCGCCGTCGCAGACGCCGCAAGGGCGGCCAGGATGCGCCGGAGACGGCTTCCCCCTTCGCCAAGCTGAGGATGCTCGACCGGGCCTGATGAGCGAAGCGCCGCCCCCACCCCCCGATGCGGCCGATGCCGGCGGAAGCCTGCGGCTGGACAAATGGCTGTGGTTCGCGCGCTTCTTCAAGAGCCGCTCGCTGGCTTCGACGCAGTGCCAGGCCGGGAAGGTGCGGGTCGACGGTGGAGTCGTCACCAAGGCGCATTTTTCCGTCCGCCCCGGCCATGTGCTGACCTTCGTCCAGGGGAACCATGTCCGCGTCGTCAAGGTTCTCGCGCTGGGCTGCCGCCGCGGGCCTTCCCCCGAGGCCCAGCAGCTCTACGAGGACCTGGCCCCACCGACGCCCGAAACCGCCCTGCCGCGCGATCCGGCCGCCGCACCCCGCCCCAAGGGAGCCGGCCGGCCCACCAAAAAACAACGGCGCGAGACGACCAGCCTGAAGGAGGTCGACTGGGAGTAGCGCGCCGCCGGAGCCGGGGAGTGCCCCCGTGGACGCGCTTTCGCCTGTCATGCTGGGAGTCCTCGGAAGCCTCGCGGCGGGGCTGATGACCGCCGTCGGCGCGGTACCCGTGCTGTTCGGCAAGACGCCCGGCCGCGGCCTGCGCGACATGCTGCTGGGCTTTGCCGCCGGCATCATGCTCTCGGCGTCGTTCTTTTCGCTCATCATTCCGGCGCTCGATGCAGCGGAAGCGCGCTATGCGGGCGCCGCCGCCCCGGCCGGCATTGCCGTCGTGGCCATCCTTCTCGGGATGGGCGCCATCGCCCTGATGAATCAATGGCTGCCGCACGAGCACTTCACGACGGGGCGGGAGGGGCCGGAAGCCCGGGCCCTGCGCCGCATCTGGCTGTTCATTGTCGCCATTGCCATCCACAACTTTCCGGAGGGGCTGTCGGTCGGGGTCGGCTTCGGCGCGCGGGGGCTCGAAGGCGGATTGCCTCTGGCGATCGGCATCGGCTTGCAGAACGCGCCGGAGGGGCTGGCCGTGGCAGTGGCGCTGCTGGGCGAGGGCTACAGCCGTACGCGCGCCTGGGCCATCGCCGGGCTGACCGGGCTGGTCGAGCCGGTGGGCGGGCTGCTCGGCGCCGGCATCATCGTCGTCTCCCAGCCGCTGCTGCCCTGGGGCCTGGCCTTCGCCGCTGGCGCCATGCTGTTCGTCATCAGCCACGAGATCATCCCCGAGACCCACCGCGCCGGCCACCAGAACAAGGCGACCACCGGCCTCGCCATCGGCCTGGTCCTGATGCTGTTCCTGGACGTCTGGCTGGGATGACCGCTGCGCAACAGAGGCGGCCGGTGACGATCGCGACGCTTTAGATTTGCGCCCGTCGTGAGCAGCACGAACCCCAAGATGGAACTCCGGGGTGTTGGTTCCGATTCCCGGCCCGGATCCTGGAGCCGCCCGTTGGCACGGGTTTGGGCTTGTCGGCTTCGGGGTGCTATATAAAGCGTTGTTTCAGGGAAAGGGCCCGTTCTTGGGCAGAGACGATGCACACACCCTTTATCAAACGCATCACCATTCGGAACTATAAGAGCATCGCTGCCTGTAAGGTAGACTTGGGCCCGTTGATGTTTCTCGTCGGGCCGAATGGGTCCGGCAAGAGCAATTTCCTCGATGCTCTGCTCGTTCCATGCCCGGAAAATCCAGGCCGGCGGCCATGGCGTCATCCAGAAAATCCCGCACCAGCTGCTCCACGATAAGCGGGTGCGAGAACAAGCGGTGATAGGTTTGATCCGCGCCTGGCATGGGCGCTGTCTATGCACCGTGTTGCCGGGGTGTGCAACACACGCGATTGTGTTCTTGGCAGGCCGGCGGCAGCCGCATCCGTCGGCCTGTGGCTTCGGTACAAGGTGGAGACTGCAGAAGGGAGCCTTCGTGACCGATCCGGCCAGAGCGATCTACGCGGATATTCCGACTTTCACCGATTTCCGCAGCGTCGTCGATCCAGCTGTCTACCGGCCCCTGCCGGATGACTGGCAGGTCGGATTGACCGACGTCGTGGGCTCAACCCGGGCCATCGCCGAGGGGCGCTACAAGGCGGTCAATATGGCAGGGGCGGCGGCGATCACCGCCGTGTCCAATGCGCTTGGCCATCGCGACTTCCCTTTCGTTTTCGGCGGCGACGGCGCGGCCCTGGTCGTGCCGCCCGACTTTCGCGCGGAAGCGGCGGAGGCTCTTGCCCGCACCGCGCGCTGGGTGGAAGAGGATCTCGGGCTCGTCTTGCGTGCCGCCATGATACCGGTGGCTGCCATTCGGGCCGTCGGCCGCGACATCCGGGTGGCACGCTTTGCGGTCTCGGAGGGTGTCAGCTACGCCATGGTGTCCGGTGGCGGTTTGTCGTGGGCCGAGGCCGAGATGAAGGCCGGACGCTTCGCCCTGGCCCCGGCTCCGGCCGAGGCGCGGCCTGACCTCTCCGGTCTCTCCTGCCGCTGGGTGCCGATTGAAAGCCGAAAGGGAGCAATCGTCTCGCTGATCCTGGAGCCGGCCGAAGGAGCGGAGGAGGCGGCCATCGCCGACCTGGTGCGGCGGTTGCTTGCCACGCTCGAAGCCCAGGAGCGTCACGGCCATCCGGTCCCGGAATCGGGTCCCACGGCGACATGGCCTCCGGCCGGCATGGACCTGGAGGCGCGGGTGCCGCAAGGTCCGGACAGGCGGCCGCGCAGCCGTCTGGCCCTGCGCCTGGAGACTTTTCTCGCCTGGGGGCTGTTCCGCACCGGCCTGGTGCTGGGCCGGTTCGACCCGGGGCGGTATCGGTCCGAGGTCGCGCTGAATAGCGATTTCCGCAAGTTCGACGACGCTCTGCGGCTGACAATCGATTGCGACGAAGCGGTCATCGCCCGGATCACGGCGATCCTCGAACGGGCCCGGGGGGATCGCCTTGTCCGCTACGGCCTGCACCGGCAGAAGGCGGCCCTGATGACCTGCTTCGTGCCATCGGTCGCGAGCAACGACCACATGCATTTCCTCGACGGGGCGGACGGCGGCTATGCCCGCGCCGCCGCTGCGCTCAAGGCCCAGGGCTGAGGGAGGAGCCTGTCGCAGCTTCATCACAGTCATGTGTTGCGCTGCGAGAGATCGTGGCTTGCAGCGCGTACATAATTTAATATTTTCTCCCCAAGCGTCCCGCTGCAAGAGCAGGCCTCCGTGCCGGTCTATCCCAGAGTCTCTCGCCGTCTCTGTCTGCCGATCCTCCTGATACTGTTCGGGCTGTCTCTTGTCGTGCCCGCATTGGCGGGACAGCTCGCGGCCGCGTCGTCCGGCACTCCTTGTCATGGGCTGCATGAGCCCGGCGGCGCGCCGGCGATCGGAACACCGGACGCGTCCGGCATGGCAGATCATGGCGACGACCTGTGTCCTGTCTGCTCCCTCGGGGCTTCCTGCTCCGGCATGATGGGATTTGTCGGCGAGGACCATGCGAACGGCAGCCAGGCCCGGGCCGTCCATACCGGCTGCCATGCCGAACGCCTTTACGCCATTTCGACTGGCCCGCCGCACCCGCCGCCGCGTCACGCTCTCTGAACCATAGGCCGCGGTGCCGATCGGGCCGCCGCGGCGTGCCGTTTAGGGACGAAGAGAGCTCGGGGAGCGAGCGACATGCGTGGACGATATGGAGCGCTGGCCTGTCTGGCGCTGGTGGCGGGGCTTGGCGGCGGGATCGCGGTCGAGCGGCTCTTTCTGGCGGCCCCTGCGGCCGACGAGGACGGCGGCCCGCGGATCCTCTACTGGGTTGCACCCATGGATCCGAATTTTCGGCGCGACGGCCCCGGATTGTCGCCGATGGGCATGGAGCTGGTGCCCGTCTATGAAGGCGAAGAGCAGGGCGACGATCCCTCTGAGGTTGCGCTATCTCCGGTTGAGATCAACGCCATTGGCGTCCGCACCGCGGTGGCCCGGGTGGAGACGCTGACACCGCGCGTCGAGACGGTCGGCTTTGTGGGCTATGATGAGCACCGCACAAGCCACATCCATATGCGGACCGAGGGTTGGATCGAGGATCTGCGGGTGCGGGCGGTCGGCGACCCGGTGCGGGAAGGCCAGCTGCTCTTCAAAATCTATGCGCCGGAGATCGTCGTCGCGATTTCCGAATATCGCCGGGGTCTGCGCCGCAACGACCGGCTCCAGATCGATGCGGCGCTCGGCCAGATGCGCAATCTCGGAGTCAGCGAGCGCCAGATCGAGGAATTGACTGCCAACCCGGATGCGAGCGACAGGCTGCGGGTGTACGCGCCGCAAGACGGCGTGGTCGTCGACCTGCCGGCCGCCGAGGGCATGTACCTCCGCCCCGAGAACCGGGCCATGACCCTGACCGATCTGTCGAGCGTCTGGCTGCTCGTCGACGTCTTCGAACGCGATATCGGGCGGCTGTCCGCCGACATGCGGGCTCAGGCTCGTCTCGACCATCTTCCGGGGCATACGTTCGCGGGCGCCGTCGACTATGTCTATCCCGAACTCGATCCCCAAACCCGCACGCTTCCCGTACGCTTGCGCTTCGACAATGCCGAGGCCCTGCTGCGACCCAATATGTTCGCCGAAGTGACGTTGCTGGGCGAGGGCGGGCGCGAGGCCGTGACCGTCCCGGCTGAGGCGGTCATTCGCACCGGCCGTGCCGAGCGGGTGGTGCTCGCCCTGCCGGAGGGACGCTTCAAGCCGCGGCTGATCACCACCGGACTCATGGAGGAGGGCCGTGTCGAGATTGTCCAGGGACTGGCGGCCGGTGAGCGGGTGGTGGTCTCGGCCCAGTTCCTGATCGACAGCGAGAGCAGCCTTGCCGCCGGTTTCCTGCGCATGGCGCCGACCGACGCCGAGCCGGCTCCCGGTCGCGGCAGGCTTGTCGAAATCGACCCCGAGAGCCGCCGCGCCACCATCGCGCATGCGCAGATCGAGGCGCTCGACTGGCCGGCGATGACGACGGATTTTGCGATCGCCGCGGCTGTCGCGCTCGATCGCCTGGCACCGGGAGCGGACGTCCGTTTCGAGGCGGTGCGCGGCGCCGATGGCCTGCTTGCCCTGACCACGCTGCAGCCCGATGACGGCGTCGACGCCGTCGGCACCGGGACGATCCATGCGGTGATGCGCGCAGACAGAAAGGTCAGCCTCAGCCATGACCCGATCGACGCGCTCGGCTGGCCGGCGATGACCATGGATCTGCCCTTTGCCGACACTGTCGAGTCCCACGCAATCCCGCTCGAGACCCCCGTCGAGTTCGATCTCGCCCGTGGTGAGGGGGCGATGTACGTCATCACGGCCATAAGGCCGCAAGAGACGGCGAACGAGGCCGGCCCGGGCGAGGAGTCCGGCGCCGGCGCGATGACGTCGCCGGGCGAGGCCGCCGGAAGCTCCGGCGAAGAATCTGTGCCCATCCTGGTCGGCGGCGTGGTCAATGCCGTGGATGCCGAGGCGCGCACGGCCACCATTACCCATGACGATATTGCGGCCATCGGCATGCCCGGCATGACCATGGAGTTTCCGCTTGCGGCGACCGTCGATCCGGTCGCCGTGCCGCTCCGTCAGCGTGTGGAGATCGGGCTCCGGCGCAGCGGTGGCATGCGCCTGGAGGTCGTGTCGATCGAGCCGGAGACGGGGAGTGTCGGCCAATGATCCCCGCCATCATCCGCTGGTCGATCGCCAACCGCTTCATTGTCGTGGTGCTGGCCCTGGCCCTGGCCGGCTGGGGGGTCTGGGCGGTGCAGGCGACGCCGGTCGACGCCATCCCCGACCTTTCCGATGTCCAGGTGATCATCAAGACCACCTATCCCGGCCAGGCCCCGCAGGTGGTTGAGGACCAGGTCACCTATCCGATCTCCACCGCCATGCTGTCGGTGCCGGGGGCGGTCGATGTCCGCGGCTTCTCCTTTTTCGGCGACAGCTATGTCTACGTGGTCTTCGAGGATGGCACGGATATCTACTGGGCCCGCTCGCGGGTGCTGGAATACCTGTCGCAGGTGACGCCCCTGCTGCCGGACGACGCCACCCCCGTCCTTGGGCCGGACGCCACCGGGGTGGGCTGGATCTACCAGTACGCCCTGATCGACCGGACCGGCGGCCACGACATCTCCGAGCTGCGGGCGATCCAGGACTGGTTCCTGCGCTTCGAGCTGCAGACGGTCGAGGGCGTGGCCGAGGTGGCGACCATCGGCGGCATGGTCCGGCAGTACCAGGTGGTCGTCGACCCCAACCGGCTGCGCGCCTACGACCTGACGCTGGCCGAGGTTCGCCGGGCTATCGAGCGGTCGAACCGGGAGGCCGGCGGCTCGGTCGTCGAGATGGCCGAGGCCGAATACATGGTCCGGGCCACCGGCTATGTGCAGAGCATCGAGGACCTGGCGGACATCCCGCTCAGCATGAACGATCGCGGCGCCTCGGTCACGCTGGCCGACATTGCCGAAATCCGGCGGGGGCCCGAAATGCGCCGCGGCGTCGGCGAGCTGAACGGCGAGGGCGAGGCGGTCGGCGGCGTCGTCATCATGCGCTGGGGCGAGAACGCGCTCGCCACCATCGAGGCGGTCGAACGGCGGCTGGACGAGCTGCGCGGCAGCCTGCCGGAGGGCGTCGAGATCGTCGTCACCTATGACCGCTCAGGCCTGATCGAGCGGGCGATCGACAATCTCGCCGACAAACTGACCGAGGAGTTCATCGTCGTCGTCCTGGTCTGCGCCGCGTTCCTCCTCCATCTCCGCTCGTCGCTGGTCATTCTGCTGACCCTGCCGCTGGGCGTCCTGGTGGCCTTCATCGTCATGCAGGCGCAGGGCGTCAACGCCAACATCATGTCGCTGGGGGGCATCGCCATCGCCATCGGCGCCATGGTCGACGCCGCCATCGTCATGATCGAAAGCCTGCACCGGCGGATGGAGCGCGAGCCGCTGACGCCGGAGACGCGCTGGCGCGTGGTCGGCGAATGTGCCCAGGAGGTCGGGCCGGCGCTGTTCTACTCGCTGGCGATCATCACCGTCAGCTTCGTGCCGGTGTTCGTGCTGGAGGCGCAGGAGGGCCGGCTGTTCAAGCCGCTGGCTTTTACCAAGACCTATGCCATGGCGGCGGCGGCGATCCTGTCGATCACCCTGGTGCCGGTGCTGATGGGCTATTTCATCCGCGGGCGCATCATTCCCGAGCGCAAGAACCCGCTCAACACCCTGCTGATCCGGGCCTATCGGCCGTTCCTCGACGCAGCGGTCGCCTGGCCCTGGGCGACCGTGGCCATGGCGGTGCTGCTGGTGGCCAGCCTGTGGTGGCCGCTGGAGCGGCTGGGCTCGGAATTCATGCCGGCGCTCGACGAGGGCGACCTGCTCTATATGCCGAGCCTGTTTCCCGGCGTGTCGATCGGCAAGGCGCGGGAAGTGCTGCAGCAGACCAACCGGCTGATCGCCACGGTGCCGGAGGTCGAGGCGGTGCACGGCAAGCTCGGCCGGGCCGAGACCGCCACCGATCCGGCGCCGCTGACCATGATCGAGACGACCATCCGCCTGCGCCCGCGCGAGGACTGGCGGCCCGGCGTCACCATGGACGACATCCGGGCCGAGCTCGACCGCATCGTCCAGGTGCCGGGGGTCACCAATGTCTGGATCATGCCGATCCGCAACCGCATCGACATGCTGGCGACAGGGGTGAAGACCCCGGTCGGGGTGAAAATCTCCGGCGAGGATCTCGAGATTATCGAACGGATCGCCATCGAGGTCGAACGGGCCGTCGCGGCCATCGACGGGACGGCGTCCGCCTATGCCGAGCGGCCGGTCGGCGGCCGCTTCATCGAGGTCGATATCGACCGCGCCGCCGCCGCCCGCTACATGCTCAACATCGCCGACGTTCAGGACATCGTGCAGACGGCGATCGGGGGCTTGCGGGTTTCGGAAAGCATCGAGGGCCTGGAGCGGTTCCCGATCAACCTGCGCTATCCGCGCGACTGGCGCGACAGCCCGGAGAGGCTGCGGGAGCTGCCGATCGTCACCCCCGGCGGCGCCCACATCCCGCTGGGGGCGGTGGCGGAGGTCCGGATCGTCGACGGACCGGGCATGATCCGCAGCGAGAATGCCCGCCGCAATGGCTGGGTGTTCATCGACATCGCCGGCCGCGATATTGGCGGCTATGTCGCCGAGGCCCGGCAAGTGGTGGCGGAAACCGTCGCCCTGCCGCCGGGCTATGCGATCAGCTGGTCGGGACAGTACGAATATATCGAGCGGGTGCAGGAACGCCTCAGCATCATCGCCCCCGCGACCCTGCTCCTCATCGCCCTGATGCTGTTCCTCGCCTTCAAGCGCCTGGTCGAGGTCGGCATCATCCTGGCCGCCCTGCCGGTCGCGCTGGCGGGCGGGGTCTGGCTGCTCTACTGGCTGGATTTCGATGTCTCGGTGGCGGTGCTGGTCGGCTTTATCGCCCTGGCCGGCGTGGCGGTGGAAACGGCCATTGTCATGCTGGTGTACCTCAACCTCGCCTGGACGCGGCGGGAGGAGGACGCGGCGCGCGACGGCCGCGCCCTGACCCGCGACGATATCGAGGAGGCGGTCTTCGAGGGCGCGCTGCTCCGCCTGCGGCCGAAGGTGATGACGGTGGCGACGATCTTTGCCGGCCTGCTGCCGATCATGGTCGGCGACGGCGCCGGATCGGAGATCATGCGCCGCATCGCCGCGCCCATGGTCGGCGGCATGGCGACGGCGACGCTGTTGACCCTCTTTGTCATCCCGGCCGTGTTCGTGCTCTGGAAGCGGCTGGCAATCAAAGGCGCCGTCGTTCCGGAGGCGAAACCGACCCCGGCGCCGGCGCCGATCGCCGGGCGGGACGCTGCAGCACCGGAGGAGGCGGCGTCATGACGCCGGCGGAACCGCCTCCGGATCGGGTGCCGCAGGCACTGAAACCGGCGAAGCGATCAGCGCTTCGCGGATGATTTCCCGCTCGGCCTGCGACCAGTCGGCCTCGGGGCTGCCCTGCGGGCGTTCCTGCGAGATGACGAAGGCGCGCAGCTGCACCTCGGCCGCGCGCCCGGCCAACAGATCGTCGCGAGTGCCGTGATAGGCCTCCCAGGTCGGCACCGCCTCCGGCCGGCCGGCCACCAGCGTCGCCAGCGCCTGCTCGAAGGGCTGCGTCTCGACGAAGGTCAAATAGGACAGCACCGTCAGCGGCCCGCGGTTGAAGCCGGCGGTGCAATGGACATAGACCCGGTGGCCGGCGGCCAGGAGGTCGTTCAGAGCCAGCACCGCCCCGGCCAGATGCTTGCGCTGGTCGGGCGGGTCGAAATCCCGCATCGGGGTGTTGACGAAGTCCAGCCCGATCGTCCGGCCATGCGCGACAAGGGCCGGATAGTCGAGGTTGAAATGGGCATGGCAGTCCGGGTGCTGCAGCGACAACATCGCGGTGGCGCCGGTGCCGGTCTTGATGCGGTCGAGATCGGCCGGCTCCATCGGGCAGCTGCCGACGACGAGATCGTCACGCACCGCGCCCCAGTTCAGTGTCCAGGTCCACAAAGGGCCCCTCCAAAGCGTAAGAAAAGGGTTGAGTCTACCGGCGCGAGACCGGCAGGGCCACCTCGTTACGCCGTGCGAAGGGCAGGGTCCAGGGGGGATCGTAGAACCAGGCGACCGGCGGGCCGTCGACGGTCCAGGCCGACCCGGCCAGCGTGTCGCGAAGCACCGCCAGTTCCTCCTCGACGGCCGGCCAGCTGCGGTCGCCGGAAAAGCGGCGGACGGCGAAGACTTGCTGCGGGATCGAAACGATCTCGACGTCGAGATTGGTCGGTGCCGGGGCGCTGTCGGCCGAGTAATCCGCGGGCAGGAAAAAGCGCATGCGAAGCATGCCCTCGCCGCCGCGCGCGGTTTCCACCGGCGCGGTCATGGCGATCTCTTCGCCGCTATCATCCGGAGTCGCGCCGCCGCGGGCGGTTTCCACCGGCGCCGTCATGGCGATTTCGCCGCCGGCCCGGTTGGCGCCCTGAATATAGTTGAACAGGCGCTCAAAGGCGCGGTTTCGCGCTTCGCCCTCGGGCGCTTCGTCGAGGTCGACGCGGGTCTCAGCCGCCGCCAGATCGCCATAGCGGCGGATTTCCGTCCGCTCGCCGAGCGTCTCGACCACCTCGTAGGAGGGCTGTTCGGTTCCGGAACGAATGCCGACCACGGAGCACCCGCCAAGCATGATTGCGACAACAAGGGACAACAGAGCGCGCATGAGAAGACCGGGATATGGTGGTTGGAACGGCGTTCCTCGCTGTTGCCCCCGCCTGAAAATCGGTTCAGGCTGAAGGTTATCAAAGGGCAACCGGCGTTTTTCCCGAAAACACTGCCGGAGGCCGCCCGTTCCCGCCCGCCATTCCGCCGGGCCGCCCCCTCTTGGAGCCCTCTTGCCGTGCTGCGTGCGTTCATCGATCATCCTGAAGAATCCAGCGTGCCGCTGACGGCACTGACCAAGGCCGGCCTGACGGCCTGGCAATATGGCGAGCCGGCGACCGTGGACCGCTGGTTGAAGAGCCTGAACTTCAAGGCCGAAAGCGGCGCCGTCGCCCTGCTGCCGGGCAGCGAGGGCAATCTGACCCGGGTCGTGCTCGGGCTCGGCGACACGCCCGAGCCGACGTCCTTTTCCGGCCTGCCCTACAGCCTGCCGCCGGGATCCTATGTGCTCGACGAGGACGGCGGCAGCGAGCTGCCGAACATGGCGGCGCTCGGCTGGGCTCTCGGCGCCTATCGCTTCACCCGCTACAAGCAGCCCGAGCGGGCGCCGGCCATGCTGGTCTGGCCGGGCGGCTGCAACCGGTCGCGCATCACGTTAATGGCCGAAGGCACGACCCTGGTCCGCGACCTCGTCAACGTGCCCGCCAACGAGATGGGCCCGGCCGAGCTGGCGATGGCGGCGGAACAGCTGGCGGGAAATTACGATGCCGAGATCCGCACTTTCGTCGGCGACGATCTGCTGCTGCACCATTTCCCGACCGTCCACATGGTCGGGCGCGGCAGCAGCCGTGCCCCGCGCCTGATCGAAATGCACTGGGGCGATCCGGCGGCCCCGAAGGTGACCCTGGTCGGCAAGGGCGTGTGCTTCGATTCGGGCGGCCTCGACCTCAAGAACGCCGGCGGCATGCTGCGGATGAAGAAGGATATGGGCGGCGCCGCCCATGCCCTCGGCCTTGCCGGCATGATCATGAAGGCCGGCATGCCGGTGCGCCTGCGGGTGCTGATCCCGGCGGTTGAGAACATGCCCTCGGGCGATGCCTTCCGGCCGCTTGACGTCGTCCGCACTCGCCAGGGCCTGACGGTGGAAATCGGCAACACCGACGCCGAGGGCCGGCTGATCCTCTGCGACGCCCTGTCCGCGGCGCAGCAGGACGAGCCCGACCTGGTCATCGACTTCGCCACCCTGACCGGCGCAGCACGCTCAGCCCTCGGCGCCGACCTGCCGGCCCTGTTCTGCAATGATGACGGCGTGGCGATGGCTCTGGCCGCGGCAGCCGAGCGCGAGAACGATCCGCTCTGGCGCCTGCCGCTCTACCAGCCCTACGCCAAACAGCTGAAGAGTTCGGTCGCCGATCTCAGCAATACCGGCGACAACGGCATGGCCGGGGCGATCATCGCTGCCCTGTTCCTGCAGAATTTCGTCGGCAAGAGTACGCCCTGGATCCATCTCGACCTGTACGCCTGGAACAACAGCGACCGCCCGGGCCGCCCCAAGGGCGGCGAGGCCATGGGCCTGCGTGCGGTGTACGCGTTCCTGGAAGAGCGGTACGGCGCGGCGTGATCCGTCTCGCCGCTCAGAGCAGCGGCAGCTGTTCTCCGGTCTCGGTCTTCTCTGCCGTGACAAGGGACCCGTCCGCCAGAATGTGGCGGACGATCCAGCCGCGCGCGAGGAGCGGCGGGGTGACCAGAAAGCCGCGATGACAGGCGGCGGGATCGCGCTCGGCGCACATCATGGCGATAGGCGCCTGCCGCGCCAGCGCCTCCAGCCGGTCGAGCCCGTCCCGGAACCAGGGCGTGGCGGCGACTCGCTCATATGAGATCGTTCCGTTATCGTAACAGGCCGGGTCGCGCGGCCGGCCGCCCAGCGCCTTCCCGAGAAAGTCATAGCCGATCCCCGCCTCGGCCAGGCTGGCGGCAAGGCGCGCCTTGCCAAACTGCGGATGGTGCCGCGACGCCGGCATCGAGCGGATATCCACCACCCGGGCAATGCCGTGCTCCGCCAGCAACGCCACAAAGCGCCCGATCGGATGATTGGAATGCCCGATGGTCAAAATGAGGCCCATGCGTCAATCGATCCAGGGTCGCAACGGTTCAAGGTCGTCATAGACGTCGGCGATGATGACCCTCCACGGTCGGGCCAGCCGGAGACCTCGATCAAGTCGGTCAGAACGGCATCGGCTTTGGCCAGGATCTGATCGGGATCGTCCACCTCGAAGATGACACCCTTCACAGCCGATCATGAGCCTCGGGCATCCTCATAAATCGTTCAGCTGCCTCGTCCTTTCGGGAATCCGTCGCAACATAAGACCGACATGGTCATCCCCGCGAAAGCGGGGATCCAGACAATCGACCCTCGATGCTGGATGCCCGCTTTCGCGGGCATGACAAGGCAGGGTGATGGAAAGAAAATTTTGGATGAAGAGTACCGCCGCGGCAACAGGCTCCTGCCCGCCGCGCTTCGTTCCCACGGTCACAACAGCGCGATTGCGGGTGGGGCGGCCGCGATGCTATCCGCCTGCGACCGGTCGGGGCCGCGGGGGCGGGCCGGCTGCGGATTCCTGAAGCTTGGGAGGGGCGAAACATGGCCTACAACGCGCTGGTATCGATCGTCTGCCCGGACCGGGTCGGCCTGATCGCCGCGGTCACCGGGCTGCTCTATGATCTGGGCGCCAATCTGGCCGATACCACCTTCGCCGTGCTGGGCCGGGCGGCCGAGTTCACCGGCATTTGCGAATTGCCGGACGAGCAGGACCCGGAAACGCTGCGCGGCGCCCTGGCCCAGCTGCCGGAGCTGGCGGATGCCGAGATCCTGGTGCGCGCCTTCGGGCTCGGCCCGCGCGACGACGCGGTCGGGCGCGCCACCCACCGGATCGAATGCATCGGCCAGGATCGCCCCGGCCTCGTCGCCCGGCTCACCGAGGTCTTCGGCGCCTTCGAGGCGAACATCGTCCGCATGAATACCGAGCGCGTCGCCGGGACCGACGGCGACGACTATGTCATCCGCTTTGCCGTCGCCATTCCCGCAAAGCGGGTCGAGGCCTGCCTGGCGACGCTCGGCAATACAGCCGGCGAGCTCCGTCAGACCCTGCGCTCGCAGGAGGTCGTGGCCAACCGCACGGTCGGCTGACGAGGCGGACTCGCCCGCCGACGGCTGCGACCGTTAAGCCTGCGTGAACCTTATCGTGCCTTTCTTGGACCCCGGAGACGGGTGGCGAGCGGCACGAATCCATGACCTTGACGATCGACGGCAATGCAGCCGGGCGGCCGGGTGCCGAACCCGGCCGGCCCGTACCCCTGGCTCTGGTGATTGCCGGGGGCTGGATCGGCATGGTCGCCCTGCTTCTGGCGTTTGTCGGCCCGCGAGTCCTCGACGGCGTCCTCTGGGACGCGGACGACTACATGCGGATCGTCCAGGCCCTCGACTGGCTGGACGGGGCCGGCTGGTACGATGTGACGCAGGAGCGGTTGAACCCGCCGGAGGGCGTGGCGATGCACTGGTCGCGCCTGCCGGACCTGCCGGTGGCAGGCCTTGTTGCCGTCGCCGAACCCGTTTTCGGGCGGGATATGGCGGTCACCCTGGCGGCCATTGCAGTGCCGGTTCTTCTGCTGCTGGTCCTTCTCGGTCTCCTCGCCTGGGCCGGGCGCCTGCTTCTGGGTCGCAACGAGGCCGAACTGGCCCCGCTGATGGCGATGCTGTCGATCGGCCTGATGACCCAGTTCGTACCGGGCCGTCTCGACCATCATGGCTGGCAGCTGGTGTTGGGCGGCGCCGCCCTGGCCTGCCTCGTCCACGCCCTGGCCCGGCCCGGCGGCCGCTATCTCGAGCTGGCGGCCGTGGCTACGGCGCTGGGGCTCTGGGTCGGGGGAGAGAGCCTTCCCTGGCTGGTCGCCCTTTCCGCGGTTCTCTGGCTGCGCTGGATCGGGCTCGGCAATGCCGTGCTGTCCGAGGGCCTGCGCTTCTCCGCTGCCCTCTGCGGGGCGACCGTGGTCCTGCTGGTTCTGGCGCGTCCGCCGGGCGAATGGTTCGCCGTGTACTGCGATGGATTTTCGCTGGTCAGCCTCGGCCTTTCCCTGACGGTGCTCGGCTACTGGCTCGGCGTCTACGGCCTGCGCCGGTGGGGCGAGACCCCGGTGCGGCGCCTCGCCATCGGACTGATCCCCGCGGCGATCGCCGCGCCTGCCCTTGTCGTTCTGTTTCCGGAATGTCGGGGCGGTCCGTTCAGTGCCGTCGATCCGCGGCTGGCGGCGCTGTGGATGGCGAATGTCGGGGAGGCGGCACCGCTCTTTTCCGAGCGCGGGGTCTCTCACGGCGTGGCGGCGCTGCTGCTCGTCGCGCCGGTGACGGCACTGGCCTGGGCAGCCTGGCGGGCCCGGCAAGCCTGGCGCTGCCGCGGCGCGGAGGCGTGGGTCTGGGTGGCCTTCGCCGTCTATCTGGCGCTGGCCGTGCTTCTGATGTTCTGGCAGACCCGCGTCCATTTCTTCGCCCATCTGTTCGCCGTCCTGCCCCTGGCCGTCTTGCTGAAAGAGGGCTGGCGCTGGTGCGACCGTTTCGGCCAGTCGGCCCTTCGGCTTGGCGGCAAGGCCGGCTGGCTGCTCCTGTTGAGCCCTCTGCCCGGCCTTTTCCTGAGCCTGCAGGTCAATGCCGCGCCGGCGGGCGGGGAGGGCGATCCGGCACAGGCAGCCGGGGAGGAAACCCTCCCAGCCTATGAACAGACGCGCTGTCTCCTGGACGGCCTGGCGGCCTCCCTGGAACCTCTGAGGCCCGCGCCGGGGACGCCGCTGACGATCGCCGGCTTCGTCGACCTGGGGTCCGAGATCCTGCTTCGCACCGGACCGGCCGGCGACACCGTGCTTGCCGCCCCTTACCACCGCAACACCACCGGGATCCTCGATACCATGGACCTGTTCCGGGCCTCGGATCCGGCGGATGCGCGGACGATCGCGGCCCGGCGCGGCGTCGATGTGCTCGTCCTGTGCCCGCGGCTGAAAGAGTTCGCGCTTTACGAGAGGGAGCAGGGTCTGGCGGAACGGCTGGTCAATGGCACGGTGCCGGACTGGCTGCATGCCGTGGTGCCGCCCGACGACAGCGGACTGCTGATGTTCAGGGTTGTGCTTTCCGGCGAATCCGGTCAGGCAGGGCGCGCTCTTTGAGGAAGCCGCCGGCCGTCCATGCCGAAACCAACGATGATCGCGGGTCTGGCCGGATTGGCCGACCTTTATGACGGGTTCATCCTCGACCAGTGGGGCGTGCTGCACGACGGGCGAGCCGTCGCGCCGGAGGTCCGCGCCTGCCTGGAACGCCTGCAGGCGGCCGGCAAGCCGGTCGTCATCCTTTCGAATTCCGGGCGGCGCGCGGCGTCGAACGAAGACCGGCTGGCGGATTACGGGGTCGACCGCGGGCTTTACCGCGGCCTCGTCAGCTCCGGCGAAGTCGTCTGGCAGAGCCTGAAAAGCGGGCATCAGCCGCTGCTGCGGCGTCTCGGCCGATCGTGCCTGCTGCTGTCGCGCCGGGGCGACCGCTCGGTGATCGCCGGGTTGGATATCGCAGAGGCCGAGAGGGCCGAGCAGGCGGATTTCGTGCTGCTGAGCGGCTGCGATGCGCCGGATATCGGCCTGGACGACTATGAACAGCGCCTGCGGCCGGCAGCGGCCCGGCGGCTGCCGATGCTTTGCGCCAATCCGGATCGGGTCGGCCTGGTCGACGGCGTCGCCGTGTTCGGGACGGGCGAGGTCGCCCGGCTCTACGAGCGGATGGGGGGGCTTGTCCACTATGTCGGCAAGCCCTTTCCGGCGGTCTTCGGAGCCGCCCTGGCGGCATTGACGGATGGCTCCGGACCCGGCCTGCCGCCGCACCGCATCTGCGTCGTCGGCGATTCGCTGGTCCATGACATTGCCGGTGGGCGCGGGGCCGGTTGCGGCACCGCCCTGGTGACCGCGGGCATCCACGCACGCCGTTATGGCGGTGCCTTGCCGGATGCGCCGGACGATGCCGATCTCGAGGCGCTGGTCCGCTCGGTCGGCGTCACGCCCGACTGGGCCCTGGCCGCCTTTCGGTGGTAATCTCGTTGCCTCTTTCGTCCGAGGGCGGGCACTGCCGCCATATTGCTGCCACCCGTGCAGAGCACCACGAGGATATCGAGTCCGATGCCATAGCCGCCGGCCGGCGACTGGCTCGGGGCAACAGCGCCGTTTTCCCGCAGCGACGGGCACGCTAGCATAGGGGCGGGCCGGGGTGTCAGAAACCTCCGGCCAGCAGAGGATAGACAGACATGGCGACGTCCGGCCCTCCGACACCGCCGCCTCCGGGACAACCCCCGGGAGGCGCCTCGCACACTCAAGGCGTGCCGGGCGGAGAACCGGCCGATGCGCAGCAGGCGGGACAGCAGGGTGGCGCGCATGGCGGCGGCACGCCGCCGGAAGGACCGGAGACCGGGGCGGCGGCCGCTCCGGCCTGGTATCGCCGGCCCTGGCTGCCGGTGCTGATCGCGGTGCTGGTGTCGGCGGTCGTGCTGCTGGTCCTGCTGCTGCCGGGCGTGCTGCTCTATCCGGAACAACCGCGCGCCGAGCGGCCGGATCTCGACCGGCTCATCGCCTTGCAGCGGGAGAACAACCGTTCGCTGGAAGAGCAGATCCGGGTGCTGGAGACGGCGCTCGACCGCGGCGTCTGCACCATCCAGGACCCGCGCCAGGGCGTGCCCGGCACCATCGTGCCGCTGCAGCCCGGCCAGACGCCGGGGCCCGGGCGCGAGCAGCCCGCCATTCTGCCGGAAGGCGCGCCGGGCGAAGCCGGGACACCGCCGTCCGACCCGCCGCTGCTGCCGCCCCAGCCCGATACCACGCAGGTGCCGCCGGAAGCGCTGCCCGACCAGGCGCCGTTCGAAGGTACACTCGTCGATCTGCTCGACGAGAGCACGGCCCTGGTGATTGCCGAGGGCGAGCAGAATATCGGCATCGGCAGCGGCTTCTTTATCGCCCCGCAGACCCTGGTCACCAACTATCATGTGCTCGAGAATGCCCGGCCCGACCGGATTTTCGTGACCAACCAGGCGCTGGGCGGACTGCAGCCGGCCTCGCTGGAGGTGCACACCCAGGGCAGCGATATCGGCACGCCCGATTATGCCGTGCTGGCGGTGCCCTCGGCCGAAGGGGTACGGCATCTCGCCTTCACGCCGGCCGTCAGCCGCCTGCAGGGCGTGGTGGCCGCCGGCTATCCCACCATCATCCTGGAGGCCGACCTCAACTACCGGGCGCTGATCAACGGCGACGCTTCGGCCATCCCGAGTATGGCGGTCACGCAGGGCGTGGTCACGGTCGTCCAGAACGAGGACCAGCGCTTTCCCATCGTCGCGCACACGGCCAGCATTTCGCCGGGCAATAGCGGCGGGCCGCTGGTCGATGCCTGCGGCCGGGTGGTCGGCATCAACACCTTCGGGCGAATCGACCAGGCCCAGGCCTCGCGGATCAATTATGCCATCGCCGCGGTCAACCTGGCCCGCTTCCTGGAGACCAACGGAATTTCCCACCAGGTGGTCGCCGGGGCCTGCGTGTCGCAGCCGGTCGAGGTCGCGGTCACCGAACCGCCGCAATCGCCGGATGAACCGGCCGACGCGGAAGACGGCGCGGGCGCGGGCGAGCCCGGGCCGGCAGATGCGGCAAGTCCGCCGGAGGCCCCGCCGGCGGAGCCCGACCCGGCGCCGCAGCCCTGACGGACCCAAGGGCAGGGGGCGGGAAGACCGGCCATGGAAACCATCCGCATTGCGACGACAGGACAGCCCGGTCTGCACCGGCTCGGCACCGGCGGCCAGCCCGTCACCGCGGCCTATGACCAGCTGTCGCGCTATCTGCAAAGGGCGCTGGGCGACAGCCATGCCCGTCTTCTGGCCGAGCCCAACGACAATCCCGGACAGGCCTCGGTCGACTGGTATGCCGAAGGCGAGGGCGATGTCGTCCGCTATGTCGATGCCGACCCGGCCCGTCAGCAGGCGATTGGCGGACGTCTGGCGCAGTTGCGCGACGACATCGCCGGCAAGGCGGCCGAGCTGTCGCAGTCCGACCAGGGCGGCGACCGGCTGCTCGGCCAGATGCTGGAGCTGGCGCTGGAGGTGCCGGGCGAGGAGCATATCTACGCCTTCGGCGACCAGCCGGTGCTCACCTGCTGGGGGACCCTGACCGATGCGCCGCGCCCGGAACGCGGCGTCCTGCGGAAATTCGTGCCCTATGTCCCGCCGCGCCAGGCCCCGGCGGCGGCCGCCGCGCCCGGCGGAGCGGGTGCGACACCGCCCCCGCCCCCGCCGCAACCGCCGCCCGGCGGGGTCGCCATGGCCGGGGCGGCCGGCGGAACCGTCGTCTATGCCGAACAGCCGCTATGGTGGCTGGCCTGGCTGCTCTGGCTCGTCTTCGGTCTGCTGGTGGCGGCGATCTTCATCGTGCTGCTGAGCGGCTGCGGCGTCAGCGTTCCGGGGTTCGGCTGGCTGGGCCAGCGCGGGCTTGTCAACTATT